>DASURL010000146.1:0-31405 GCA_036280075.1 Gemmatimonadaceae bacterium | reverse complement strand
ACCGGATCCCCGCACGACCATGGAGGGGTAGTGGCTGGTGCACACGTTCTGCCTGCGCGCTCGCGCTGGCTCGTGCTGACGACGGTGGGCATCGGCACGTTCATGTCCGCCCTCGACGGCAGCGTGGTGAACACGCTGCTTCCCGTGCTCAGCCATGCGCTCCAGACGAGCATCGCCGGCATCGAGTGGGTCACCACCATCTACCTGCTCGTCATCTCGGGGCTGCTGCTGAGCATCGGCCGGGCGGGGGACCTGTTCGGGCACAAGCGGCTCTTCCTGGCCGGCTTCGCGTTGTTCGTCCTCGGTTCGGCACTGTGCGGCCTGGCGAATTCCGCACACACGCTGGTCGCGATGCGAGTGATCCAGGCGCTCGGCGCCGCGATGCTCATGGCCACCTCGCCGGCCATCCTGACGCGGAGCTTCCCGTCACGCCAGCGCGGGCGAGCGCTCGGGGCCCAGGGCACGTTCACCTACCTGGGGCTCACGGTCGGCCCGTCGCTCGGTGGGTGGCTGGCGCAGGCGTTCGGCTGGCGCTCGGTGTTCTACATCAACGTGCCGGTCGGCATCGGGGCCATCGCCCTGGCCATGCGCAGCATCGGCGACGATCACGTGGCGAAGGCGGAGGAGCGCTTCGATTTCCTCGGCGCCACCGTGTTCACGGCCGGCCTGGTGGCACTGATGATCGCCCTCAACCAGGGGCATGCGTGGGGTTGGGCCTCGCCCCTCACGCTCGGCGTGCTGCTCGGCGGGCTGGTGCTGCTCGCGGCCTTCATCCAGGTGGAGCGGACGCGCCCCGCGCCGATGCTCGACCTGTCGCTGTTCGGCAGTCGCACCTTCAGCGCCTCGGCGGCGAGCGCGCTGCTCAACTACGCGTGCGTGTACGCCGTGACGTTCGTGCTGCCCTTCCTGCTCATCCAGGGGCGCGGACTCGGGACGGCGCAGGCCGGGCTCGTGCTGACGGCGCAGCCGATCGTGATGGCCGTCGTGGCTCCGATCAGCGGCACCCTCTCCGACCGCATCGGCTCGCGCGGCCTGGCAACGGCGGGAATGGTGCTGCTGGCGGCCGGCCTCGTCGCGCTCGCGCTCCTGACGGCGCACGGTTCGCTCCACGCCATCGCCGGCGCGCTCGCCCTGGTGGGGCTGGGCGTCGGAATCTTCGTCTCGCCGAACAACAGCGCGCTCATGGGCGCGGCGCCGCCGTTCCGACAGGGAGTCGCGTCCGGCGTGCTGGCCACGTCGCGCAACGTCGGGATGGTGCTGGGCGTGGGCTTCGCCGCGGCGATCTTCACCACCGTCGCCGCCCACGCCGCGTCGCCGGGCGAAGGGCTGGTGGCCGGCATCCGCACGAGCCTCCTCGCCGCCGCCGGCGTGGCGATGGTGGGCGCCCTCACCTCCGCGGTGCGAGGCTCGGCCCACCATCGCGCTACGGCCTGATCAGAGGCCGTCGGGGACGCCGTCGAAGAAGTCCACGACGCCCGTGTCGAGCGAGTACTCGGCGCCCACGACGAGCAGCCCTTCGTCCTGGATGAGCTGCTCGAGCACACGCGACCCGTGGCGCAGGTGGTTCGCCGAGGCGCGGATGTTGGCACGCACGGCCGCTCGCGAGAGCGCGGCATGATCGTTCCGCAGGTCCGTGGCGAACAGCCCTTCCACCGACGGCCGTACGCGGTCCACGATGGCGAGGAGGTTGCGCGACGCGTTGGCGTCCGGCTTCTCGAGGGTCTCGATGGTGGCCTGGATCGCGCCGCACTGCGTGTGACCGAGGACGACGACGAGCCTCGTGCCCATGCGCTCGGCCGCGAACTCCACGCTGCCGACGAGCGATGGCGCGACGATGTTCCCGGCGACGCGGATCACGAACAGGTCGCCCAGCCCGCAGTCGAACACGATCTCCGCCGGGACGCGCGCGTCCGAGCAGCCGAGGATGATGGCGAAGGGGTCGGTGGCCTTCGACAGCTTCGGCCGCGTCGCGCCCTGCATCTCGGCGTCGCCGGTCATACTCCCCGTGAAGCGGAGATTTCCTTCCTTGAGTCGCGTGAACGCCTCTCTCGCCCTGAGCTTTGGCATCTATCGTCCTGGATCTCGTGTCGGAGGTGAGTGCTACCGGTCGTACGCACGATAGCCGCGTGACCGTGACGCGACAAATGGTGGCACCATGCATGGCGGGCCGACCGGGATGGCGCCGGTCAGAAGCGAATCGCCGTCGCCACCGCCGCAAAATCGAAGCCGATACGCTCGAGCTCGCGTAGCTCCTCCGCCGTCACGCGCACCATCCCTTCCCGCTGATGGGTCACCACGCCGAGCATCAGCTGGCCATCGCGAAAGAGCATCGGATCCTCCAGCCAACCATGCGGGTCCACGCGGTGGGTGAACAGCCCGTCGGGAAGGAACAGGCGCAGTGCCTGCAGTCCCTCCTCGTCCAACCGCCAGAGACGCACGGGACGCATCGGATCCTCATCGGGAGCCGCCGGCACGCGTCGCGGCTCGGTGGCGATGAAGCGCTCGTCGAACGTGTCCTCGAACTGGTCCGCGCGCGCGCCCTGGCCTGCGGCGCAGAGCACGCGCACGGTGAACGCGTCCGCTCCCTGCTCCACGCACCAGCTGGCGAGCCGCCAGGATTCCTTCACGCCGAGCAGCGCCGGCGTGAAGAACCAGCTCTGCATCATGGCGCGAGCAGGCGCGCCAGCAGTTCGGGCATGGCGTGGAGCTGGTCGATGTGATCGGGTGCCGTATTGCCCGCGTAGCCGCGGAGCTCGAAGCGACCCGCGCGCACCTCACTGAGCTGCTGCATGCCGCGCGGGCCCCATTCCAGCACGGGCGTGCGGCGCAGGCCGAGTGAACCGAGCATCCAGTCAGCCGTCTCCGTGGTGCTGGCAAAGGTGCCGGGAAAGATCTCGGAGTGGGCGACGAGGAAGCGCTTCTCGCCGTTCATCGCGGCACGTGCGAAGTCGCGGAAGGCGACGAGGTTCGTCGTGTCGAGCATGCCGCCATCGGCGAGCACCTGCCGCTCGGGCACGTACGACGTATGCATGCCATCCAGCAGGAGCACGGCGTGCACGCGCGCGAAGTGGCGCGGCTCGGCGAGGATGGCACGCACCGCCCCGTGGCCGGCGGAAAAGGCACTGAGCGTGATCGTGCCGAGTGACACTGGTCGGCCGACCGCGGCCTCGATCTCGCGCCGAGCGGCAGCGAGCAGCGAGTCGAGCGCCGCGGGGTCGCGGAACGAACGATCGTAGATGCCGGACCCGCCACCGAGGTTGACGACGACCGCCACGGCGCCTGGAGCGCCGTCGGCGACCGCCTGCTCCGGCAGCCAGGCCGCACCGAAGAAATGGAGGACGACGTCCACCGTATCACGCGCGCGTGCTGCATCGGGAATCCAGACGTCCACCGGCTTGCCGACAGGCCCCGGAAAGGCGCGCGCAGCTCCACCGAGCTCGCGGCGCACGAGCCGCTGATGGGTGCGCGTGGCATCCACCATCGGCGAGGGGTTCTGCGATGCCGGCACGGGAGCCGGCACGGTGGCCTGCGGCGTGGCGGGCGGCCGGCACGCCGTGGCGAGCGTCGACGTCATCGCGAGCAGGAGCGCGATGCGGGTCATGTCACGGTTTCGTCCACCTCACGTCCGCGCTCGTGTTCCCTGCCTCGTCCACCGCGTTCACCATGACGCGCTCCGGCGTGGCCGGGAGGGTGACGGTCGTCTGGCTGCCGAAAACGAGCATGGAGCGCCAGCTTCCGCCAGTCCGGGCCCGGACGAGCCACCATCGCGCGCCCTCGCCGGCGCCTGGAGTGACGTTCACCAGCGGTCCGCTGACCGTGATCGTCGGGGCCGGAGGAGCCGCGTTGTCCAGCCACGACGACGTGGGCGCGATTGCGAACTCGACATACAGCGGCGCGATGGACGCCGCCACGGCGCCGCCGTTCTTCGTGAGCGTGGAGCCGGTGTTGTAGAGCAGCTCGCCCGTTGCGCCGGGGCGTGCACGGGTGAGCCGGATCTGCCCCGGGATCTCCGTTGCGCTGAAGGCGTTCGGCGTGCCGTCGTTCACGCGATACGCGGCGATGCCGGGCCAGATGTTGCGCTTCAGCACGTTCTGCGAGATCCACCAGTCGAGCAGCGCCGAAAAGCTCTGCTGCGGTGGACTGTCGGCCCAGTAGAGCTGCGGCGCGAGGTAGTCCACCCACCCCTGCTGCAGCCACTTCCGGGAGTCGGCGTAGATGGCGGCGTACGCGTCCATGCCGGTGACGCCGGCCGGATTGCCGGGACGCCAGATGCCGAACGGCGAGATGCCGACGTCGATGTGCGGCTTCACCGCGTGCACCTCCCGGTAGAGGCGCTGGATGAACTGATCCACGTTCGCGCGCCGCCAGTCGTCGCGCGGCAGGGTGCTGCCGCTCCTGGCGTACGAGGCGCTGTCGGGGAAATCGATCGTGGCGCCGTTCGCGTCGCGCTGCTGGTAGGGATAGAAGTAGTCGTCGGCGTGGATGCCATCCACGTCGTAGCGCTGCGCGATGTCCTTCACGACGCTGACCACGTAGTCCTGCACCGCGGGGTCGCCCGGATCGAGCCAGAGCGATGCGCCGTACACGCGCACGAGGTCGCGCCGCGCGTGGAACACGTGATTCGGCGCGAGCGACGCGCTGTCGGCAGCGCTGCCCGCCCGGTATGGGTTGATCCACGCATGCAGCTCGAGGCCGCGGGCGTGCGCTTCCGCGACCGCGAACGCGAGCGGATCGTAGCCCGGGTCCTTCCCCTGGGTGCCGGTCAGTTGCACCGCCCAGGGCTCGAGCGATGACGCGTACAGCGCGTCGCTCGCCGAGCGGACCTGCAGGAAGATGGCGTTGAAGCCGGTGGCCTTCGCGCGGTCGAGGATGCTCAGGAGCTCGGCACGCTGTTCGTCGGCACTCAGCGTCTTGCGTGACGGCCAGTCGATGTTGGCCACCGTCGCCACCCAGAGCCCGCGCATCTCGTGCACGATGGGTGGCGGCGTGGTGTCCGGCTGCACCGGCGGTCCCACCGGCGCGGTGGCCACACGCGAGCAGGCGGCGAGGAGCGCCACGCTCCCCGCCGCCAGTCCGCGAGCAACCGAGCCTCGACGCATCAGTCGACTCACCGCGGTGACGTCGCCGTGCTGTCAGGTGCGTCGCTCTGCTTGAGCGTCTCCGCCGACATGCGGAAGGTGGCGCGAGTGGGAACGCCGTTGCGCCTGGCCGGCCGGAAGGTGGTCTTCTTCAGCCATTCGGTGATGGCCTTGCGGTTGTACTCGCCCGCGGAGCCGCCCAGCTCGAGGGTACCGAGGTCCGCCTTGCCATTCGCCTCCACCTCCACGGTGACGTTCACGGCGTAGATCGTGTCGGCGAAGGGAGCGGCGAGCACGAGCTTCGCATTGCCGAGCGGAATGGGGGGCGACACCCGATCCGGCAGTGCAGGCCGTGCGGACGACGACGGCACCTGCGCCTGCGCGAGGGCCGGAAGCACGACGAAGGTGGCCGCGAGCGCGAGGCGGCGAAGCGTACGAGAAAGAGCGGTCATGTGGGTCTCCAGGGTCCGGCGCGCCGCGGCCCGAATGGCTGCGGCGCCGCTCGCTTCAATGCAGGACGCGCGCCGCGCTGCGCTCGCGCTCGCCCCGTCACAGGCTGCGCACCTCGCTGGCCGCGGCGAGCATGACGTCGATGTCGCGTGACAGGGCTCGCACTTCCTGCGTGGCGGAGGACACATCGGTGAACGCCGACTGCAGCCCCGACGAGCGGAGCTTGACGAGATCGAGGCGCAGGCTGCCGAGTGCGAGGCCGGCGTTCTCGAGCTGGCGAAGGAGCGCCGCGCGCCGGTCCGCGAGGGCGCGAAGGGTGTCACGCTGGCGGCGCAGGAGGGACAGCCGTCGCTCGTCCTCGAGGGAGCCGGCATCGCGCTCCATCGTCGCGATGCGCGCCTCGAGCACCTCGGCCTGGCGCACGTCGACGCTCGGTTCCAGGCGATGGAGCGAGTATGCGAGCTGGGCCACCTGGCCGAGCAGCGACTCGACGGTGGGGACGAGGTCGGGGAGCAGCGCCCGCTCGGCCTCCTTGAGGCCGGCGGCAGTGTCGAGGATGGCCGCGCGGTCTTCGGCGGCGCGGCGAATGGCGGCGCCGTGCGGGCCGTCCAGCACATCGCGGGGCACCAGCGCCTCGAGCTGCTCCTGGAGCGTGGGCGGCGGCGGGGGCGGCGGCGCAGGGAGCGCCTGCTTCGCCCGCGGCATGAGCAGCACGCGCCGCAGCCTGAGGCTGGCCGCGCGCAGCGACCTGCCGCGCTTCCAGAACCGCATCCACATGTACGCCGGGACGATCGGCGCGAGCACGAGCGGCGGAATCTCCTCCACGCCGATGACGAAGCCAGCGATGCCGAGCCCCGTCGCTCCGAGGGTGAGCCACAGGTAGCCGCGGAGCGCCTTCACGCGGTCCAGCAGGTTCACGCGTCCGTCCCAGAGTCGCAGGTCGGCGCGCTGCGCATCGGTGAGCGCGACGAGATGCGGCGCGACCAGCTCAACGCCAGCGCGCTGCGACGCCGACGGCGCCTGATCACGCGGCACGTCCAGCGCGGGCGTTCCGCGTCGCGGCGAGGGAGCGGCCACGCGCGACTCCTGGCGTACGCCGCGCGGACGCGGCGTGGTGTAGCGCACCGGCTCGCGCAGCTCGCTGCGCCAGCTCGTCGCGGGCGCGGCCTCGTTCGACAGGATCGCCTCGCGCATGGAGGTCGCGGTGGGCCAGCGATCTTCGGGTTGCTTCAGCATCGCGCGCTCGATGGCATCGCGCAGCGCCGCCGGCGTCTCCGGCCGCAGTTCGGTGATGGGTCGCGGCACCTCGGAGACGTGCTTCAGGAGGAGCGCCATCGAGTTCCCCGCCTCGAAGGGCACGCGCCCGGTGAGCATCTGGTAGCCGAGAATCCCGAGGGAGTACAGGTCGCTGCGGCCATCGATCTCGCGCTCGCCCATCGCCTGCTCGGGCGACATGTAGGTGGGGGTCCCCACCGCATTGCCGGTGATGGTGAGACGCGTGCCGGCCTCGATGGCGCGGGCGATGCCGAAGTCGGTCACCATCGAGCGGCCGGTGTCGCCGTCGATCAGGACGTTGTCCGGCTTCACGTCGCGGTGGATGACGCCGCGCAGGTGCGCGAAGGCGAGCGCGTCGGCCAGCTCGGCAAGGATGGCCCGCACGCGCGCGATCGGCAGTCGCGGCTCGCGCGCCAGCAGGTCGGCCAGGCTGCCTCCCTGCACGAGCGACATGACGAAGTACGCGATGCCGTCGCGCTCGCCCACGTCGTGAATGGGGACGATGTGCGCATGCGCGAGCTGCGCCGACGTCCGCGCCTCGCGCGTGAAGCGCGTGCGGATCGCCGGGTCGTAGGCGAGCTCCGGCGGCAGGGCCTTGATGGCGACGTGGCGATCGAGCCGCCGGTCGTGCGCGCGATAGACGACGGACATCCCCCCGCGGCCGATCTCGCACTCGATGTCGTACTGGTCGCCGAGCGCGGCGACGACGCGCTGCTGGAGGCTGGACTGGGCGTCGGTCACGGCGTCTCGGGCTCGTGGAAGAGACGAGTCATGGTGAACCCCTACGGCGACGAGCAGCGGAAGTTGCGGCTCCTCGAATCTAGCGTTGGCGCGCGCGGCCGGCGAACGCGCTCGACGCCGTCGGCGCGAGTGGACCGCATGCACGCGAGCGACTATTCTCATTGGATGTTCACGCCCGGTTCCGCGTGGCGCCTGTCCGCTGCGCTGCTTCTTGCCGCCTGCTCCGGCTCCTCCGCGCCCCCCGCCCCGCCCCCGCCCGAAGTCGGCATCATCACCGTCGCCACGCAGCCGATCGTCAACATGATCGAGCTGCCCGGCCGCCTGCAGGCGACGCGCACCGCCGAGGTGCGCGCGCGCGTGGACGGCATCGTGCAGCGCCGGCTCTATACCGAGGGGACCGACGTCCGCGCCGGCCAGCCGCTGTTCGCGATCGATCCGCGCGAGCTGCGCGCGAAGCTCAATGCGGCCGAGGCGGCGCTCTCGCGTGCGGAGGCCACCGAGGCCAACGCGCAGCAGGACGTGACGCGCTACAAGGGGCTGGTCGCCCAGCAGGCGCTCAGCCAGCAGGAGTACGACGCGGCCGTGGCCCGGCTGCGCACGGCCCAGGCGGACGTGGCGCAGGCGAAGGCACAGATCGCCGCGGCGCGGCTCAACCTCGACTACACCACGGTCACCGCGCCCATCTCCGGCCGCGCCGGCCGGGCGATGGTCACCGAGGGCGCGCTGGTGAGCGGCGGTGCGGCGACGCTGCTCACGACGATCGAGCAGATCGACCCGATCTACGCGAACTTCTCGCAGTCGAGCTCCGACCTGCTGGAGTTGCGCAACCGGATCTCCTCGGGCGCCATCCAGGTGCCGACGCCGAACAACGTACCCGTCCGCCTCGTGCTCGAGGACGGCAGCGTCTACGGCATGGCGGGACACCTCGACTTCGTGGACATGGCGATCGACGAGGCCACCGGCACGGCGGCGCTGCGCGCCGAATTCCCGAATCCGCAGCGCACCCTGCTGCCGGGGCAGTTCGTGCGCGGCCGCATCGAGGCCGGCGTGCAGGCGAAGGGACTGCTGATCCCGCAGCGCGCCGTCACGGTGACACCGCAGGGCGCCACCGTGATGGTGGTGAATGCGAAGAACGTGGTGGAGGTGCGGCCGGTGAAGGTCGGGGCGCTCGAGGGCGGCTCGTGGGTCATCCAGAGCGGTCTCGACCCGGGCGAGCACGTGATCGTGGACGGCCTGCAGAAGGCGGCGCCGGGGAAGCCGGTGAAGCCCGTGGCGGCGAGCACCACGCCGCCCGCTGCGCCGCAGCCCGCCGACACCGCGCGCTGAGCCGGCCGCCATGAGCTCACGCTTCTTCATCGATCGCCCCGTCTTCTCGTGGGTGATCGCGCTCGCGATCGTCTTCGCCGGCTTCATCGCCCTCCGGTCGCTGCCGATCGAGCAGTATCCGACGATCACCCCGCCGTCGCTCACGATCAGCGCCGCCTATCCGGGCGCCGATGCGTCGGTGCTGGCGACGAACGTCACCCAGGTCATCGAGCAGGAGCTCAACGGCGTCGAGGGATTCCTCTACATGTCGTCGTCGAGCCAGTCGAACGGCACGGTGTCCATCACCGTGACCTTCCGCTCGGGCACCGACATCAACGTCGCGCTGATGGAGGTGCAGAACCGGCTGCGGCGCGTGGAATCCCGCCTTCCGGAAGAGGTGCGCCGCCAGGGCGTGCAGGTGGTGAAGGCGAACACCGGCTTCCTGATGATCGTCGCGCTCACCTCGAAGAGCGGCGGCCTGAGCACGCTGGAGCTGGGCAACTTCGCCGTGCAGCGCGTGGTGGACGAGCTGCGCCGCGTGCCCGGCGTGGGCGACGTGCGCTCCTTCTCCTCGGAGTACGCGATGCGCATCTGGATCGATCCGGCGCGCCTCGCGACGTTCAACCTGTCGCCCTCCGACGCGCTCGCCGCCGTGCAGGAGCAGAACAGCCAGTCGGCCGGCGGCGCCCTGGGCGACCGCCCGCTGGCCAACGGGAGCGAGCTGAACGCGGCGATCCTCACCCAGAGCCGGTTCACCACGCCGGAGCAGTTCGCGAACATCATCCTGCGCGCCAATCCCGACGGCTCGGTGGTGCGCCTGGGCGACGTGGCGCGCGTGGAGCTCGGCGCGGCGAGCTACAACTTCGACATGGAGCTGAACGGCGCGCCAGCGGCGGGCATGGCGATCCAGCTCACGCCGGGTGCGAATGCGCTCGAGGTGGCGAACGCCGTGAAGGGCCGGATGGCGGAGCTGGCGCAGAGCTTCCCGCCGGACATCGGGTGGAGCGTGCCCTTCGATTCCACGCCGTTCGTCAGCGCGTCGGTGAGCTCGGTGGTGGAGACGCTGATCGAGGCGATGCTCCTCGTGTTCCTCGTCATGTTCCTCTTCCTCCAGAACTGGCGGGCGACGCTCATCCCGACGATCGTCGTCCCGATCGCCCTCGCCGGCGCCTGTCTCGGCCTCTGGGTGCTCGGCTTCTCCATCAACGTGCTGACACTGTTCGGCATGGTGATGGCCATCGGCATCCTCGTCGACGACGCCATCGTCGTCATCGAGAACGTCGAGCGCATCATGTCGGAGGAAGGGCTCTCGCCGTACGACGCGACGGTGAAGGCGATGGGGCAGATCACGTCGGCGATCATCGGCATCACGCTCGTACTCGTGGCGGTGTTCGTGCCGATGGCATTCTTCCCCGGCACCACGGGCGGCATCTACCGCCAGTTCTCCGTCACTCTCGCCGTGTCCATCGCCTTCTCGGCGCTCATGGCACTGACGCTCACCCCGGCGCTGTGCGCGACGATGCTGAAGCCGGTGCAGTCGCATGCCACGCCGTCCACGAACCCGATCCGCCAGCAGAGCGACCGCTTCTTCGGCTGGTTCAACGGCTGGTTCTCGCGCACCACGGGACGCTATCAGGGGGTGGTCGGCCGCCTGCTGCTCCGGCCGCTGCGCTTCGTCGCCATCTTCGGCGCCCTCGTCGCCATCACGCTGCTGCTGTTCGAGCGCCTGCCGGGCAGCTTCCTGCCCACGGAAGACCAGGGAAGCATCCTCGTCGCCGTGCAGGCCCCGCCGGGCGCGACTACCGAGCGGACGAACGTCGCCATCGACCAGGTGAAGACGTGGCTGCGGGCCCAGCCCGAGGTGCGCACGGTGATTTTCGTGCGCGGCTTCAGCTTCTTCGGCCAGGGCCAGGCGAACGCGATGGCGTTCGTGAGCCTCAAGCCGTGGGAGGAGCGTCCGGGCGAGGCGCACAACGCGCTCACCCTGGTGAACAAGGCCCTCGGCGCCTTCTCGCAGATCAAGGAAGCGATGGTGTTCGCGCTCAATCCGCCCGCCATCCAGGGGCTCGGCGTGGCGAGCGGCTTCAGCTTCGTGCTGGAGGACCGCAGCGGGCACACGCGTGAGGAGCTGATCGCGGCGCGCAACCAGCTGCTCGGCGCGGCGTCGCAGAGTCCCCTGCTCGTGGGCGTGCGTCCCGAGTCGCAGGAGGATGCGCCGCAGCTCCGCGTGCAGGTGGATCGCGTGAAGGCGCGCGCGCTCGGCCTCTCCATCGCCAGCATCAACTCGACGCTCGCCATCTCCTTCGGCAGCGCGTACGCGAACGACTTCAGCCGCAACGGCCGCATCCTGCGCGTGCTCATCGCCGCCGACGCGCCCTACCGCATGACGCCGCAGGACGTGCTCGACCTCAAGGTGCGCAACTCGCGCGGCGAGATGGTGCCCTTCGGCGCGTTCACCACCGTGAGCTGGACGGCGGGCCCGCCGTCGATCCAGCGCTACAACGGCTATCCATCCACGACCATCTCCGGCATGGCGGCCCCCGGCCGCTCGACCGGTGAAGCGATGGACGAGATGGAGCGGCTGGCAAGGAATCTCCCGCCCGGCTTCGGCTACGACTGGACCGGCCTCTCGTTCGAGGAGAAGCAGACGGCGGGGGAGATCGTGACGCTCATGGGCGTGTCGCTCGTCGTCGTCTTCCTGCTCCTCGCCGCGCTGTACGAGAGCTGGGCGGTGCCCCTCGCCGTGCTGCTCGTCGTCCCGCTCGGCGTGCTCGGCTCGGTGCTGCTCACCATGCTGCGCGGGCTGTCGGCCGACGTGTACTTCAACGTGGGCCTGATCACCATCATCGGCCTCGCTGCCAAGAACGCCATCCTCATCGTGGAGTTCGCCATCGAGGAGGAGGCGCACGGCAAGAGCACCTTCGACGCGACGATGTCGGCGGTGCGGCTGCGCCTGCGCCCGATCATCATGACGTCGCTCGCCTTCATCCTCGGCATGGTGCCGCTGATCGTGGCGCGCGGGGCGGGCGCGGCGAGCCGTCATGCGGTGGGCACGGGCGTCGCCGGCGGCATGCTGACCGCGACCGGCTTCGGCATCTTCTTCATCCCGCTCTTCTACCTGGCCGTGCGCCGCTGGGTGACGAAGAAGCGTCCGCTGGCGCCGGAAGAGATCGCACATCACCAGGCTGTGGAAGGGGGGCATGCGTAAGGCGCTCTCGCTCGCGGCGCTCGCCCTCACGAGCGCCTGTCACTTCGCGCCGCGCCACGAGCCCGTGCCGATGCCCACGCCGCCGGTCTACCTCGCGGCGACGGACAGCGGCGCGGCCCTCGGCGTGCGTGCCACGGAGGTGGCGTGGCGGGAGTTCTTCCGCGATCCGCGGCTCGACACGCTCATCGCCACCGCGCTGCGCAGCAATCGCGACATGGTGATCGCGGTGGAGCAGATCGAGGTGGCACGCGGCCAGTATCGCATCCAGCGCTCGGATCGCCTCCCCGCCCCGGTTGCGTCCGGGAGCGCGACGCGGAGCGGCGCCGGCGAGGCGGCAACCGGCATTGCCGGCGCCGGCGCCATCACGACGGATCGCCTCTCGGTCGGCGTGAGCGTGCCCGCGTTCGAGCTCGATTTCTGGGGGCGCGTGCGCGACCTCTCCGAGGCGGCGCGCTCACGCTACCTCGCCACGGTGCAGGCGCAGCGTGCCTTCCGGCTCTCGCTGATCCAGGACGTCGCCGCCACCTATCTGGCATGGGTGGAAGCGAACGAGCAGATCCGCCTCGCCGAGCAGACAGTACAGAGCCGGCAGGAAGGCGTGCGCATCGCGCAGGTGCGTCTGAAGTCGGGACTCACGTCGGCGCTCGACTTCCACCAGGCGGAGGCGCTGCTCACCCAGGCCCAGGCCTCCCTCGCCGGGCTGAAGCTGCAGCGCGCGCAGATCGAGAACCTGCTCTTCGTGCTCGTCGGCGCACCGGTGCCGGGCACCCTGCCCGCACCGCTGCCCCTCAGCGACCAGCTCAACCCGGTGACGCTCGCTGCCGGCCTGCCGTCGGCGCTGCTCCTGGCGCGCCCCGACGTCATTGCCGCCGAGGAGCGGCTGCGCGCCGCGGAGGCGAACGTGGGCGCGGCGCGGGCGGCATTCTTCCCGAACATCTCCCTCACCGGCGCACTCGGTTTCGCGTCCGATGCGCTGAACACGCTCGTCGGCAACGACGGGCTGACGTGGAACTATGGGGGGTCCATCACGGCGCCGATCTTCAACCGCGGCCGCCTGCACGGCAACGTGGACGTCGCGCGCGCACAGGACCGCATCGCCATCGCCGACTACGAGCGCACGATCCAGGTGGCGTTCCAGGAGGTGTCGAACGGCCTCGCCGGACGGCGCTACCTCGCCGAGCAGGTGGCCGCCCAGGAGCGCGGCACGCAGGCCCAGCGCCAGATCGCCACGCTCGCGCACACGCGCTACCTCGAGGGCGTCGTGAGCTACATCGAGGTGCTGGACGCGGAGCGCAGCCTGTTCGCCGCCGAGCAGGCGCTGCTCCAGCTCCGACGCGTGCAGGCGGACAACCTGGTGGCGCTGTACGTGGCGCTCGGCGGCGGCGCGACGGACCAGCGGCCCTAGGCCGTTCAAGCGCGGCGTGCCGTCAACGTGCGTCGCACGCGCGACGTATGTGGGGTGGCAACGTCCACCCGCAGTTCCTTCCACCCGCTGCCCACTCATGCGCCTGCGCCTCGCCGCCGCCACGCTCGTCCTCGCCGCCCTCCCCGCCGCCGCCCAGACCACGCCCTGCACGCACGCGACCACCCAGTGCCAGGAGTGGGTCACCCTCGCCGGCGGGCCGGCGCGTTCGCTCGTCTACACGACCTATCGCCTGGACAAGCCGAACGCCAGGATCACGCGCGCCCTCATCATGGTGCACGGTGCGGCCCGCAATCCCGACCATTACTTCGAGACGGCCACCGCGGCGGGATTCCTCGCCAACGCGCTCGAGAACACGGTGATCATCGCGCCGCGCTTCGCCGCCGGGCGCGACTCGCTGGCGCCGAACGAGGTGGAGTGGCCCGAGCGCCGCGACAGCTGGCGTTCGGGTGGCATGTCGCCGTCGAACCCGACGATCTCCTCGTTCGACTTCGTGGACGAGCTGCTGCGCGAGCTCGCTGACAAGAAGGTCTTCCCCAACCTCACGAAGATCGTCGTCGCCGGACACTCGGCGGGCGGACAGTTCGCCAATCGCTACGGGATGTCGAACAAGGTGCACGGCACGCTCGGCAAGGTGCAGGTGAGCTACGTGGTCGCGAACCCGTCGAGCTACGCGTGGCCGGCCGCCGTGCGTCCCCTCCCGACGGGCGACGCGAACCCGGTGGACGCCTACAAGGCGTCGCTCGAGCCGCACGCCGAGGAGGTGCATGCCAACTACACCTATGGCCCGTTCGACACGAGCAAGGCAGCGACGTACAACAAGTGGCCCGCCGGGCTCGAGGATCGCTCCGGGTACACGGCCGGCATGAGCGACGCGCAGCTCACGAAGAACCTCGTCGAGCGGCCCGCCACCTACCTGCTCGGCCAGGTGGACGTGCTCCCGCTCGGCGGGTTCGATTCGTCGCCGTCGGCGATGGCGCAGGGCCCGACGCGGCGCGCCCGCGGCGAGGCGTTCTTCAAGTACGTGAACGGGACGCTCGGGGCGAAGCACAAGGCGATCATCGTCCCCGAGTGCGGGCACAACGACCGGTGCATCTACACCACCGACCTCGTCTTCCCGGTCATCTTCCCGTGATCCGACGCTGGCGCGCGTCGGTGGTCAACCGCCGATGTGCGCCAGCATCCAGGCGAGTCCCGCCGGGGACCGGTCGTGCCAGTAGCGCCAGCTGTGGGCGCCCGGCCACTCGCCGTACTCGTGCGCCACGTTCAGCCGCTGCAGCTCCCAGTGAAGCGCGCGATTCTCGGTGAGCAGCGCATCCTCGGTACCGCAGTCGAAGCGGATGGCGGGAAGCACGGTGCCGGCCTTCTGCAGCTGTTCAGCGAGATCCGCCGGCTGATAGGCGCGCCAGCCTTCCGCCGTCGGGCCGAGCGCCATGAGCAGGCGCCCCTTCCACGAGGTGGCGGGCGCGCGCACCGAATCCGGCGCGGTGACGTAGCGCGCCGGCGGCACGAAGGGGTTGCTCTCGTCCAGCAGCACGGAGACCACGCCGGAGTGGCTCATCGTGGCGGCGAAGAGGTCCGGGTGCCTCAACGCCAGGGTGAGCGCGCCCACGCCGCCCATGCTGAGCCCCGCGATGCCACGATGCGCGCGGTCGCCACGCGTGCGGTAGTGCGAGTCCACGTACGCCACGAGGTCGCGGGCGATCCAGTCGTCGTACCGGTGGCTGCGCACGCAGTAGCGCGCGGGATCCTCGGTGCGCAGGGTGTCGCCGCAGGCCGCGTACGCAGGCTCGATCGCCCAGTTCGTCCACCAGCCATCGTCGCCGTCAGGGGTGACGATGATCGCCTCGCCCTTCCCCGTCTGCGCGAGCGAATCGGCGACGGCGTCGAGGCCGCCCTTCGACAGCCAGTCCGTCTCGCTGCCGAACAGTCCGTGCAGGTAGATGATCACCGGATACCGCCGCGCCGGCTCGCGATCGTACGAGGGCGGGAGGTAGACGGCCACGCGCTTGTCCACGCCCAGTGCGGCGGAGTGCACGACGTCGAGGTGCACCGCGGTCCGCACCGTGGACGAGGCGGCATCGGGGACCGTCCTCGCCGTCGCTGCGGAGCACGCGACGGCGAGGGGGAGCAGGGCGACCGCGAGACGCGTCGCGATGCGCATCACCCTCACAGGGTGGAACCCGGCCCCGACCGCGAGGCGAGGATCTGCTCGATGTTCTCCAGCCGCCGCGAGATATCCACGAGCGCGTTCATGCCGCGGAAGAAGGCCACGAGGGCCATGATGCTGACGACGAGCCAGATGAACCAGATGAACACACCGCCGAACATCATGCCGGGAGTCGCGCCGAACATGGAGGCACCTCCGTGGAAGAGTGAACGCCGCGTCCGATCCTACTGCCGCTTCATCAGCGCCACCAGCTGGTCGAGCGCCGCGCCCCAGCCGGTGTGGAAGCCCATCTGGTCGTGCTTCTCCCTCGCCTCGGCATCCGGGTGCACGCCGAGGGCGCGGTAGCGGGTGCCGCTGCCCTCGGGCTCCATGGTGATCACCGCCGAGAACACGAAGGGAAAGCCCTGGAGCTCCTGCATGGTATGCGGCCGGAATCCCGGCTTGAGCGCGCCGGTCCAGGCGAGCAGCCGGTTCGGCACCGCCTCCAGGATGCAGCCGGTGTTGGCGAACTCGTCGCCATCGGGAGAGCGCATCACCGTGTGAAAGGCGCCGCCGGGATACAGCTCCACGCGCGCGTCCACCGTCTTCCACGGCGCCGGCGTGAACCACTGCGTGAGCAGCGACGGCGTGGTCCACGCCGCCCACACGGCGTCAGGAGGAATGTCCACCACGCGCTCGAGCACGAGGTCGCGCTCCGGATCCGGCGTCAGTTCGATCATCAGGCTCCCTTGTTCGTCGCCGACTGCTCCCGCTCCAGCAGCTTCCGCTTCCGTTCCGGCCCCCACCGATAGCCCGACAGCGCACCGTCGGAGCGGACCACGCGGTGACAGGGGATCACCAGTGCCACGCGATTGCTCGCGCATGCCGACGCCACGGCGCGCGCGGCACTCGGCTTGCCGATCGCTGCCGCGACTTCCGTGTACGACCGCGTCTCGCCGCGCGGGATGGCCTGCAGGGCGCGCCACACCTTCCACTGGAACGCCGTCGCCTTGACGTCCACCGGCACCGACGGCGATTCGCCGTCGCGATCCACGTAGTGCACGATCGCGTCCACCCACGCGCCGAACTCGTCGTCGCTGCTGCGCGCCCGGACCAGCGAGGCGCGCGGAAATTCGTCCGCCAGCTCGCGCGCCAGCAGGTCGGCATCGTCGCCCAGCTTCACGGCGCACACGCCGCGCGGCGTTGCCGCCACCAGCACCTTGCCGAGCGATGAGCTCGCGACGCGATACCGGATCTCGGCGCCCGCACCGCCGTGGCGATAGGTGGCTGGCGTCATGCCGAGCTGTGCGTCCGCCACCTCGTACGCGCGGCTGCTCGAGCCGAAGCCGGCGTCGTACGTCGCGCGACTCACCGTGCCGCCACGTCGCAGTTGCGACTTGAAGCGCTCCGCACGACGGGCGCGGAGGTAGCGGGCCGGCGAGAGACCGAGCTGCGCCTGGAAGACGCGCTGCAGGTGGAAGGGGCTCATGTCCACCGCCGCCGCGAGGGCGCTGAGCGACACGTTGCCCTCGGCGCCCCGCTCGGCGTGACGGTCGAGGATCTCCTTCGCCCGCGCCACGCTCTCGGCCGCCCGGGTGACGTCGTTCGGACGGCAGCGGCGGCAGGCGCGAAAACCCTCCTGTTCGGCTGCGCTCGCGCTGGAGAAGAAGCGCACGTTCTCGCGACGGGGGCGCCGCGACGGGCAGGAGGGGCGGCAGTAGACACCCGTGCTCGTCACGGCGTAGAACAGGCGTCCGTCGGCCGACGCGTCGCGCGTCGCAACGGCGCGCCAGGCGGCGGCGTCCGGAGAGGACGTGCTCGCGCCGCTGCTGGAAGCCTTCCGCACGGTGCCCATGATGCGGGAAGAATAACTCAGGGACTGCATGGCTGTCTCCTTCGCGTGGGGGATGTGCGAAGGATCATGCGCCGCGGAGGCGGCAGCTATCCGGAAGTTGCGATGAGAGTGGATGCTCCCGCACCGCGGCGGACGAGTGGAGAAGGGGCGCGAGCCGGCGGCCGCGCCCCTCCTCTGCCAGCGGCAGGTCGATCCCTACGGATGCGTCACCGTCAGCCCCGTGACGATCGCGTCGGTGTTGTGCGCGAACCGCACCCCGTACACGCCATCCGTGGACTTCAGCTTCCCGGCTGTCACGAGCGCCGACTTCGGATAGCTCGCCACCACCGTCCCGTTGATCGCGCACTGCACCGAGTCGGGCTTCACCGACACGGCGATCTCCTGCGTCACCGGCTGGTTCTTCCCCGCTGCCTTGTGCACCGCGGCGTTCGCCTCGCCACGACCGCCGTTCATCTGGAACGACTTCGGCCCGAAGCCACGCACGATGAAGTTGCCGTTGCCGTACGCCGCGCAGTACAGGTAGCTCTGCTGGTCGGTGCCGAGGTCGTTGCCGGCGATCATGATCCCGTACGGGTGCGGATGATCGTTCAGGTCCATGTACTTCGGCTCGGTGAACGTCGCCTTCACCGTGTAGTTGCCACTCGCCTTGTTGGCCGGATTCCAGTAGGTCACCGCCGGCCCCGTCGTCACGTGGAACCCCTTCCCTTCCGCGACGAACTTCGCATCGTCGATGCTGTTCTTCGCGCCGCCGCGCCCCGCGTCGGCCTGGCCGGTCCAGCCGGCCACGTGCACGCCACCCCCTTCGGCCTTGCGCACGGTTTCCTGCCCCTGGCTGCAGGCCACGCCCGGTGCGGCGATGAGCAGCAGCGCGACGAGCGAGTACGACGAATGACGAGTGAACGCTGACATCTCCAGACCTCTCGTGAAGCGGGTTGAGTGAACCTTACGGCTGCGCGCCCGCCACTGGCAAGCGCGCGTCCACCGGGCGGCCGTTCACCGGATCACGTCGCGGCCGCGCGACGAAGAAGAGCAGCACTGCCACCAGCGCGCCCAGCGTGTCCATGAGCATGTCCTTCTGCGCATCCCACACGTCGCCCTGGCTGCCGAGGAAGTTCGCTCCCGCCTGCGCGTTGCCGCCATAGGCGGCGTACCACCACTCGATCAGCTCGTAGGACATCGCCACGAAGGCGATGGCGAAGACGGCAAAGAGCGCGGCGAGGGGACGACTCATGGCCCGGCGCGAGACGAGGAACTCGAGGATCCCGAACGCGAAGAAGCCGACGGAAAAGTGTCCTACCCGGTCGAACATGTTCCGTTCGAACCCGAACACCCGGGTGAACCAGCCGAAGGGGACGCGCTCGAAGGTGTAGTGGCCACCCACGGTGTGCCAGTACGGAAGCACCGCCATGAGCACGTAGGCGAGCGGCGAGAAGCGCACGCCGCGCGCGTACAGCACGACCAGCACCGTGACCACGACGACGATGGGGATGTTCTCCGCCCACCACGTCGCGCGGTCGTACGGGGCGATGGCCCCCCAGGTGAAGATCGCCAGGTAGCCGGCGAGGAGCGCGGCGGGCACCACGCGCGACGACCGCCATACGCCGGCCACGGCGCCGATCACGGCGAGGAGGACCAGGACTCCGATGACCAGGGGAATCGACATGAGAGCCTCGCGGGAGGGCCAGCGTTCGAGTGCGGCGGGGCTGCTAACGTAACGCCGCGCCCTCACTGCCGGCTACCGCAGCTCCGCCAGCTCCACCAGCAGGGGAAAGTGGTCCGATGCCGCCCGCACGATCTCCGGCGCCCGCCGCACTTCGCAGTTCCGTACCTGCGACGAGTAGGCCGCGGGCACGAAGACGTAGTCGAGCCGCACGTGCGGATTCCAGACAGGGAAGGTGTATCCCGGATCCAGCTCGGCGTCCGGGTGCACGCAGCGCCAGGCATCCACGTAGCCGTCGCCCCCCATCATCTCGATCGTGCTGCGGGCGATGTCGCGGCCGCTCAGCCAGACCATCCCGCGGATCCACGCCGGCATCGGGGAGGGGTCGAACTTCTCACCCGGCGCGAGGGCGTTGAAGTCGCCGGCCAGCAGGTGGAAGGCGAAGGCGTTCTCCTCGCGGAGCAGCTGCTCGCGAATCCCTGCCAGCAGCCCTCGCAGCTCGCGCGCGCGCTGCTGCTCGCTCCACCGCGAGAACCACGCGCGCAGGTGGAGCACGAACACCCGCGGCAGTCCTTCCTCGAGCGACACCTCGAGCAGGGCGTGGCGCGTGCGCGGCGGGTGCCGCCATGCCACGTCGCGCACCCCCACGCGGCTGAGGAAGCCCGTCGAGTGCCCGGGGCGCGACCCGTGCCGCGGGTATCCGGCCAGCGAGGCGATGCGCTTCACCGTGTCCGGATCCCGTGCCTCCTGCAGCGCCACGAAGTCGGCGTCCGCCTCGCGGATCACCTCGGCGATCTGCTCGGCGCGGCCGATGCCACCTTCGCGGATGTTGTACGTGAGGAACCGCACGGTCAGTTGCTGTCGCGATCCGTCGCCGCCTCGTCCTCCTCGGGCTTCTTCAGCAGCACGAGGTACGGCTGGTCCATCACGACGTCGCGCACGTACTGCACGAACGACGTGGTGGCCTGGATGTTCACGGGCCGCCCGACCATGGCGCAGAGCTGCTTGCGCAGGTTGCCCAGCGCCGGTGCGGCGAAGGGATGCGCTTCACCGAATGGGACGGAATGAATTTCGGGAATGTGGAATTCGCGGAACAACGTCACCATCCCGCCGCCCACGAACGTGAGGTCGAGGTCGCTCGTCCCCGGGCCGTCGGCGTCGAAGGGCTCACTCGACATCCACTTGTGGCCGGTCACCGCGCTGCCGCGCAGGATGACTTCCACGCCGGCGGGAGTCGACTCGTCGACCACGCGCACGAACTCCTCGAGGCGGCGCGGATCTCCGCCGAAGGCGAGGCGGGTCACCCGCTCGCGAATGGTGGCCTGCGATTCCTCTGCGCTGTCGGGCTTCATGGACATCGGGCCATAGCGAGGAACGTGCCCGGGGTGCTGCCTGACGGCCTACGGAGAACCGGTCCTGCGCTGGGCTGACGCGTTGCGCGCGGCGGTGAGCTCCGCCTTCTCGCGGAACGAGAGCGTCGCCCCGCACTGGGTGCAGCAGTAGTTCCCCGTCCGTTCCCCCATGTCGTACTCCCGCGAGAACGCGGGATGCTCGCAGGGTCGGGCGCCCCATGCCTTCTGGAGCTCGATCGCTTTCTTGCGCTGCACTCAGGTATCCTCGGCACGGCGTTCAACGGTCATTCATCCGCCTCGCAAGATAGATGGTGTGCATCGGGCCGGCGGTGTCGTGCGCCCGCACCCGCAGCGTCTCTACCTCCAGCTTGCGGTGCCGCAGCAGCCTCTCGAAGCGCGGGTCGTCTCCGACTGACCAATAGGCGATCCGCCCGCCGGGCCGTAGCGCCGCGACCGTCGCTGCCACGCCACGCTCGGCGTAGAGCCGCTCGCTCTCCGACATCAGCATCCCCGCCGGCCCGTTGTCGGTATCGAGCATGACCGCGTCGAACGCCGACGGGTGCGCGCGCAGCACGTCGATCACGTCCTGCTGCACCACCCGCACCCTCGGATCGCGCATCGCCTCCGCGGAGATATCGTACGCCGGATCGGCGTTCCAGTCGATCACTTCCGGCACCAGCTCGGCGACGACCACCTCGGCGTCGCCGGGCAGCACCTCCAGCGCGGCGCGCAGCGTGAAGCCGAGCCCGAGTCCCCCGATCAGCACCCGCGCGCCGGACGCTTCCGCCAGCGGGGCGCACGCCACCTCGGCGAGGCGGCGCTCGGAGAGGTGCCGCCGCGTTGACATCAGCTCCACACCGTCGGCGCGAATCAGGTACGCGCCGTCATGCCGGTACAGCACCAGCTCGGTGCCGTTCGGGGTGCGCGCGGCTCCGAGCCGCTCGAGGCGCTTCACTCGTCAGTCGCGCCGCTTCGCGCGCCGGCGACCCGACGCCGGCCCGAGATCGATCATCAACGCGACCACCAGCCCGACGATCGGCCACAGCGTCCACTGCCCACCGAACCAGTGATGCACCGCCGTATACCACAGGAGGGTCGTCGGCAGGAAGATGAATCCGAGGATGGGCCAGAGCAGATTGTTGAAGATCCCCTGGAACCAGTGCGTGAAGAACCAGAGGCAGAACACCACCAGTCTCGGCATCGCGAGCGCGAGCAGCACCATCAGGCAAGGCATGTGAACGTCTCCGGAATCAGGGCTTCGACTGGCTCCCGTGCATCCCCTCGTGCCCCGCCGCGCGATGATCCGCCCGCTGGAAGGCGAGGAACTCGTGCACCGCCGCCAATGCCGCGGGATCGTGCGTCGTGATCCGCACCTCGGCGCCGCGCGGCCGGTCCGCCGCCTCGTAGTGCAGCGTCGCCGCGCGTGCGGCCATCACCGTCGTGCCGGGCACCTGCTGCGCGTGCACCAGCCCGGGCGCCGAGAAATCGCCGCGCGCGAAGGCGCCAGCGATCTCGTGCATGTGGGCGCGGATGGTCCGGATTGCTGCGGTGTCGCCCTCGCTGGGCCGCTCGAGGATGATCCGGCCGCCGTCGGGGAGCGTCTCGAACACATGCTGCGACGTGTATTGGTTCACCCCCATCACCCCTTCCCCGCGCGACTGCACGCCGGCAAAGGCGGAGTCGCTCGCCGCGCCGTGGGCGGCGTGCATGGCGGCGGTGGTGTCGGCGCGCGGCTCGGGGCTCCTCGCGCATGACGCGGCAGCGGCGAGCAGGGCGAGTGCGATGAGAGAGCGCTTCACGGTGGACAGGGGTGCGACGTCGGTCAGAGCCAGGTCCCGAACCGGTGAATGTACCATCGCTTCACCACCTGTGTCAGCACCACGTACGCCCATCACGGCCAGCAGCAACGAAGGAGTCTGGCGACAGGACCGGCCCACATTCACCTACGCGACGTCGGCCACCGCGAACTCACGCGTTGGAGAGAATCGAGCCCTCCCTGAACCCGTGAAAGGTCAGGTAGATGCCGAGCGAGAATTCCCACACTGCGATCGGCAGCGCCGCGAGCGCGGCGGCCGGGCTGAGTGCCGGCACCGCCCCGATGAACACGGCGATCCACGACGCGACGAGCAGCGTCGCACCGATGAACGCCAGGATGGGAAGCCAGCGTGGTACGAGTCGTGACTGATACAACAGGGATCCGAGCAGCACCCCGTTCACGGCGGGGATGAAGCTCTGGGCGAAGAAAAAGGTCCAGCGATACTGCGCGGCCAGCCCCTGCGCAGTGGCCAGCGCGGCGGCGCCAGCCCCGCCCTGCCGCAGCGTGACGATGGACATGAGGCTCACGATGCCGACGTAGATCGTCGCCGCCTCGAGCGTCCGTGTGGCGACGAAGCCTACCGCGCGTGCCTCACCCTGCCGCCGCACCACGGGATAGAGAGCGACTGCGGTCCCGATGCCGGCGAGCGCGACGATCATCTCCAGCACGACGCCGATCAGCACCGGGCGATCGGGTCCCGGCCCCGTCACGAACGTCGATCCCCTCACGTCGCGGTAGAGCGCGAGCGTCGGGATCGAGACGAAGGTGAGCAGGTAGAAGATGCCGGCGGACAGCGAGTACTTCCGTAGCGAGTGCATGCTCGCCTTCCATGCGCACGGCGTGCGCGGTGAGGTCAGCTATCCCTGCTCCCCTCGCTCCGACTGACCGGCTCCCACAGCTCCAGCTTGTTCCCGCATCTAGAGTCGAGGAAAGCTGCCCAGTTGCCGAAACAGCCCGAAGAAATCCGAATTCACCCAGCTGGCAACCAGGCGACCATCCGCCGCATGGAAGACATCGGCGCCGGCGATCGTGGCACTTCGATGCGTCGGTTCAATTCCGAAGAACGGACCCTCGTGCGTTCCAGTAGCCGTCCACCGGACCGCTGCACGGTTGTCCTGCGCGAGCGGTTCGACAACGCTGTAGCGCAGGTCCGGAAACGCCGCATGAAACATCCCCACCATCGACAGGACCCCCTCGACCCCATGCACGTCCGGGAATGCCGGATGGTGAACGGTGAATGTCGGGTCGAGTATGGCGGTCGCTGCTTCGGCGCTCTGGCCGTTGAGGACTTCCTCGAAGAAGCGCGTCACCAGGCCGGAAACGGCGGAGTCTGAGCCAGCGCGGAGAGTCATCATGGCAGGAGCTCGGCACGGGTCATCGCGACGATGCTGGAACCGGAAAGTCAATAAGAGCACCCTCGGGCGCCGCCGGCAACTCCCCAACAGGTGGCTGTCGCATGCTGCGCGATGAAGACCGGATGACCGCGAAAGGGGATCTCCCTGCCGGAACCGAGGCCGGAAAGCCGATCGCGCCAGCGCATCGAACACTTCGTCGAGTTCCCGCACGACCTCAGTGTCCCCCCGGCCGCGCCGACGGGGCGCGGGCCCGCTCCGCTTCGTCGCCCTCCAGGTGGAGTCGGTGCAGGACGCGGTGGATCACCGGTGCCACGAGGAATCCCCCCACGACGATGAACACCAGCCCGGCGTACAACGCGTAGATGCCGGCGAACAGCTTCCCATCCGTCGTGCGCGGCGCATCCACGGGACCCATGCCGCCGAGCAGCATGGCGCTGTTGAGGAAGGCGGAGATCCAGTCGAGGTGCTCGAAGGCGTGATAGCCGAGCATCCCCGCCGCGAGCGACGCGAGCACCACGAGCCCAGCGCCGGCCGCATGGCGCGCGAGTCGGAGCAGGAACTGCCCCCGGGAGAGGAGCGGCTGATGACGGTGCTCGTACACGCGCCGAAGCTACGCCTCGTGGGACGGCGGTGAAAGAGGACCCGGCGAGCCGCGATCAGGACGACGGCGTACGAGGACGACTGCGGTCTTCAATGGATCACCTCGTGCCGCTCCAGCATGCCGATGAACTGCTCGATCTTCCTCGCCCGCGTCTCGGCTCGCTTCACCGTCTGGATCCGGTACAGGATGGCGTATCGGTTCGCGCTGTTCAGCGTCGCGAAAAAGGCCCTGGCCTGCGGGTTGGCGTCGAGCGCGCGCTGGAAGTCGTCCGGCACGCCCGCGGTTCGATGCGATTCGTACGCGGAGTCCCACTGCCCATTCGCCTTCGCGCGCTCTACCGCATCGAGGCCGGCCGGCTGCATGCGGCCGCTCTCGACGAGACGCTGCACCTTCTCGCGGTTGATCTTCGACCAGAGGCTGCGCTTCCCGCGTGGCGTGAACTTCTGCAGCCAGGTCGCGTCGTCGAATGCCTTCTTCTGCCCGTCGATCCACCCGTAGCAGAGCGCGACGTCGAGCGCTTCGGCGTAGGAAACGGACTCGACGCTCGATCCTGCCTTGGCGATCCGCAGCCAGAGGCCTGCGGACCTGGCGTGCTCCCGGGCGAGCCACGCTTCCCATGCCGCATCATTCTTGAACAGGCGGACGGGCAGCTCGGCGGCTTTGGGGCTGGTCATGGTGCAAAGCTATCGCATGGCAGCGCACGGCAAGAGTCAGCCCGGCGGCACGATGCCTCTCCGCTCGCGGCGAGGCAGAAGCACGACGAGAACGGCGACGCCGGCGACAAGCTCCACCCAGGTCGCAATGCTGCTCGTCACGCTGAGTGCTGCCGCACCTGCGCGCTCTCGACTGTGGTTGCTCGCATTGCTTCGTGTGGAGTGCACGGAGGTCACCTGGCGCTCACGCTCGGCGGCGGGCGTTTCCGATTGGAGCGGCGGCGCAGCCGCCGCGAATCCGCAGTTCGTATGTCGGCTTCTCGCCCGCCGCCTCATTCCCGCTTCACCGGCAGCCGGTCGATGAACGCACGCATCTCCCGCAGGACATCCAGCGGGTTCGACCGATAGACGAAGTGGTTTGCACGCGGGAGGCGAACGACGCGCGCCTGCGGTACCTGACGCAGAAACGCGCGGACCTGTGTCTCGGTCGCAGAATCGACCTCCGCGATCACCTCCCGCATCGTAGGATCCTTCTCGGCACCCTGCGGCACCTCTGGCGGCGATGCGAAGATGGCGAGCACCGGTCCTCGCACGCTGGTGAACTTCCGCTGGCCGGCGATGATTGCATAGGGGATCCGGGCCATCGGCTGCGGAGCGGGGCCCGCCGGCGCCGGTGAATCCTCCAGGATCGCATGGAAGCTTCTCGACAGGGCAGGCAGAGCGGTGTCCGCCAGTGCGATCATCGTCCTCCGGCGCTCCGCCGCGCTCGCGCCGGAACCGAAGCGCAGCGAGCCCAGTTGCCGGATCAGCTCATTGAGGTCGATCGTCGCGTTGCCGTGCGTCGTGTCATACAGCGCGTAGTCGTAGCCGGCATCGAGATAGACGAGCCCGGCGACTCGCTCAGGGTGGCGCCCTCCAATGTCGCTCAGTTCCTCCCCCGCCATCGAGTGGCCAGCGAGAACGGGCTGCCGGAGGCCGAGGGAGTCGAGCGCGGCCAGGACATCGTCTGCCAGGGTGTCCGCCCCGTACCCGTACATCGGAGCACTCGAGTGCCCGAAGCCGCGCCGCGTGATCCCGTACACGTGGTAGCTGGTGGCGAGTTGCGGCGCGAAATCATCGAAGGTGTGAGCGGTGGCCCCCAGCCCCGCCAGCAGAACGACAGGCCGACCCGACCCGCCCCAGTCGAGCACTTCGAGCTGGACGCCGGGCGCCACAGCGACCATGCGCGTCGCGTGCGAGGCGGTGTCTCGCGTCGCCTCGGTCTGAGCGGCCGCGGTCGAGGCGAACATCAGAGCAAGGCAGACCCCATTCACGACTCGTCGCATTCGTCCTTCGCTCCTGGTTGGCACGCTACGCGGGACCGAGCCATGGCGCATCTGTCGACACACTCGCTCGATCAGCCTGACGCCAGGCGCAGCTCGACGGCGATTCCCGCCCGAAGCGTATTCTGCACCTCCGCGACCGCGTCGGTCTCCCGCAGGAGCGCCGCGATCGCCTCCGCCGGGGCATCGCTCTCGACCCGCGCGGTGTACGTGATCCGCCGCGCCGGTTCACCGCGCCCGCCGAACTCCGCCCGCACTTCCACCGCCACCGCGCGGACCATTATCTCGCGCCGTGCGGCCTCGCGGTAGACGTCGTTGCAGTAGCACGTCGCCAGCGCCGCGCAGAGCAGCTCGCCGCCGTTCAGCGCGGAGCCGCCGCCGGGGCGTCCGGGAACGGCGACCGCCGACGTGCGACCGTCCGTGCTCACCATCACCTCGTGACCTGTCGCGGAGCTCTGCACCGACGCCTGGATCTGCACGCGCACCTCTTGCATGGTCTGCGGGAGTGACTTGCGGCTCAACGCCCAAGGTTCACCTGCGGGCGATTTAATGCCAGCGAGCGAAGCGAGCGTCGACAGAGGGACCGTCCGCGACAGTGACCGTCAGCCCCTCGCGCACCGGGGTCGGGACAGCCGGTGCGGACAATCACCTAGGGGCGCCTGCCGGCAGCGCCGAAATCGTCGAGGAACTCCTCGCCCTGGAGCTCGTACCGCACCACGCGCCAGACACGACCATCTGCGCTCCGCGGGCGCACCTCGTAGTGCTCGAACCGACGGTATTGCCCCCCGTCCAGCCACTGGAAGTCCGCCTCGAAGCTCAGGCCGGCTGTCGCACCGCTGCCACTCGCGAATCCGCGACGCCGCACCTCCGTCAGCCTCGCGAGAAAGAGCACCCGGGTCCCCGGCTTCGAGAAGGCATCGACGCTGCATCCGAGCTGTCGAACCGGCTGGGTCACGAGCGGTCTGATGAGCAGTCGTCGCACGTCCGGGAGCACCCAGCGCACCGCGGCGGTGTCCTGCACCTGCGCGTCCAGCGCACAGGCGGCGATCCGCGTGGAGTCGCCTCGAAGGTCGGTACGGAACGCCAGGATGGCGTTGAGTGCGGCCTCCCGTTGTGCGCGCTCCGCCGCCGTCCACTCCGGAGCCCCGAACGCACGAGGAAGCCCGGTGGACGTGGTGTCCTGCGCCCCAGCGGCCAGCGAGCCCGCGGAGAGGGCGACCATCAGCAGCTGGACGATGCGCATGCAGGTCAACTCCGGGGTCGTGCGGATGGTATAACGTGCGAGCGCAGCGGGCGCCAGCACTCAAGGCGCCTGTCAGCTGCAGCGCCACGTTCGATCGCCCGCACCATGGCGCTAGAGGCGCCACACCTTGATCGCGCCGGCCAGCCAGAGGAGCCCCAGCAGGACCGCGACGCCGCGACGGTCCGGGCTACAGTTCCACCAGAACAGCCACGCGAAGCCGGTCGCCACGACCAGCAGAATGAGCACCTGGAGTGCGGGAGCGACCCCGATGCCCGGCAGCGCGTACTTGAGCGCGATGAGGACGGCGAACATGATCGCGGGGCGATCCAACGCCACAGTTCAGAGGCGGGCCATGCAATGCCTCGCTGCATGCAACCACTTCGAGGCGGCACGCCGCTCTGCCTTCGGCTTCCAGGTGGCTGCATCCGGCACTGACCATAGGTGGATCATCCATCCGGGAAGCACAAACCGACGCATGCCCGCCAGTACGAACTGCAACTCGGCCTTCAGCAGGCGTGCTTGAAGGAGTTGACATCTGTCAGGTGGAAGAGCCGGCAGAGCTGGCGCAAGTTCCCTTGGCAGGTGGAGCGCCTCGTCAGCCAGCGTTCCCGAATGAGCCCCATCCGTCGGCGTATCCGCCCAACGGTCTTGCCAGATCGTCGAGTTCCGCTTGCGCGGCACTAAGGGCCTCGTAGCTGGCCACCATGGACCGGGTACAACTGCAGGTCCACTCCCCTGTCTCCTCGTCCTGACTCAACCCGGGCCGGTATCCTCGAGACGCAGCGAGCGTGGCCAGCGCATGGCCGGCCTTCTCGTCAGGCACGGCCACCGCGAAATCGATGTCCATTGGCTGCGACAGATCGCTCCCGTGGTCGGCGAGGCGTCGAAGCGCGTCGCCATCTGCGTCGTCGGGAAGGTCCATGTCCGTGTCTGGCTAACGCCTGCAATCAGCTGCGGGAGATCAAATAATAGCGAGCGTAGGGAGCGTGCGAAAACGCCCGTCAGGCGCAGTGCCAGTCAGATGGGCGCTCAGCGAAGCCGATTTGGCTGTACCCAGCGCTTGACACCGGCGACGCTGTCCAGGCGGGCCTCGAACGCTCGCACTCCCGAGAGACCGGACGCTGTCGAGTGGTCGCTCCGGAGAAAGCAACCATGGTAATCCACAATCCGCCGCGTCTCCCCAACGCCGTAAAGGGTGACGATCACCGTCGGATGATCGGTCGCCCGATCCGGACAAAGAGCCGGTGAGTCGGCAATCACGGGAGGAACATCAAAGACTCTCAGTCGGACAGCAGCGGGGAGCAGTGCGGCGACTGCGTCGGGCTTGATCGAGTCGCGCGCGACGCGTGCACTATCGCCCCGGTTATGGGACCTGAACTGTACGACTCCTGATCGAAGCAACGCGAGACGGTACGCCGGACAGGTGCCGTAGCAAGCGGTACGCTCGAGGATCACGCTATCCAGTTCTGTGAACGGTACCGGCCCCTGCGCGACTGCAGGCGCGCCGCCTCCCGCGAGGACGAGAAGCCAGGTGCGTACGAGCAGTGACCTCATCGACATACCCCGGTGCGAGTGCCCACTTGACGCCGAAGCTCACCTGCGGGCGAACATGTGCATTGCGAGCGCAGCGAGCTACCGCAGATCCCCCGGCATGTGCAGCGCTCAGCTAGCTAGACGGCTACGAGCACTGACCTGCCCGCGCGACTTCACCTGCCTGCTTCAACACGCAGGGGCTGCATCACCACCGTGTGCCCAAGGCTATCGATGACGTACAAATCGCCAGACGTGGAGTCCGAACGGTGGCCCTTCGATGTCCGGGATCCGCGGGTCTGACGGCGCGGGATCTGCCGTCCGCCAAATGAGCGTATCAGCGGTTCGACGACCATACGCCCATGGCGATACCCTGAAGACGTCGAAGTCCACCGCCCCTATCTCGATGCTGTCACGCGCCGGCTGTTCGTACTGGTCACGCCATACGCCTAAGTCTGTCGGCGGAGTTCCAGGCGTGAGTGGCGTCACCTGGACGAGCCGAAAGTCCACTGAGTCATCGCTGACGAACGTAACAGTTGCGGCATCGACTAGAAACGGCTCGCCGAAGGACTCGAACTGCCCCGGGAGCTGCTTGCCATCGAGCGCGACAAGATCGTATCGCTCTCCCGTGAACGGGGGACGTTGGCCCTCACTTGGCGATGCCACATCGTGGCAGCCGACGCTGAGGAGTACCAAGATGGTCGCTGCAGGCAGCAATCCGAGGTGGGCAGTTCGGTGGTAGCCTGAGGCTGATTGCCGCTGGCGGAGTCGGGGCATGATTGATCTACGTCAAATGCATGTAGCCGTCCAACGCAAAACTCACCTGCGGGCGATCTCATAAGATGCGAGCGCAGCGAGCGTCCGCAACCGCCCGTCGGCTGCAGCGACAGTTAGGTAGCCTGATCACCAGAATTTCCACCAAGGCCTTGGCAGCAGAAGCTCGCCGAAACCTGGGCATCCGTCGAGCATGAACGGCTTGACGGGCACGTGGACGTTACGTCCCTGTCGCGACGACACCGTCACTCCTTGCACTGAGCGCTCGTGAACCCCGATCTGACGGACCACGAGCGTATAAACTCCCGGCGGCATCGAGTCGAAATGAAAGAAGCCGGCCGTGTCCGTGGTTGCGATCCGACCAACCTCCGGAATGCGGACCGGCGAGCCTGGGAGTGGCAATTCTACCTGCGCAACCCAGACACGCCCGCTAATCACGCTCGGGGCGTCTGCCACCATTTGCACTGGCGGCAGGGCTGGCTTGGGAGGACACTGCGTCCCCTCGCCTGCCTCGCTTCTGAACGGGCGCGCGCACGCGAACAGAACAGCAGCAGACAGGGCGTAGCCCACATGGACTCGCATAACAGCTAGACGAACCGCGCCGCGTATGGCCACCTAACGCCCAAGCTCACCTGCAAGCGAGCCCAATAGTAGCGAGCGGAGCGAGCTTCCAAAGACCGCTCGTCGGCTGCAGCGCCAGTTAGACGGCCATGCTCGCCCGTGTGCAGCCTACCGCAACGTATCACCGAGCTCTCGTGCGACCAGATAGACATGAACGCCACTGCCCGAGCATTCATCGGCAGTCGCATCGTTTACCGTAATGGCCGTCAGTTGCCGACCGTCCTTGCCTGTGAACGTGACGCGATGCACCTGGATATACCGATCTCGATTGACGTTCTCGGATGCAATCTGCACCGAACGCGTTTTCGTGAAGTCGACGCGGTCATTGTCTACCAGCCCGGCATTCTTGAGGTGTGTGAAGGCCATGCTAGCGGCCCAGTGGTCAGGTCCGACACAGTTAGGAGCAGGGGTACCCGCGAGTACGACTGCAGGCGGTTGCAAGTCCGCCCCGGGCCCCCGAGATGTAGCACGCGGTCTGTCGCCGCAGGCAGTCGCCACAAGAATGGCTAGGAATGGCAATCCACGCCGATGTCGCGTCATCTGTCCCAATGAAAGGCCGTCTAACGCCCAAGCTCACCTGCGGGCGGTCAAATAAGAGCGAGCGAAGCGAGCTTCGTTAGATCGCCCGTCAGGCGCAGCACCAGTTAGGCGTCAGGGTATGGGGATCTCCAAGTCCTTGCAAATCTTCCGTGCGAGGAAGTCCTTGATCTCACGATGACGCGGGACCGTCGACACCTTGCGCGTCTCAGGGCGCACATAAACGGAATGGCTGCCCCCTTCCCGAAGAAGGCAACAGCCATGCGCTTCCAAGTGCCGAATCAGATCGACGCGCTTCATCGACGCGGAGATCGGCCTACGCGATGAGGCGCTCGCGAATTACTTCGGCCCCGGCCAGGTCCGCCTCGGACAGCGCGCGATTGGCCTCGAGGACGAGCTCCACCGCCTCGCGGAGATTTGCCCGGGCTTCGTCCAGGGTCTCACCCTGCGTGTTGGC
>DASURL010000145.1:0-11095 GCA_036280075.1 Gemmatimonadaceae bacterium | reverse complement strand
TGGCCACGCAGCTCCGCACGATGGTGGCGCTGCAGGAGTCGGCGCGCGCCGTGCTGCTGCCGGCGGAGCTGCGCTTCGACCGGCTGCCCTCGGGCGAAGGAGCCGCCGTCCTCCATGTCGCCGTCATCGACGCGCGCATGGGCGACATCCGCTGGATCGGCGACGTGCGCAGCGACTCGTCGCCGACCTTCTCACGCGCGCTGCTCTCGAGCCTCGCCGCGCATCTTGCCGACCTGATCTCGGCCCCGTAGGCCGACCGACACATAGGACATGGGCACACCAGTCACCCTCATCTCCGGCGACGGCATCGGGCCGTCCATCAGCAGCGCCACCGTCCGCATCCTCGAGGCGGCCGGCGCCGACATCGATTGGGATCCGCAGTACGCCGGGCAGGCCGGCGTGGCGAAGTACGGCGATCCGATCCCCGACGCCACGCTCGATTCGATCAAGCGCACGCGCATCGCGCTCAAGGGGCCGCTCGAGACGCCGGTGGGCGACGGCTTCCGCTCGATCAACGTGGCGCTGCGCAAGACGTTCGACCTCTACGCCAACGTCCGGCCCGCGCACACCATCGTGAAGGGCGGCCGCTTCGACGACATCGACATCGTCCTCGTGCGCGAGAACACCGAGGGGCTGTACGTCGGCGTCGAGCATTACATCAAGATCGGCAGCGATCCGCGCGCGGCAGCGGAGTCCATCGCCATCGTCACGCGTGCGGGCTCGGAGCGGATCATCCGCTACGCCTTCGACTACGCTGTGCAGCACGGGCGCAAGAAGGTGACGCTCGTGCACAAGGCGAATATCCTCAAGTATACGTCCGGACTCTTCCTGGACGTCGGCCGCCAGATCGCCCACGAGTACGCGGACATCGAGTTCCAGGAGATGATCGTGGACGCGACGGCGATGAACCTCGTCCTCCATCCGGAGCGGTTCGACGTCATCGTCACCACCAACCTCTTCGGCGACATTCTCTCCGACCAGATCTCCGGCCTCGTCGGCGGGCTCGGCCTCGCGCCGGGCGCCAACATCGGGCACGGTGGGGCGATCTTCGAGGCGGTGCATGGCACGGCACCTGACATCGCGGGGAAGGGAGTGGCCAACCCGTCGGCGCTCGTGCTCGCTGCGTGCATGATGCTGGAATACATGAACGAGGACGAGCGGGCGTCGCGCATCCGCAACGCGCTGGAATCCACGATCCGCGAGAAGAAGACCGTCACCCGCGACCTCGGCGGCACCGCCAGCACCGACCAGTTCACCGACGCCGTCATCGCGAAGCTCTGAGCGTACCATGACCACCGTCTTTCACTGCTCCGACCTGCACTTCGGCCACCCAGCGGTGCCGGAGCAGTACGAGGCGATGGAGGCGCTCATCGCCGAACGCCGTTACGACGTGGTCGCCATCTCGGGCGACCTGTCGCAGCGCGCGCGCTCCGGCGAGTTCCAGCGAGCGCGGGCGTTCATCCGGCATGCATCGCAGCACAGCAAGGTCATCTGCATCCCGGGCAACCACGACGTGCAATGGTGGAAGTCGCCGCTCGGCCTCGGCGACGACCGCGCCGTGCTCGCCACCTACCGGCGCTTCATCTCCGAGGACATCGAGCCGGTTCTCCGCGTGCCCGGTGCGACCTTCGCCGGCCTGAACACCTCGCATGGCGTCACCAGGCAGACACTCACCTGGAACCTGCGCGACATCTCCATCATCGGCATCGTGCGTCGGGCGCAGGTGGACCGGCTGCGCAGCGTGTTCGCCGAGAGCCCCGCGGGGGACGCGCGCGTGGTGGTGATGCACCACAACCCGATGAAGGGCGAGCTCTCGCAGCGGCACGGGCTCAAGAACACCAGGCGCGCGCTCGGCGCGTTTGCCGATCTCGGCGTCGACCTGGTGCTCTGCGGCCACGACCATCAGGAGGCGATCCACTACATCGAGCACACGAAAAAGGGCACGGTAATTTCTACGGCGGGGACGGTATCCAACCGCATGCGCGGCGGACGCCCCTCGTCCGTCAACAGCATTCGCATCACCCCGGAGCAGATCGAAGTGTCCACCCTCCTCTGGTCCGCCGCCGACGGCGGCTTCGTCGCCGGCCCCGCCAAGTGCTTCGCACGCTGATGCGGCTCTTCCGCGGACGCCGCGACGAGGCGCAGCTCGAGCTGGGATTCAACAGCGGCACGCCGCACAACGCCGAGGAGCTGCTCGCACGGCTCCAGCAGCTCGGCCTGCGCCGGATCATGCGGTGCCGGCTGACGCGCAACCGGAACGTGATGGTGAGCTTCGGCGCGGGCGAACTGCGCGTGCACGAAGGCTACCTGTCGGCGCCGGAACCGGTCTTTCGCGCCATCGTCACCTTCGTCGAGGGGCGCACCCGCGCCGAGCGCCGCGCGGCGCAGCGGGTCATCCTGGCACACCCCATCCGCGTGGCGCGCGCCGCGGCGCGCCGCGAGCGCACGCACGATGAGGACACGGGAATCGCCGAGCAGCTCAAGGCATGGCACGTCCGGTACAACGGGCGCCACTTCCAGGGACGGCTGCGCGAGATCGAGATCCGCGTGTCGCGCCGCATGAAGAGCCGTCTCGGTCATTACACCGCCGCCACCCCCGGTGGCGAGCCCGCCGAGATTGCCATCAGCCGTGCCCACCTGCGCCGGCACGGCTGGACGGAGACGCTGCACACCCTGTTGCACGAGATGGTGCATCAGTGGCAGGACGAGTCGGGGCACACCATCGACCATGGCCGGTCGTTCCGCGCCAAGGCGCGTGAAGTAGGGATCGCGCCATATGCCCGGCGGGTATTAGCTACGCGGCCCGGTCGTGCCGAGGGCTCCCAGACGCTGGGACGCAGAGCGGCGCGGAAGGGCTGAAGTTCCCGTGGCGGGAGGCGCGCTCGCTCGTCATTGATTGACGGGTCGACGCGCCTCCCCGCTCGACCGACGCCCCCCACGCGGTGGCCGGTAATCCGGTCACGGTGCCCTCCCTGCAATGCCCCCCCTCAGTCCATTCCTCTTCGCCACCGGCGTCGAGAACAGCTATCCCACCATCGCGGGCGGTGCGCGCATCGACCAGATGGACAAGTGCGGCCATTACGCGCGATGGGAAGAAGACTTCGCCCTCGTGCGCGAGTCCGGCCTCAATGCGCTGCGGTACGGCCCGCCGTACTATCGCGTGCACACTGCCCCTGACCATTACGACTGGGAGATCTGCGACGCGCAGATGCACCGCCTGCGCGATCTCGGGATCACGGTCATCGCGGACCTCTGCCACTTCGGCGTGCCGTCGTGGCTCGGCGGCTTCCAGGACGAGGCATTTCCCGTCCTCTTCGCCGCCTACGCCGGCGCCTTCGCGCGGCGGTATCCGTGGATCCGCCACTTCACGCCCGTCAACGAGATCTTCGTCTGCGCGAGCTTCTCGGCACTGCGCGGGTGGTGGAACGAATGCGAGGCGAGCGAAGCGGCCTTCGTGCGTGCGATGCGCAACCTGTGCATGGCGCACGAGCTGGCCGTGGAAGCGATCCTCGTCGAGCGGCCCGACGCGATCATCGTACAGGGGGAATCCATCGAGCACTTCCACGCCGCCGGCCGCGCGGCGCAGATGGAAGCGGATCGCTGGAATGCCTTCAAGTTCCTCTCCGTGGACCTCACCACGGGGCACGAGCTCGCACCCGGCATGGCGCGCCTGCTCAACGAGCACGGTGTCACGTCGAACGACCTGAGCTTCTTCCGCGAGCGCCGCGCGGTGGGCCAGCGGTGGCTGGGGGTGGACTACTACTCCACCTGCGAGCATCGCGTGACGTCCACCGGCCGGTCGACCACGTGCCGGAAGCCGATGGGCTTCCAGCGGCTTGCGGCGTCGTACTATCACCGCTACGGGCTCCCCATCTTCCACTGCGAGACCAACTGCGTGACCGATCATGCGGTGGACTGGCTCGACCGGCAGTGGGGCGAGCTGATGGCGCTGCGGGCGTCGGGCGTGCCGGTGAAGGGCTTCACCTGGTACTCGCTGACCGACCAGATCGACTGGCAGCACGCGCTGCGCGTCGAGCGGAACGACCTGCATCCGGTGGGGATGTACGACCTGCACCGTCGGATCCGTCCCGTGGGGGCACGGTACCAGGAGATCGTGCGGACCTGGCGTGCGCGCCTCGAGAGCGAGACATTGGCGGAGGCGGTGAGCGCCTGACGCCACGGCGCTGAGGAGCGGCAGGAAGCTGCATGCGCGGACGGACCCTGACGGGTCCGTCCGCGCCGTGCGTCGTGGGGTGGGTGGGGCATGAGGTTTGCCCTACCCGGTGGATAACGCTCTGCGGCCGTGTACGGCCTCACTCACCACCACGCCGAATGAACCTCACGAGACCGCTCGCCACGCCGCTGGCGGGGGAGCCAGGTGCGTCCTATGTCGTCCACAGCCACCTGCGCTGGGACTTCGTCTGGCAACGGCCGCAGCAGCTCCTGTCCAGGCTCGCGCGCCGTGGTCCCGTCCTCTTCGTCGAGGAGCCCGTCCATGGCGACGACGTCGCCGTGCCCCGCCTCGACATGTCGCAGCCGCACGAGGGGATCCTGCGCGCCGTCCCCCGGCTCCCCGAAGGGCTGCGCGGACGCTACGACGAGTCGATCGCCGTCGTGCGCGACCTGCTCATCCGCCAGCTCGCCGACGACGGCCCGCTCGGCGGGCGGTTCGACCGGCCGGTGCACTGGTTCTACACGCCGATGCCGGCGCCGGCGATGATCGGCGCATTCGACGAGCGCATCGTCGTGTACGACTGCATGGACGAGCTGTCGAAGTTCCGCTTCGCTCCCACGGAGCTGATCGATCGCGAGCGCTACCTGCTCGCCGAGGCGGACGTCGTCTTCACGGGCGGCCACAAGTTGATGCAGAGCAAGGCACGCTACCACGAGAACGTGCACTTCTTCGGCTGCGGCGTGGACGTGGCGCACTTCGCGAGCGCGCGAACGGCGGATGTGCGTGTCCCGTCCGACGTGGCGAGCCTCGCCGGACCGGTGCTCGGCTACTACGGCGTGATCGACGAGCGGCTGGATTACGACCTCCTGCGCACCCTCGCGGCAGAGCTGCCGGAGATGCAGGTGGTGATGGTGGGACCGGTGGTGAAGGTGGATCCGGCCGAGCTGCCGCAGGCGTCCAACCTCCACTGGCTCGGCCAGCGCGACTACGCCGAGCTGCCGGCGTACCTCAAGGGGTTCGACGTCTGCCTGATGCCCTTCGCCCTCAACGAGGCGACGGAGTACATCAACCCGACGAAGACGCTGGAGTACATGGCGGGGGGCAAGCCGATCGTCTCCACGCCCATTGCCGACGTGCTGCACCACTTCACGCCGGTGGTCGCCGTGGCACGCTCACCCGAGGAGTTCGTGGCCGCCGTGCGCCAGGCCGCGGTCTCGCCCGACGACGCCCTCCTCGAGCTTGGCCTGGAGCAGGCGTCGCACAACTCCTGGTCGAGCATCGTCTCGCGGATGGAGCGCATCCTCCAGCAGGCCACGCAGGCGGCGGAGGCGCCACGACTCGCCGGCTCGCGCCGAGCGGTGGAACGCGTGACGACCGCTCCCGCCGTGACGCACCGACCGCGCACCCGTGCGCCCGCGCTGAACGTCACGGCCGAAGCGCCCGAATCCTGAGCGCCGTGCTGCGTGCTGCACCGCAGCCATGACGACTGACGCCGCGCGTCCGCCCCTGCAGGTCTGGGCCGGCTTCGAGTGCACGCTCAACCGCGTCGGTGACCGGCAGCATGACCAGCTTGCGCTCACGGGACACTACGGCCGCATCGAGGACCTGGAGCGGCTGGCGGCGCTGGGGGTGCGGACCATCCGCTACCCCATCCTCTGGGAGCACATTGCGGGGGCGCCCGCGGCGGCGAGCCGATGGGCTCACGCCGACGCCGCCATGCGCCGACTGCGCGAGCTGGAGATCGAGCCCATCGTCGGGCTCGTACACCATGGCAGCGGCCCGCTCAACACCAATCTTCTCGACGACGGTTTCGCCGAGGGCCTCGCCGACTTTGCGGGGACGGTGGCGAGACGCTACCCGTGGGTCTGGCGCTTCACGCCGGTGAACGAGCCCCTGACCACGGCGCGGTTCAGTACGCTGTACGGCGCGTGGTACCCGCACGCGCGCGATGCCCGCGCCTTCTGGCGCGCCACGCTGAACCAGATCCGCGCCATCCGGCTGTCCATGGGCGCCATTCGCGCCGTGACGCCGCACGCCATGCTCGTCCAGACGGAGGATCTGGGATTCATCCACGCCACGCCGCGGCTGCGCTACCAGGCCGACTTCGAGAACGAGCGGCGCTGGCTGACCTTCGACCTCCTCACCGGCCGCGTCCAGCCGGGCAGCGCCATGCACGGCCACGCATCGTTCTGCGGCGTGACGGAGGACGACATCGCGCGCGCCGTGGGTGAGGGGTGTGCCCCCGACGTCATCGGGATCAACCACTACGTCACCAGCGAGCGGTGGCTCGACGAGCGGCTGGATCGCTTCCCGGAGCATACGCACGGGGGGAACGAGCGTGATCGCTATGCGGACGTGGAGGCGGTTCGTATCGCCGAAGCCGAGCTCCAGGGGCCGCGGCGCCTCCTGCAGCAGGCGTGGGAGCGTTATGGCATCCCGGTCGCCGTCACGGAGGCCCATCTCGGCTGCACGAGGGAGCAGCAGCTGCGCTGGCTGCACGAGCTCTGGCAGGCCGCGGAGGGTGCGCGCGCAGACGGTGTCGACGTGGTTGCCGTGACGGCGTGGGCGGCGCTCGGCACCAGGGACTGGGACTCGCTCGTCACGCGGCTCGACGGGCACTACGAGCCGGGGCTGTTCGACGTGCGCGCGCCGAAGCCCCGCCGCACCGCGCTGGCGGCACTCACCGGCGCGCTCGCTCGCGGCGAGACGCCGGCGCATCCCGTGCTCGAGTCACCGGGGTGGTGGCGCGCTCCGGAGCGCGCTGCGTACAGCTGCCGCGCCGACGACTGGCCGGTGGCGGAGCGCGACGACGCCTCCACCGCGCGGCCGATCCTCGTCACCGGAGCGCGCGGCACCCTCGGCAGCGCCGTCGTGCGGCTCTGCCGGGAGCGGGGGCTCGCCTGCGTGGGAACCAGCCGGGAGGAGCTCGACGTCGCCGACGAGCGTTCGGTGGCGCGCGCGCTCGACGGACGGTCGCCATGGGCCGTGATCAACGCCGCCGGTTACGTACGCGTGGACGATGCCGAGCGCGAGCCGGAGGCGGCGCATCGCGCAAACGTGATCGGCGCGGAGACGCTCGCCCGCGCATGCGCGGCGCGCGGCCTTCCGTACGCGGTCTTCTCGTCCGACCTGGTGTTCGACGGCGCGGGACGCGCGAACCGTCCCTACGTGGAAACGGATCCCGTCTCGCCGCGCAGCGTCTACGGGACCACCAAGGCCGCCGCGGAGGAGCGCGTGCTCGCCGCCCATGGCGACTCGCTCGTCGTACGCACTGCCGCGTTCGTCGGCCCGTGGGACGACTGGAACTTCGCCACGCTCGCGCTGCGCGCCGTGGCGGCGGGCGTGCCCTTCGCCGCGGCGGGAGACCTGGTGGTCTCGCCCACCTACGTGCCGGATCTCGTGCATGCGGTGCTCGACCTGCTGATCGACGGCGAGCACGGGATCTGGCACCTCGCCAACCGTGGTGCGGTGACGTGGGCGGATCTCGCGCGGCGCGCGGCATGCATGGCTGGCCTGGACGGGTCGCTCGTGCGGGCGTGCCCGCACACTGAGCTCGGCCTCGCAGCACACCGCCCCCCGTTCGCGGCGCTGGAGAGTGTCCGCGGCTCGCTGATGCCGTCGCTCGACGACGCGCTCGCCCGCTACGTGCGGACTCGCGCGTGGGCACGCTCCGCCGACGAGGCGTCACTGGCGCTGGTGCAGTGACGCCGTCGTCCATCCCGAATTCCCTCGACTGACGCATGGAACCGATCCGCACCCACTCGCCCAGCCGCCCGCGTGACGCCGCCGAGGCGCCACGCATCGTCGTCATCGGCGCCGGCCCGACCGGCCTTGGCGCGGGCTACCGGCTGCGCGAGCTCGGCTACGACAACTTCCTCATGCTCGAGGCGAGCGACCACGTGGGCGGGCTCGCGTCGAGCGAGACGAGCGCGAACGGCTTCATCTACGACATCGGCGGCCACGTCCTCTTCTCGCACTACGACTACTTCGACCGGCTGTTCGACAAGCTGCTCGGCGACGAGTACCAGCTCCTGCTGCGCGAGAGCTGGGTCTGGATGTGCGACCGGTTCCTGCCGTATCCGTTCCAGAACAACATCAAGTACCTGCCGAAGGAGGTCGTCCTCGAGTGCCTCATGGGCCTCATCGAGGCACAGAAGCAGCCGCTGGACGTGGCGCGCTTCCGCAACTTCGAGGAGCTGATCCACGGCGTGTTCGGCGCCGGCATCGCGAAGCACTTCATGATGCCGTACAACTTCAAGGTGTGGGCGCACCCGCCCTGCATGATGAACAAGGAATGGATCGGCGAGCGCGTCGCGATGGTGGACATCCAGCGCGTGCTCGGCAACGTGGTGCTCGACCGAGACGACGCCGGCTGGGGGCCGAACTCCACCTTCAAGTATCCGCGCCACGGTGGCACGGGCGGGCTGTTCGAGCGGATGCAGCCGTACGTGGCGGCAAATCTTCGGCTGAATGCGCCGGTGGCCGGCGTGGACGTCGACCGAAAGGAGGTCGTGCTTCAGGACGGCACCCGCGAGCCGTACGACATCCTCATGAACACCACCCCGCTCGACCTGCTCGTGCGCCACATGACCGGGGACGTTCCCGAGGACGCGCGCTGCCAGGCCTCGCGGCTCCGCCACTCGGGGAGCTACATCGTCGGGGTGGGGGTGAAGCAGCCGAGCCCGTCGAAGAAGTGCTGGATGTACTTCCCCGAGGAGAGCTCCCCCTTCTACCGGGTGACCTACCTCTCCAACTACTCCCCGGAAGTGGTGCCGGATGCGTCCAGCCACTACTCGCTCCTCGCCGAGATCTCGCATTCGGAGTTCAAGCCGGTGGACCGGGAGCGCGTGGTGGAGGACACGATCCAGGGGATGATCAACACGCGGCTCCTCGCCGAGCGCGATCGGGCCGACATCGTGGACACGCACGTCATCGCGCGCGACCACACCTATCCCACCCCCTCGCTCGAGCGGGACGACGCGCTCAGCACGCTGCATCCGTGGCTCGAGTCGCGCGACATCTACTCGCGGGGCCGCTTCGGCGCCTGGCGCTACGAGGTGGGGAACATGGACCATTCGGTGGCGCAGGGGGTGGAGTGGGTGAACCGCATCGTGCAGGACGACCGCGCCAACGAGCTGACCTACCTGGCGAAGCGGGGATGCTGACGGGCTCGACGCCTGATTAGCTTTCGCGGGTCGGTCAATCCCACTCCACCCGCGATCCATGCTCGATTTCTACAACATCGATAGCGTTCTGTCCGAGGAGGAGCGCGCGGTCCGCGACAGCGTTCGCAGCTTCGTGGACGGCAGCGTCCTCCCGGTGATCGGCGAGGCGTACGTCCAGGGCCGCTTCCCGAGGGAGCTCATCCCCGAGATGGGCGAGCTGGGCGTCTTCGGCGCCAACCTTCCCGAGGAGTATGGGTGTGCGGGGCTGAACAACGTCGCCTACGGGCTCATCATGCAGGAGCTCGAGCGCGGCGACTCCGGTGTGCGCTCCTTCGCCAGCGTGCAGGGCGCGCTGGCCATGTACCCCATCTACGCCTTCGGCTCCGAGGAGCAGAAGCAGAAGTACCTGCCGAAGATGGCGAAGGGGGAGATCATCGGCTGCTTCGGGCTGACGGAGCCGGACTACGGCTCGAATCCGAGCGGGATGATCACGATGGCGAAGGAGCAGGCCGACGGCACCTGGCTGCTCAACGGCGCCAAGATGTGGATCACCAACGGATCCACCGCCGACATCGCCGTCGTCTGGGCCAAGACCAACGGCGACACGAGCGACAAGTCCATCCGAGGCTTCATCGTGCCGAAGGGGACGAAGGGCTTCACTGCGAAGGACCAGAAGGGGAAGCTCTCCCTCCGCGCGAGCGACACCAGCGAGCTGGTCTTCCAGGACGTGCAGCTGCCCAGGGATGCCATCCTGCCGAAGTCGGGGGGGCTCAAGAGCCCGCTCATGTGCCTCACCCAGGCGCGCTACGGCATCTCGTGGGGCGCCATCGGCGCCGCGATGGCGTGCTTCGAGGAGGCGCTGGACTACGCCCAGCATCGGGTGATGTTCGACAAGGTGATCGCCGGCTTCCAGATCCAGCAGGTGCGGCTGGCCGACATGCTCAGCGAGATCGTGAAGGCGCAGCTCCTCTCGCTGCACCTTGGCCGCCTGAAGGACGCGGGCACGATGACGCCGCAGCAGGTGTCACTGGCCAAGCGCAACAACGTCAACATGGCCACCGACATCGCGCGCGAGGCGCGCCGCCTGCTCGGCGCGAACGGCATCCTCGCCGAGTATGCGGCCATGCGCCACATGGCCAACCTGGAGAGCGTCTACACGTACGAGGGGACGCACGACGTCCACTCGCTCATCCTCGGCCAGGCGGTGACGGGCCTCAACGCGTTCAAGTAACCTTCATACAGGAGACCGACGGTGAAAATTGCCGTCTGCATCAAGCGCACTCCGGACTCCGAGTCGCGCTTTAAGATTGCCGCCTCCGGCGCCGCGATCGACGAGGCCGGGCTGAAGTTCGACATCGATGACTTCGCCGGCTACGCAGTGGAAGCCGCGCTCCAGATCAACGAGAAGTCGGGTGGCGGAGAGACCGTCGTCTACGCGCTGGGCCCGGACAACGTCCAGGAGCCGCTGCGCAAGGCGATGAGCATGGGTGCCGATCGCGCCGTGCAGCTCAGGACCGACACCGTGCCCGTGGACGGTATCGCGGTCGCGAAGGCGCTCGCCGCCGAGCTGAAGTCCGGCGGCTACGATCTCATCCTCTTCGGCAAGCACGCGTTCGACACGTCGGCTGGCGTGGTCGGTACTGCCGTCGCCGAGCTGCTCGGGCTGCCCTGCGTCACCGCCGCCTCGCAGCTCTCGGTGGAGAACGGCAAGGGCACGGCACGCCGCGAGCTCGAGGGCGCGGCGGAGCTGGTGGAG
>DASURL010000144.1:0-15502 GCA_036280075.1 Gemmatimonadaceae bacterium | reverse complement strand
CGGGCACGTAGCGGAACGTGGTCGCGGACGTGAGCAGCTGCACGTACAGGTCGGGCAGTTGCTTCCAGCCGACCTCACCACCGTAGAGCTGCGTCTCGTAGACCAGCTTCGCGCAGTAGCGCCGCAGGAAATGCAGCTCCTCGAACCCCGCCGACCGCATGAAGGACTTCAGGCGGTCTCCGGAGAGGTCGGTGTAGCGTCGCAGCCATCCGGCGTCCTGCATCAGCCCGTCGAAGAGCATCGCGTACGACTCCGTGACGGAGTTGTCGCCGAGCCAGCGATACTCGAAGGGGTAGTCGGGGCGCGCGTAGGCGAAGTGGAGCGCGTGCCCCAGCTCGTGCAGGAAGGTGCTCCAGTCGCTCTGGCCTCCGTGCGGCCGCAGCACCAGGTACACCTCTTCCGGCACCCGCACCGGCGCGCAGAAGGCGCGGGAGCGCTTGCCTTCGCGTTCCCCGGTGTCGAGACGGATGCGGCCGTTCGCGAGCGGGTCCACCCCCAGCTCACTGACCTGCCTCTGCACGCGCGACTCCATCTCGGCGGCCGGGAAGGCGTCGTCGAACTCGCGCGCCCGGAACAGCGCCAGCGCGTCGGCGCGCGCCAGCTCGTCGGGCCGCATCCCCAGCACGCGCTTCGCCGCCAGCGGCAGGACTTCGTCCCAGATCGCCTGCGTGTCGCGCAGGAAGGCGGCGCACTCGTCGCGCAGCGCCGTGAGGGACACGCCGCTCAGCAGCTCCCACGTGCTGTTGTAACCCGGCGCGAGCCCGAGCGACTCCGTGATGTCGCGCTCGCGCTGGAAGCGCTCGCGCCGGATGGGCGCCAGCTCGCGCTGCACCAGCGACGCGCGCGCCGTGTCGATCGCCGCGCGCTCGTGCCGGTCGGTGCTGTTCCCGACTTCGATCGCCACGCGCTGGTAGGGAATGCGCCGGCCATCCGCCGTGGTGACCACGGCGTCGCCGTCCCAGGCGATCTCCCGCTCGTCCAGCGGCGCCAGCTCGCGGCTGCTCTGCGACTCCACCTGCCAGTCGAGCAGCAGCCGGGCCGAGCGACGGTCCTCGCTTCCTTCCGGGCTCCCCGCGAAGTACTCGCGCGCCACCGCGAGGGCATCGGGGCCGAGGATGTCGCGATGCGCCTCGTACACGGGCTGCAGCTCCGCGGTGGACTTGAGGCCGCTGTGCGCGGAGTAGTACTCGCGCGACAGCTGCTCCATGAACTGCTCTCCCTCGCGGCGCAGCCGCTCGACCGACACACGCGGCGTCATGCGCCGAGTCGGTCGCCGAGGTAGCCGCGCAGCGCCGTGGCCGCCACGCGGTCCTGCTTCAGCGTGTCGCGGTCGCGCACCGTCACCGTCCCGTCGGTGACCGACTCGCCATCCACCGTGATGCAGAACGGCGTCCCCACCTCGTCCTGCCGGCGATAGCGCTTGCCGATGCTTCCCGTCTCGTCGTAGTCCACCGGGAAGTGCTGGCGCAGCTCGGCGGCGATCTTCTTCGCCATCTCCGGCATGCCGTCCTTCTTCGTCAGCGCGAACACCGCCGCCTTCACGGGCGCGAGCGTCGGGTGCAGCGCGAGCACCGTGCGCCCTTCGTCCTCGCCCGGCACCGCCTCCTCGCGGTACGCGTTGACGAGCGCGGCGAGCGTGCTGCGGTCGGCGCCCACCGACGTCTCGATCACGTACGGCAGGTAGCGCTTGTTGTTCGGCTGGTCGAAGTACTCCAGCTTCTTGCTCGAGTACTCCTGGTGCCGGCCGAGGTCGAAGTCGCCGCGGTTGTGGATCCCCTCGATCTCCTGGAAGCCGAGCGAGCCACCGAAGTCGAACTCGATGTCGAACGCGGCGCGCGCGTAGTGGGCCAGCTCCGATCCCTGATGCTGATGATAGTTCAGCCTTTCTGGGGCCAAGCCGAGGGACGTGTGCCAGGCCAGTCGTTCTGCCTTCCAGTACTCGAACCACTCCATGTCCGAGCCCGGCTCGACGAAGAACTGCATCTCCATCTGCTCGAACTCGCGCGTGCGGAAGATGAAGTTCCCCGGCGTGATCTCGTTGCGGAACGCCTTCCCGATCTGCGCGATCCCGAACGGCACCTTCTGCCGCGTGCTCTGCTGCACGTTCAGGAAGTTCACGAAGATCCCCTGCGCCGTCTCGGGGCGCAGGTACACCGTGGCCGCGCTCTCCTCCACCGGCCCCATGAACGTCTTGAACATGAGGTTGAACAGGCGCGGCTCGGTGAGCTGGCACTGCTCCGTCTCCCCCGGGCGCTTGCTCGGCTTCAGGAGGCAGCGCGCATCCTCGAGCTTGTCGGCGCGGAAGCGTCCCTTGCACGTCCTGCAGTCCACCAGCGGGTCGGTGAAGCCGGCCACGTGGCCGCTCGCCTCCCACACGCGCGGGTGCATCAGGATGGCGGCGTCGAGCCCGACGACGTCGTCGCGCATCCGGACCATCGACCGCCACCACGCGTCCTTGAGGTTCTTCTTCAACTCGACGCCGAGCGGTCCGTAGTCCCACACCGAACCGGTGCCCCCGTAAATCTCGGAGCTCTGGAAGATGAAGCCGCGTCGCTTGCACAGCGACACGAGCTTGTCCATCACGTCGGGTTGGGTGCTGGCAGCCATCGGTTGTTCGTTGCGTCGGATGAAAGGCAGCGCCGCTGGATGCGGTGCCCGCCCCGGGGCGCGCATGAAGCCACGTCGCGCCCCGAACCCATAAAGCTACTCAGGTATCGAGCTCCGCGCTCAGGCGTGGCGGGGGTGGCACGGGGCGGCCGAGCAGCCGTGCGACGATGCGGTCGCCGTGGAAGCGCCCATTCTCGATGAAGACCTTGTTGGCGTCGTAGCCGGCCACCACCACGCCGGCGATGAACAGCCCGGGGATGGTCGTCTCGAGCGTGTCCGGGTCGTGCGCCGGGATGCCCGTGTCCGGATCGATCGGCACGCCGATGTCACGCAGCAACTCCATGTTCGGCGCGAACCCGGTCATCACGTACACGAACCGCGCCGGCAGCCGCTCCTCCCCCTGCGGCCCACGGATCACCACCGCGCCGGGCTCGATGCGCTGCACCCGGCTCTCCCATCGTGCCGCGATCGCCCCTTCCTTGATCCGGTTCTGCAGGTCGGGGAGCACCCACGGCTTGATCTTCTTGTCGAACGTCGGGCCGAAGTGCACCAGCGTCACCCGTGCGCCGGCGCGCCACAGGTCCAGCGCTGCTTCCGCCGCCGAGTTGCCGCCGCCCACCACCACCACGTCCTGGTCGAAGGCGCCATGCCCCTCGCGGTACACGTGGCTCACCTGCGGCAGCTGCTCCCCCTCCACCCCCAGGTAGTTCGGCGAGCCGAAGTAGCCGGTGGCGACGCAGACGTTGCGGGCGCGCGTCTCGTGCGCCGCGCCTTCGAGCGTCACGCTGTGCACGACGAACCCGTCCTCCACGCGCTCGAGCCGCACCACGCGCTCGTACTGGTGCACGTCGAGCGCGAAGTGGCGCACGATCGCGCGGTAGTACGCCAGCGCATCGCGCCGCGTCGGCTTTCCCACGGCGACGACGAACGGCACGTCGCCGAGCGAGAGCTTTTCCGCCGTGGAGAAGAAGCTGACGTAGTAGGGATACTGGGTGATCGTGCTGACCACGGCGCCGGCATCGAACAGGCGCGCGGTGAGGCCGGCGCGCTGCGCCGAGATCGCGGCCGCGAGGCCGCACGGGCCGGAGCCGACGATGGCCAGGTCGAGAGAGATCTCTGCGGGGCTCACTGCCGAACGGTAAGAGGTATCTGGTACCTCGTACGAGGTACTGAGTACCGTACCCGGTACCCAGTACGAGGTACCGGGCACCATGTACCGTAGTGGCAGTGAGTCACCCGCTCAAATCCCAATGATCTGCTCCCGCCTCGTCCCGACCGACACGTACGTGATCGGCGCCTCCACGAGCGACTCGATCCGGTCCAGGTACGCCCGCGCCTGCTTCGGCAGCTCGTCCAGCGTCCGCGCATCCGCCGTGCTCGTCTGCCAGCCGTCGAGCCACTCGTAGCGGGGCACCACCTTCTCCAGCGCCAGCAGGTCCCCCGGGAAGTCCTCGTGCAGCGCCCCGTCGATCTCGTAGCCCGTGCAGATCGCCACCTTGTCCAGCGTGTCGAGCACGTCGAGCTTCGTCACGGCCAGGTCACTGAGCCCGTTCACGCGCGTCGCATACTTCACCACCAGCGCATCGAACCAGCCACAGCGGCGCGCGCGCCCCGTCGTGGCGCCGAACTCGTTCCCCAGCCGGCGCACCTCGCTCTGCAGCGGCTCGGCCAGCTCCGTCGGCAAGGGCCCGTTCCCGACGCGCGTCGTGTAGGCCTTCACCACCCCCACCACCGCGTCGATCTCGTTCGGGCCGATGCCCACGCCGATCGCCGCGCCGCCGGCCGTGGTGCTGCTCGACGTCACGTACGGATAGGTGCCGTGATCGATGTCCAGCAGCGAGCCCTGCGCGCCCTCCAGCAGGATCGCCGCGCGCGCCTTGAGCGCGCGATGAATCATCAGGCTCACGTCCTCGGCGAGGGGAAGGAGCCGCTTGCCCAGCCGCTCGAGCTGTGCGAGCACGGCGTCCACGTCCACCACCTTGTCCGATCCGCTGCGTGCCAGCCGGGAGCGCGCGTTCTCCGCGCCGCGCTCCACCACCTCGCGCAGCCGCTCCGGGTGGCGGAGGTCCAGCACGCGCACGCCGCGGCGTGCCACCTTGTCCTCGTACGCCGGCCCGATGCCGCGTCCCGTCGTGCCGATCGCCTTGCTCGACGCGCTCGCGGCATCCACCATCTTGTGGTACGGCAGCACCAGGTGGGCGCGCTCGCTCACGTAGAGGCGCCCTTCGACGTCGACCCCGGCCTTGACGAGCCCGTCGATCTCCTCGAACAGCGTGTCGGGATCCAGCACCACGCCGTTGCCGATCGCGCAGCGCACGCCGGAGTGCAGGATGCCGCTCGGGATCTGGTGCAGCACGAAGCTGCGGTCGCCGAGGTCCACGGTGTGTCCCGCGTTGGCCCCTCCCTGGTAGCGGACCACCCAGTCGGCTCGCTCGGCGAGCACGTCCACCAGCTTGCCCTTTCCTTCGTCACCCCATTGGGCGCCAACGACCACCACGACACGCGAATCCGGACCGAACATGATGCTCCCGTACGGGCTCTGGCGGAAATGAAAAACGCCCCGCGGGCGCGGGGCGTTGGTTCAATCTACGTCCGTGCGGGGTGAAGTCAATTCTTCAGACCATCGCCGCGAACAGCACCCACGCCGCCATGGCGAGCCCGATCCCCACCTTCATCGCCGCCGCCACGGCCCGCCCGATCAGCGCGCCCGTCGCCACGCGCGTCGCGCTCCCCGCGCTGCTCTTCGTCAGCTCGGCCACGAACGCGCCCGCGAAGGCCCCGGCGAACGCGCCCACGATGGAGCCCACCACGGGCACGGGCACCCCGACGATGGCCCCGATCATCCCGCCGATGATCGCCCCCCAGCTCGCGCGGCGCGAGCCGCCGTACTTCTTCGTGTACTTCGCCGTGAGCGAGAACTCGATCAGCTCCCCGATCAGCGCGAGCACGGCCACGATCACCACCGTGACGATGGAGATCGATCCCGGCACGAGGAGCGAATACCCGAGCGCCCCGGCGGCGATGATCCACGTGCCCGGCAGGCCGAAGGGGATCATGATCAGGCCGAGCACGATCACCAGCAGCAGGATGAGGATCTCCATCAGCTCAGCGCCTCCGCCGCGCGTGCCAGCACGGTTGCCGTTTCATGGATGCCGGTGCCTCGCAGCGTCTCGAGCGAGTCGTGCGGGGTGTGAACGCGCCGAAGCGACGCGAACGAGCCACGACTGATGGTGATCGCGCGCCAGCCGCGATCGGCGAGCGCCACCGAATCGGTGAGCAGGCCGAGCGGCATCCGGCGCACGTGCACGTCCCGCGCCGCCGCGGACCGCACCACGTCGATGACATCCGTTGGCGGACTGGAACCATGCATGATCGTCAGCTCTCCCTCGTCGTCCACCCCATCGCAGTTGAGCGCCACGCCCGGCGCACGCGTCGCCGCCCACGCGCGCGCTCCCGCCAGGCCCAGCTCTTCGGCGCTCGACAGCAGGATCCCCACGGCGGCCCGCGGCGCCAGCATCTCCGCCGCTTCGAGCACGGCCGCCACCCCGGATGCGTTGTCGAGCGCCCCGGGCGACCGCGCCCCCACCACGCTCGCCATCACCGGTACCCCGCCCACGAGCGCGTCGAGCGCCGCGACCCACCACACCATACGGCTCGGCAGCGACGCGAGTTGCAGCCCCGCGGCCACGAGCGCGAGGACCAGCGCCGACACGAGCAGCATCACGCCCGCCACCCGGAGCAGCGACGGCACCGGTTGCGACTTGCTGTCCAGGTGCGCCACGAGCCACACGCGGGGTGCGCGGCCGTCGCGGGTGGCGACCACGTTCACCCCCATCGCCCGCGCCGCCGGCAGGGTGAGCACTGCGTCGCCGAGCATGCTCCACGCGAAGGCGGCGAGCACGAGCAACCCCACCACGAGCACCGCCAGCGGCGCAGATCCGCCGTCCCGCGCGAGGCCGCTCCAGGCGGCGGCGAGGACGGTGAGCGCCGCGATCGCCCCGCCGATCGGCGTGCCGTAGCACCCCGGAAAGCTGGAATACGAGAACGGCTCGCGGCCGATCGCGAAGCCGGCATCCGCGAGGACGCGCTCGGCGTAGAGCCGCGCCCGCTCCTCGGCGTCGCTTCCCGCCGGCCGCGGCTCGCGCGCCAGCGCGGCAAGGTGGCGATGACCACCCGCAGCGCCGCTGCGCACGATCAGCCCTGCGTCGGGAGCCCGGCGGCCGCGAGCAGCGTGCGCAGCTCGCCGTCCATCTGCACGTCCAGCGGCTGCAGCGGCGCACGCGGCTCGCCGCCGCGCAGCCCCACGGCGTCGAGCGCCCCCTTCACCCCGGGCACCCCCATGGCGCCGACGATTCGCGCACCGAGCGGCGCGAGGCGCGCCTGGGCGTCGTCGGACCGCGCCACGTCGCCGCCCCGCACCGCTGCCAGCACGTCGAGCGCGAGGCGCGGCGCGAACAGCGCCGCGGCGAGGATCGCGCCATCGGCGCCCATGCGGAGCGCCTCCTTCAGCAGGCCGGCGCTCCCCGTCAGCACGCGGAAGCTCGCGCTCTTCGACTCGAGATAGCGCGCGAACAGCTCGGCATCGCCGGAGCTGTCCTTCATCCCCACGATGTTCCCGTGGCTCGCCAGCTCCTGCACCAGCTCGGGCGGCACCGCGAAGTGCATGTACTTGGGGATCGTGTAGATCATCACCGGCACCGGGCTCGCATCGGCGACGCGCGTGTAGTGCTCGCGCAGCGCCTCGTTCGTCATCGCACCGGTGTAGTAGTGCGGTGCCACCACGAGCACCGCGTCCGCCCCGCGCTCGGCCGCGGTGCGATTGCGGGCGATCACGCCACGCGTGGACTCGCCGCCGGTGCCGACGACGAGCGGCTGGCCCGCCGGCATCTCCGTGCGTGCCACCTCGACGAGCTGCATCCGCTCCCGATCGTCGAGCAGCGCGGCCTCGCCCGTGGAGCCGGCGACCACGATGCCATGCAGCCCCGCCGCCAGGTGCGCGCGGACGTTCGCGGCGAACCCGCCGGCATCCACGTCACCGCTCGCGTCGAACGGGGTGACGACCGGGCCGAGGATGCCGCGCAGCTCGATCACTGGCCCAGGAAGTCGAAGGCGCCGCCCTGGCTGATGCCGTCCATGCCATGCTCGGCGCCCGCGGCGGCGGGCTCGCCCTCGGCGGGCGGCGCGGATGCCGGCGCGCTCGCCGGCGAGGCGACCTTGCGGAACATGCGCATCTTGAGCTCGAAGTCCGACGGGTTCGTCGCCGCGGCCATCGCCGTCTCGAACGTCACCTCACCCGCCGACACGAGGTCGGTGAGGTGCTGGTCGAACGTCTGCATGCCGTACTGGTCGCGGCCATCGGCAATGTAATCCCGAATCTCGCCGATGCGCTTGCCGTCGGCGATCATGTCGCGCACCGCCGGCGTGACGATCAGGATCTCCGCCGCCACCGCGCGGCCCTGCCCGCTGGCGCGCGGCAGCAGGCGCTGCGAGACGACGGCGTGCAGCGTCTCGCTGAGGCGGATGCGCACCACCTCCTGCTCCTCGGGCGGGAACATCGCCATGATGCGCATGATCGTGCTCTGCGCATCGGGCGTGTGCAGCGTGGAGATGAGCAGGTGGCCCGTCTCCGCCGCCTTGATCGCGGTGTCGATCGTCTCGGCATCGCGCATCTCGCCGATCATCACCACGTCCGGGTCCTGACGGAGCGCGGCGCGGAGGCCCATCTTGAAGTCGGAGGTGTCGGTGCCGATCTCGCGCTGGGTGATGGAGCTCTGCGCGTCGCGATGCAGGAACTCGATCGGGTTCTCGAGCGTGAGGATGTGGCGGTTCTCGTGGGTGTTGATGTAGTTCACCATCGCCGCCATCGTGCTCGACTTGCCCGAGCCGGTCACGCCCGTCACGAGCACCATGCCACGCTCCGCCTGGGCCACGCTCTCCAGCGCGCGCGGCAGGTGCAGCGACTCGAAGGTCGGCACCTCGAACGGGATGACCCGCATCACGATCATGAAGCTGTTGCGCTGCTTCAGGATGTTGACGCGGAAGCGCCCGATCCCGTTGGCCGACCACGAGCAGTCGTAGTCGGTCAGGTTGTCGATGCGCGCCTTGTCGTCGTCGTTCGGCATCAGGTGCAGCGCGATCGTGCGCGTCTGCTCCGGCGTGAGCGCCTGCTTCGTCAGCGGCACCAGCCGGCCGTTGATGCGCGCCCGGAACACGTCGCCCGCCTTGATGTGCAGGTCCGAGGCGCCGCGTTCCACCGCGGCCTTGATGATCTTCTCCATCGATTCAATATCCTGCCGTCTTGTCGACGAGGTTGAGCAACGGCTCGCCGCGGACGTAGCGGTGCCAGTTGGACAGGAACAGGTCGAGTTGCCGCGGCCAGAAGCGTCGCGGCGACACGGGTGAGGTGTGCGGCATGATGAGCGCGTTCGGCAGGGACCACAGCCGGCTCGATGCCGGCAGCGGCTCCGTGCGGAACACGTCGAGCACGGCGCCACGCAACCGGCCGCGCTCCAGCAGGTCGGCGATCGCTGCTTCGTCCAGCAGCGCACCGCGCGCCACGTTGACGACGATCGCTCCCTGCGGAAGACGCATCAGCCGCTCGCGGGTCATCATTTTCGAAGTATCGGCCGTGAACGGCGCCGTCAGCACCAGCACGTCGGCCTTCGGGAGCTCCGCGTCGAGCCCGTCCGCCCCGACCACCGCGGCGAATCCCTCCGGCGCGCCCAGCTCCGGCCGGCGCCGCACCCCCACGCAGGTGGCGCCCAGGCCGGCCAGCCGCCGCGCCGACTCGCCGCCCAGCCCGCCGGTGCCCACGACCAGCACGCGACACTCGGACACTTCCCGCAGGGGCGTGTCTTCGGCGACGAAGAACGCCTTGCTCCATTCGCCGCGTCGCTGCTGCGACACCGCCACGTCGAGCCCGCGCAGGAAGTACAGGATCCCGGCGACGACGAACTCCGCGATCGGTGGCCCGTGAATCCCCGCCGAGTTCGTGAGCAGGATGTCGGTCCGCTCGACGCCAGTACTCAGCACGCTGCCGACGCCGGCCGCGGCGGAGTGGATCCAGCGCAGTCGCTTCGCCGCCTGCAGCAGGTCGCGCGAAAAGCCGAATCCGAAGTACACCTCGGCCTCGCCGATCAGGCGCACGGCTTCGGCACTGCCCCCGTCCGAGCCGTCGCCATCGGACGACGTGGGCGCGGACACCATGTCCACCGCCCAGCCCGGCGGCGCCTCGCGCCGCAGACGAGCCGCGCCGTCCGGCGGGAGCGCCCAGTTTCGCGACCGCGCGGCCAGGTCGACGACGAGCCGCCGCTCAGTCAACGTGCACCGAATAGACGAAGTCCTGCGCCAGGAGCGCCGACGTCGCCACCGGGAACTGCCGCGACGGCCCCGACAGCTTCAGCTCGAAGGTGCGGTCCTGCTCGTGGTCGAACACGTGTCGCTCCTCGATCCGGATCCCGTGCGCGCGCAGCGTGCCGGCGATCGCGTCCTCCGGCGTGTTCACCCGCGCGCGCACCGTGGCGCTCACCACGCGCCGCGCCCGCTGCACCCACCGCTCCAGGCCGCCCAGCCCCGAGAGCACGAACGTCACCAGCAGGCCGGCACCGATTCCCTCGATGTAGAACCCCGCGCCCACCGTCATCCCGATCGCGGCGACCACCCAGATCGTCGCCGCCGAGGTGAGGCCCGTGACGACCCCCTGCCCCTGCAGGATCGTCCCCGCGCCGAGGAAGCCGATTCCCGACACGATCTGCGCCGCGATGCGTCCCGGATCCCCCACCCGGTGGCCGTCGATCAGGCCGACCCGGGTGGAGACGTCCATCAGCAGCGCGGCGCCGATGCAGATCAGGATGTTGGTGCGCAGGCCGGCGGGCTTTCCCGCCAGCTCGCGCTCGAACCCGATGATGCCGCCGAGCAGCACGGCCAGCGCCAGCTTGACGAGGAGATCGATGCGCAGGATGCGCGCGATCTCCAGGATCTGTGGGACGTCGTCGGCGTTCGCTTGAATGAGAATGGCGGGCTCCCGCCCGCCGCGCGGCTATCGCTGCCCGAGGTCGCGAACGTCGCCGATCGTGGTGTCCGGCGAGCTGTCGCCGTACGCCATGCTGCGCGCCTGCGCCTCGAGGGCATCGATCGCCGCCTCGTCGGGCTCGGTGGGGGTCGCAAACGTCCGGAACACGGTGCCCCCGCACTGCTCGCAGGTGACCGCTGCCGGAACATCCTGGGAAAAGAATCGTTCCTTACCGCATGTGAGGCAAACCAGTGTCACCAGCCCCCGGGGACCGTCATTCGCCATTGCGCCCTCGCCGATTGAGTTGAGGTCGAGAATGCAAGACGCATGCGGGGTGGCGACGCGGCATCCGCTGCTGCGGCGATGGTAAGATGAGGCTGCCACCGCACCTCCGCCAGCGACGGATTCCACTGGCGCCAGGGCTGGTGCCGGAGCCCGTAGTCGAGCACGCTCTGGATGAGCACGAGCACGATCGCCGCCATCGCGATCCACCGTCGCTGCCACCGCTCCGGCGCGTAGTGACGCCGGTACAGCCACGCGCAGCCGACCACGAGCGCCGACTCCATGATGAAGTCGACGATCGGGAGATTGTAGAGGTCCAGCCCGATCACCCGGCCCCCCGGGTCGATGAGCGGCTTGTGCGCCGTCAGGAAATCCGCCGGCCAGTGCAGCAGCCAGGCGACGGCCACCCAGCGTCCACCGCGGCGCCGGAAGAGGATCTCGTAGAGCAATGCGGCCGCGCACGCGCCGAGCAGCACCCCCGGGATGAAGTGGCTGTACGTCTCGCCGGTCGCGCGGCCCTTCACCAGGCCGAGGAACAGCTCCACCCAGTCCGGCCCGAACGCCGCGGCAACGAGCACCCACATCGGGACGCGTGGTGCGCGCGTCTTGATCGCGAGCGCCACCGCGGCATGCCCGGCGTACACGCTAGCGCCGCCGACGCACGCGCCAGTCCGCGACGGCGAGCACCACGATGGGGAGCAGCAGGAGCAGGCCGAAGCCACGCGCCCGCATGTTCAGCTGGCTGATGAGCCCGAACAGCCGCAGTACGCTGTCGGTGAGATCCACTCAGGAGTTCGGCAGCGACCGGCTGCGCGCGCACGCGTCGCACAGCGTGGCACTCGCCGTGAGCTGTGCGCCGCACTGGCCGCAGAGCGAGTACACCCGCACGCCATTCGGCGTCACTTCACGCAGGATGGGCCGCGCCTCGACAATGAGGAAGGGCCGCGTCGCCGACGGCGCGACCGGTCGGCGTCCGAGCGCCTTCCACGGGCGCCAGGCGCGGATCCGATTGATCAACTCGTGAAGGGCTCGCATCGCTCGCTCGCTCGGAACGGTTCCGCCTTGCAGGCGCCCGCACCGGCGTGGACGCCCACGCAACGACGAGGAGCAAGAGCTATGCACGCGTGCCGGCGCGCTGACCATGGTGTGCGGCGTCACCCGAATCCCATGCGGTCGCGCACGCCCCGCATCGTGTCCTCCGCCAGCGCGAGGCAGCGCGTCGCCCCCGTCGCCAGCGCATCGTCCACTCGAGCCGGCTCCTCGCGCAGCACCTCGGCGCGTCGCCGGATCGGCACGAGCTCGGTCTCCATGTGCTCGGCCAGCACCTTCTTGCACTCGATGCATCCCCACCCCGCCGTGCGACACATGGTCGCCACCTGCTCCACCACCGGCGGCGGGCTGAACGCGCGATGCAGCTGATAGATGTTGCAGACCTCCGGCGTCCCCGGATCCGTCTTCTTCACCCGCTTGGGATCGGTAACCGCCGGCCGCAGCTTCCCCCAGATCTCCTCCGGCGTGTCGAGCAGGCCAATCGTGTTCCCCATCGACTTGGACATCTTCGACTGGCCGTCGAGTCCCATGATGCGGCGCGTCGGCGTGAGCACCGCCTGCGGCTCCGGGAAGAACTCCTCGTCCGGCGCGTACTGCGCGTTCCACCGCCGCGCCACTACGCGCGACAGCTCGAGGTGCTGCAGCTGGTCCTCGCCCACCGGCACGCGGTCGGCGCGGTAGAGCAGGATGTCCGCGGCCTGGAGGATCGGATAGTTCAGCAGCCCCGCGCTCACGCTCTCCTGCCGCTGCGCCTTCTCCTTGAACTGCGTCTGCCGCTCCAGCTCCCCGAGCGGCGTCACGGAGTTGAGGATCCACGCCAGCTCGGTATGTTCCGGCACGTCGGACTGGACGAACAGGCTGGCGCGCTCGGGATCCACGCCGGCGGCGAGGATGCTGATCGCCATCTGGCGCCGCCGCTGGCGGAGCTGCGCCGGCTCGTAGGGCACGGTGATGGCGTGGTAGTCCACGATGCAGAAGATGGACTCCGCCGTGTCCTGGAGCGCGACCCAATTCTTCACCGCACCGAGGTAGTTTCCGATATGGAGCTCCCCGGACGGCTGAATCCCACTGAAGATGCGAGGCATCCCGAGAACGTAATGAGCGCCGCCGACGCGTCGCAAGCAAATCACGGGGCGCACGCGGCCGCGGATCGCGCCGACCGCCGCGCGCTCCTCGCCACCTGCGTGGCCGCCGCCGCACGATCGGCCGAGGTGGTGCGCGCCGGCAGCGAGCGCCGCGAGACGCTCGTCTGGGAGCCCAAGAGCACCTTCGACTTCGTCAGCGACGTGGATCGCGCCAGCGAGCAGGCCCTCGGCGACGTGATCACCACCCGCCACGCCGACGCCACGATCCTTGCCGAAGAGGGCTCGCCGGACGCGCAGGCCATGCGCGGGCTCGTGTTCGTCGCCGACCCGCTCGACGGGACGACGAACTTCCTGCACGGATTTCCCTGGTACGCCGTCTCCATCGCCGCGCTGGTGGATGGGGAGATCCAGGCTGGCGCCATCATCAACGTCGCCACGGGCACCCTGTTCACGGCCACGCTCGGCGGCGGTGCGCGCATGGCCGGCGCGCCGATGCGGGTGAGCGCGAACACCGAGCCGGCGCGCGCCCTCATCGCCTCCGGGTTTCCCTTCAGTCGCGAAGAGGAGATCGTCCGCTACGTGAAGATGCTGCCCGCCGTCATGCGCGCGACCGCCGGCATCCGTCGCGCCGGCGCCGCGGCCCTCGACCTCGCCGACGTGGCCGCCGGCCGCTTCGAGGCGTTCTGGGAATTGCGCCTCGCCCCATGGGACATCGCGGCGGGAATCCTGCTCGTGCGCGAGGCGGGCGGCATCGTGACGACGCTGGAAGGAACGCCCTGCCGGGTGGAGGAGACTTCACTCGTGGCCGGGAATCCGGCGATGCACGAATGGCTGCTCACGGCACTGCAACAATGAAAGGAAATTGCGGAAAGGAGTGAAGCTGCAGGAAAGCAAACTTGTAGATCCTGCCGTTTCAGCTTCTTTCCGCCCTGTCCTCTCTCGCTGTTTTTTTGGCATGTTCAACTCGTACCAGCATTGAGTTCTCCATGAAACTGATCGAGTGCGTCCCGAACTTCAGCGAAGGCCGCCGTCCCGAGATCGTGGCCGCCATCCGTGACGCGATCGCGGGCGTCGCCGGCGCGCACGTGCTCGACACCAGCGCCGACGCGAGCCACAACCGCTGCGTCATCACCTTCGTCGCCCCGATCGACGTCGTCGCCGACGCGGCGTTCGCCGGCATCGCCGAGGCGCACCGGCACATCGATCTCACCACGCACACGGGGGAGCACCCGCGCATGGGCGCCGCCGACGTGGTGCCGTTCATCCCGCTGGAAGGCTCGACGATGGAGGACTGCATCGCCCTCGCGCGCACCCTGGGCGAGCGCGTGGGACGCGAGCTGCAGATCCCCGTCTTTCTCTACGAGCGCGCCGCCACCCGTCCCGACCGCGAGAACCTCGCCGACGTCCGCCGCGGCCAGTTCGAGGGGCTGCGCGACGAGATCGGCCGCACGCCGCAGCGCACGCCCGACTTCGGCCCATCGACGATTCATCCCACCGCCGGCGCCGTCGCCATCGGCGCCCGGCCCTTCCTCGTCGCCTACAACGTCTACCTCGGCCCCGCCTCCAACCTGCCGATCGCCAAGGAAGTGGCGAAGGCGGTGCGCGGCTCCGTGGGTGGCCTCAAGTACGTGAAGGGGCTCGGCTTCGAGGTGGATGGGCAGGCCCAGGTCTCGATGAACCTCGTGGACACGGAGAAGACGCCACTGCACCAGGCGTACGACATGGTGAAGATGGAAGCCGAAGCACGTGGCGTGACGCCCACGTGGAGTGAGCTCGTGGGGCTCGTCCCCGAGCGCGTGCTGTTCGAGGCCGCGGCCCGCCACGTTCGCCTGCGCAACTTCTCCACCGACATGGTGCTCGAGCGGAAGGTGCGCTCGGCCATCGCCGGCGGCGAGTCGCTGAGCGGCTTCGTCGGTTCCGTCGCCTCGCCGTCGCCGACGCCCGGTGGCGGGAGCGTGGCCGCCCACGCTGGCGCCCTCGCCGCTGCGCTGGCGCAGATGGTTGCCGGCCTCACGGTGGGCAAGAAGAAGTACGCCGCCGTGGATGCCGAGATGCGCGAGCTCGCCGTTCGCGCCGCCGGGCTCGGCAACACCCTCTCCGCACTCGTCGCGCGCGACGCGTCGGCGTATGCCATTGTCGCCGCCGCCTACAAGCTCCCCGCGGACAGCGAGGAGCAGCATCGTGAGAAGGTGTCGACGATCGACGACGCCCTCCTGCACGCCGCCGAGGTGCCGCTCGAGACCGCCCGCGCCTGCGCCGAGGTGGCCGAGCTCGCGCTCGCCGTGGCCGAGCGCGGCAACACCAACGCCGCCAGCGACGCCGGTGTCGCGGCCCTGCTCGCCGACGCCGGCTGCGTGGGCGCGAGCTACAACGTGCGCATCAACGTCGGCTCCCTGAGCGACAAGTCCCGCGGCGCCCAGCTCTCCGCGCAGGCCACCGACTACGTGAAGCGCACCCGCGACCTGGC
>DASURL010000143.1:0-16009 GCA_036280075.1 Gemmatimonadaceae bacterium | reverse complement strand
GCCATCTCGAGGGCGAGCGTGAAGGGCGTCGAGAGGGCGAGCAATCCGGTCTCGTGGCTCTTCGGGTTTTCGCTCAGCAGACGGCGGGCATTGCCCGTGATGCCGCGGCCATGCCGAGCGGCCTGCGCGAGATAGCGTTCGGCGTCGCCGGCACGATCGAGCCGCTCGACGGCGTCCCGGATTTCCTCGGGCGTGCCGCCGAGTCGCGCCACCGCCGGCAGGATCATCGCCGCCACGCGACGCGCTTCCGCGCCGTCCAGGCGCAGCTCGCCGACGGAGTGTTCCAGGTCCAACCCGAACGAGCCATCGTCGGCGAGGCGAATCGACGTCGCGCGGAGGTGCCGGCGCTGGACCTTGATGAGCGTGCCGCGACCGAGGCGAAAGCGCGCCACCGTCTCTCCCGGCAGGCCGTTCTCGACGTATGACCACGAGTGGAGCGCCAGTTGCGCCGCGACTAGCACCCCCGCACCGAGCGCCACGCCCCCCACGACGGCGATGCCACCTCCCACGGCCAGGATGCCCGCCTTCGCAAGCCCGCGTCGCCGCCTACTCCCGAACTGGTCCCCATATCGCCACGCCGCGATCTCCGGCCGCTGTGGCTTGCCCACGCGCACGAGCTCCAGGCCTTCACTCAGCTTCGCGAGCCCGATGTTGTCCGTGCTCACGCGCAAGCGCGTGCCGCGAAACAACCGCTCCGCCTCCTCGATCGCCTCCCACCGCTCCTCGAGCGGCGTCAGGTTCCACCGCGCGCAGTGCCGGCACACCACCCACAACCGCCCTTTCGCTCCGTCGTACGCGATCCGCCGCCCGACGGGAAAGTGCTCCAGCACCTCGTTCGTGCCGAGCGGCTGGGTGCAGAAGAGACAGGTGGAGTACATGGCGATAGCATCCATGCATTCGTCTCACGGGGCAACTAGATGCCAGCTCGTCCGACCTTCCGACCTTCCGACCTTCCGACCTTCCGACCTTCTGACCTTCCGACCTTCCGACCTTCTGACCTTCCGACCTTCCGACCTCTAGCTTCCCCCCATGCCCCTCGTCTTCCCCTTCGATCCCCGGATCGAGCGCGCCTCCACCATCCCGGCGCGGCTCTACAACGATCCCGTCTACCTCGAGCTCGAGCGTGAGCGCATCTTCGCGCACACCTGGCAGCTCGTCGGACGCACGGAGCAGGTGAGCGAGCACGGGCGCTTCCTCACGGCGACGGTCGGCAACGATTCCATCGTCGTCCTTCGCGACGGCGACACGCTGCGCGGCTTCTACAACGTCTGCCTCCATCGCGCCGGTCCCGTCGCGTCAGGATGCGGCAAGCGCAACACGCTCCAGTGCCGCTATCACGGCTGGACGTACGCGCTCGACGGCACGCTGAAGCACGCGCCCGAGATGGACGGCGTGGAGCACTTCCGCCCCGACGAGATGCACCTCGCCCCCATCGCCGTCGCGACCTGGGGACCGCTCGTCTTCGTGAATCTCGACGGCAAGGCGCCGCCGCTCCTCGACGTGCTCGAGGACGTCCCGCACCGCGTCGCGCCCTTTCAGTGCGAGGCGATGCACTACGTCACGCGCAAGACGTGGGACATCGCCTGCAACTGGAAGGTCTACGTCGACAACTACCTCGAGGGCTACCACCTTCCCGTCGTGCACCCCGGCCTCCACAAGGAGCTCGACTACGACGCCTATCGCGTGGAGCCGCACCGGTACTTCAGCATCCAGCACGCGCCGCTGCGTCCCGTGCACGGCGGCACCCCCGATCGCCGCTACGATCCCGCGAAGACGGACGTGCCCGAAGCGGTGTACGTGTGGCTCTTCCCGAACACGATGCTCAACGTCTACATGGGACAGATGCAGACGAACGTCGTCGTCCCCCTCGGCCACGACCGCTGCCGCGTGGAGTTCGAGTGGTATGCGATGAACCCGCCCGCGAACGCGGCGTCCGATACCGAGTGGACGAAGCTCCTCGCCTTCAGCGACGAGATCCAGGACGAGGACATCGAGGTCTGCGAAGCGGTCCAGCGCAACCTGCGCTCACGCATCTACGACCGCGGCCGCTACTCCGCGAAGCGCGAGAACGGCGTGCACCACTTTCATTCGTTGCTGCACGAGTTCCTGACCTGACAGCTAGTCGGCGAGTCAGGAGGTCGGCGAGTCAGGAACGCCAGCCTGGCTCCATCACGCGAGAAGGCCGGGACATCAGTGTGCCTGATCTCCCGGCCTTCTGCCGTTCCCGACTAGCGGACTCGCCGACTCGCCGACTCGCCGACTAGCGGACTAGCCGACTAGCTGTCAGTTACGGTCTCGGCTTCGCCGTCCGCGTCGTCGACGCCGGCTGCGACGAGCCCGCGCTGCTCGAGCCCTGCGAGCTCGGCGAGCTCCACGAGCCCGACGACCGCGTGTCCGCCGGCGACGGCTCGTTGCGCGGCTTCGCCGTGCGACCCGTGCTGCTCGCGCCCACGCCCGGCTGGTAGCCCTGGCCGCGCACCATCCGGCCGCCGTTCGATCCCGGCACGTTGCCTCCCGGCACCACGATCACCGGGCTGCCATAGTACGGATAGCCGTAGTAGCCGCCGTAGCCGTACCCGTTGTAGCCGTAGCCGTACGGGTAGCCGTACCCGTAGCCATAGGGCGAGTAGCCCCAGCTGAACGGATCATACGGCGGCGGCGCGAGGAACACCGGGATCCGGCGTCCCGTCACTTCGTCGTCCGGACGGTTGTACTGCGTGGCCGGTGCCTCGTGCGCCACGGCGAACTGCCGCGGGTTGGAGACCGCCACCATCGCGTCCGTCACCCGCGCCGGCACGCCGGCGTCCGCCAGCTGCATCAGCGTCTTCGCATCGAGCGCGAACCGCTGGCCGCGCTCCAGCAGCCACGCCTCCACCACCGCCGGCGTCGCCTTCTTCGACGCCTCGATCACCGCGGCCGTCCCGACGTTCGCTCCGGCTGCCACGCGCGCGCCCTGCACGGACGCATTGCGTCCCTCGAGCGCCGACCTGATGTCCGCCGGCAGCTTCTCCGGGAGGCCCGCATCCCGATAGCGAGCCACGCGCACGTTCTCGCCCTCGCCCGCCGCGATCCCCTGCACGTCCAGCCATTCACCCGTCGGCGACATCGCCAGGATGCCCGACGTCGTTCGCGTCGTCCCCGCGCAGCTCGCCGTCGCCTTCAGGTACACGCGGCGCGCGTCCGCCGACCACTCGGCGCTCTGTGTCCCCGTGCAGTCCCTGGCCTCGATCGGCTGCGCCGCACCGTTCGCGTCGATCGTCTTCGTCGCCAGCACCTTGCCGTCCTGCACCGTGGCCACGTTCACCACGTCCGCGCTCGACGTCGGCGTGATGCACACGACCGGCGCATTGCTCGGCACCAGCGCATCCGGCCCGGCGGCGGTCCAGCATCCCAGCCATCCCTGCCAGCGTGACCCGCTCGCCTGCTGCGCGGCGCCGATGGTCGCCGTCGACGACACCAGCACCGCGGCGATGGCCGCGATGCGCGTCGCCTGGGCGAGCCGATTCATCGTGACTCTCATTGCCTCTCCTCCCTAGAGCCTGAACGTGACGCCAAGCGCGATGGACACGCCCGACAGGTCGATCTTGTCGAACCCGCCGTAGCTGTCGCCCATCGACGCGCGGGACCATAGATAACGCGCATCGCCGGTCAACGCGATGCGTGGCGTGAGCGTGACGTCCACCCCGCCCATCCCCTGCACGGCGGGGCCCCACCCGGATGATGTCAGGCGATCCGTGAACACCGCACACGACGTGGCGCTTCCCGTCGCCTGGCAGTCCGCGGGATTCACGATGAAATCACCGGACTGCTCGAGCTTGTACCACGTGAGTCCTCCGCCGATCCCCACCCACGGTGCCACCTTGGCGGGGATGTACGCCAGACTCCCCACCGACCGCCCCCTCGGCACCAGGTACGCCTTGAGGTTTGCCGTCAGTGGCGCACGCCGCAACGTGGTGGTCTGCTCGATCTCGCGGTTGTCCGCATCGACCAGGCTCCGGTAATGCGACTTTGCACTCGAGCCGATCCAGGCGCCGTCGAAGGTCAGGTCGATTCTCGGGTTCAGTCGAACGGCGAGATCGGCCCCCAACGTCGGTCCGCTGAAGCTGCTCTTGTCCAGCGTCAGGTCCTTGCGCGCATCGTCGAAGAACTGGCTGCTGGCGTTCGCGATGAACCATCCCGCTCGCAGCGTCAGGTCACTGGTCGGCTCCCCGAACAGGTAGCCGTTCCCCGTCCCCTGGGCGTGAGCAGGCAGCGCCGCGAGCGCTGCCAGCGCCGCCCCAACCGCCAAGGTCCGCCGCGCCCCTCCCGCGATCCCCTGTCCCATCAGACCACCTCCACAGTTAGGGAGATACCCCGCGGAATCGATGCCGTTCCGCCGTCACCCCATCGGCATGCGGAATGGTATACAATTCTGTACATAATCGCTACGCAGGGGAAGGGCCAAGCGCTGAAGGTCGGAAGGTCGGAAGGTCGGAGCTGGTCCCGACCCTCTCACCTTCCGACCATCCCACCTCCCGCAGCTCACAGCGCATGCTCCAGCTCCCTCTCATACATCGCCAGGATGTCCGCCCGCCCGACCAGCCCGCTGTAGCGGCCCTCCTCACACACCGGCAACGCATCCAGCGCGCTCGCGTTCAGGGTCCGCAGCGCCTCGGCCAGCGTCGCCTCCGGCTCGAGCGGCGTCACCGGCTCCGCCAGGTCTTCCGCCACCAGCACCATCCCCGCCTCGTACTGCTGCAGCGCCGTCCGCAGCGCGCGGCGGCTCACCAGCCCCACCAGCGTCCCGTCCTCCTCCACCACCGCCACCGCGTCCTGAGGCGATCGGCTCGCCGCGAGCGCCAGCGCGGCCACCGACTCGCCCGGAAGCACCCGCGCCCCCTTCCGGTCCATCGCGTCCACCACGTGCAGCCGGTGCATCAGCGCTTCGTCGATGCCGTGCGACACCTGCTCCCCACGCTCGATCAGCCAGCCGTCGTAGAGCCCGTACGGCGAGCAGCGCTTCGCCACGAGCAGCGAAATCACCGCCACGATCATCAGCGGCACCACGTACGCCGGATCGTTCGTCAGCTCGTACACCATGAAGATGGCCGTCAGGGGAGCGCGCGTCGCTCCGGCCACCACCCCGCCCATCCCCACCAGCGCCCACGCCTCCGCGTGGATGAAGTGCCCGGGAATGATCCCGCCCAGCAGGCGCCCGAGGCCGCCGCCGAGCGCCGCCCCGATGAAGAGCGATGGCGTGAACACACCCCCGGATCCGCCCGTGCCGAGCGTCAGCGACGTCGCCACCACCTTCGCCAGCGACAGTGCGACGAGTGCATACCATACCATCCCGCCGAACACCGGCTTCGGAATCGAAAGGTGCCCGGTGCCGTAAAGGAGCCCCCCCGATGCCGCGGTGATGGCGCCTACGAGCACCCCGCCGCTCACCGGCCGTAGCCACGCCGGCCCCCGCATCTCCGACGTCCAGTACGGCATCTTCACCGTCAGCCACGCGTACAGCGCCGATACCAGCCCGCACGCCACGCCGAGCAGTGGATAGAACAGTGCGTTCGCCACCGGATGGACGTCCACCATCTCCGGCATGTGGAACGCGGGGTGGCTCCCCAGCACGCTGTGCGCGGTGAGTGCGCCCACCACGCTCGCGATCACCACCGGGCTGAACGCCGCCACCGAGAACGAGCCGAGCACCTCCTCCAGGGCGAAGAACGCCCCGGCGAATGGCGCGTTGAACGCGCCGGCGATTCCCGCCGCCGCCCCGCACCCCACGAGGATCTTCACGTGCCTCGGCTGCAACGCCAGCAGTCGCCCGAACGCGGAGCCCACGGCCGCACCCAGCACCGCCACCGGACCCTCGCTCCCCGCCGACGCCCCCGAGCCGAGGGTGATCGCCGACGCCAGGGTGCGCACCACCACCGGGCGCGTTCGCACCACGCCATGGCGCTTCGCCACGTCGAGCTGCACGTCGGCGACGTTCTGCCCCTCAGGCGTGCGCGTGCGCCGCACCACATACCACGCCGCCCACACTCCCAGCCCGGTGAGCGCCGGCAGGTACAGCGCGGAACCGAGCGGCCCCACGACCCGCAGCGGCCACTCCACGAACGCGATGTACGAGAGGTCGATCAGTCCGTAGAACCCGACCACGCCGAGACCGCCCACGACGCCGATCAGCGCGCCGGCCACGAGCAGCAGCACCCCTTCGTCCCATTCCAGCAGGCCGGCGCGCTGGACGAGCGCCTGCCAGCGTCGGCGCAGTACGCTCGCACTGCTCCGGCGCTCGGCCGCCGGCGTGACGCGTTCCTCCTCGGACGTCGAGCTCATGCCGCTGTCATGATCATCGGGGTAAGGTATCACGGTGGCGCGACCGAGCGACTTCCGCGCGCCCGTGCATCACCTTAGCGTCATGCGCGACACGCGGGTCATCGCTGGCGACATTCAACGTCACGGGAGAAGCCACCGCACATGCAAGCCGAGCCGCTCATCACCTGGTCGGAGCCGGCCAGGGAGTTCGTCGGGTTCGTCGCCCAGTTCTTCGCCGTGGGCGCTGTCGGTTTCCGCTTTGCCGCGCTCGGCAGCCGGCTCGGCGCACCGGCCACCGCGCCCGCGAGCGATGCCGTGCTCGCGAGCGAAGGCGACGTCTACCGCCACGCCGCCCGACGCGCGGCGACGCTCGGACTCCTTGGCGCCATCATCCAGGCGGTCATGCTCTGGGAGTCGCTCCCCGCTGCGGCATCGCGCGCACACCTCACCGTGGGGCAGGCGCTCACGAGCAGCTTCCAGATCGGCGCCCCCGTGTGGCTGCTCGTCCTCGCCCTCATCGGCTTTGCCATCGCGTCGAGTGGCCGTCTGGCCGGATGGTGGCTCGCCCTCGTCGGCGTCGTGGTCGGTCCCCTCGTGCCGCTCTTCCTCGGCAAGTGGCTCGGCCTCGTGAATCCCCTGCACCGGCTCATGGGCGGATTCTGGATCGGCACCCTGTTCGTCCTCGTCCTCGCCGGCCTGGGCACCGTGCTTCGCGACGAGCGCTCGAAGGAGCGCCGCGGCGAGGTTGCGGCCGCCATGGTGAATGGCTTCTCGCCCCTCGCGCTCGCCTGCGCGTCCATCCTCGTGTTGAGCGGCGTCATCACCGCCTGGCGCCACCTCACGCCCTTCTCCTCCCTCTGGACCACGCCGTACGGCTGGACGCTCATCGTGAAGCTCTGCTTCGTGGCCGGCGTCTTCGCGCTGGGCGCGTGGAACTGGAAGCGCCAGCGGCCACAGCTCGGCTCGGAAGAGGCCGCGGTGGCCATCCGGCGCAGCGCGCGCACCGAGCTGGTGCTCGCCACCTGCGTGCTGGTGGCGACGGCGATCCTGCTCAGCCTCCCCTCGCCGCGCGCCATGCAGGCGCGGGCACGTGGAGCTCGTGCCGATGGCGGAGTACCAGGCGGTGTCACCACGCGCACCGCGCCGGCGGGAGTGATCACGCCTCCCGCCGCGCCGGCGCCCTGAGTCGCCTCGCGCCATTCCTGCGCTTCGTCGCCGGCCTCGCCCTGCTGGTGGGGTTCGACGCGGCGGGGCGCTGGCTCGTGCGCGTCGCCCACCTCCCGGTGCCGGGCAGCGTGGTCGGGCTGCTCGTGCTCGCGCTGCTGATCGAGACCCGGATCCTCCCCCTCGAGCTGGTGCGCAGCGCCGCCGAGCTGCTCGTGCGACATCTCGCGCTGCTCTACGTGCCGGCGGGCGTGGCGCTGCTCGCCTGGTGGGGCGCCGTCCGCCACGACCTCGTCGCCATCTCCGTCGCCGCGCTCGCCAGCCTCGTCGGCGTGCTGCTCGTGGTCGGTCACCTGGTGCAGCGCCTGGAGCGCGACGAATGAGCGCGCTGCTGTGGATCGCGGTCACGGTGCTCGTCTATGCGGCGGCGCGCGTCGCGTGGAATCGCACGCGGCTCGCCCTGCTGAACCCCGCCATCGTGTCCATTGCCGCGGTGATGATCATCCTGCTGGCCACGCACACGCCCTACGCGCAGTACGAGCGTGGCAGCCGGCTCATCGCCTTCTGGCTCGGACCGGCCGTCGTCGCCCTCGGCGTGCCCCTCGCCCTCCAGCTGGAGCGGGTGCGCCGGAACCTTCCCGCCATCTCCCTCGCGCTGCTCGCGGGCGCGATCACCGGCATTGTCATCGCCGTGGGCGTCGCGCATGCGCTCGGCGCGTCGCCGGTCATCGTGCGGTCGCTCGCTCCGCGCTCGGCCACCACGCCCATCGCCATCGCCGTCACCACGCGACTCGGTGGGCTGCCGGCGTTGTCGGCGGTCGTGTCCATCGTGAGCGGCGCACTCGGCGGCTTCGCCGGCGTGGGACTGCTGCGCCTCGCCGGCGTCCGCTCGCGCCTTGCCACCGGGCTCGCCCTCGGTGCCGCGGCGCACGGGCTCGGCACGGCGCGGGCCGCGGACGAAGGTGACATCGAGGGCGGCGCATCCGGCCTCGCGATGGGCGTGATGGGGATCCTCACCGCGCTCCTCGCGCCCGTCATCCTCGCGCTGGTGCTGCGCGTCGTGCGCTGAGCGCCATCGCGCCGTCGCGGCGCGCGCTCGTCAGCGAGGCAGCAGCTGTTCCACCACCCGCAGCAGCGCCGACGGCAGCTGCTCGGGCGAGCGCAGCACGCGATACCCGCTCGCCCCGAAGAGATGGGGCAGGTATTCCGTCTCCTCGCGATCCACCGTGAGGCAGAAGGCGTGCACGCCACTCGATCGCGCATCCGCCAGCGCGCGACGCGAGTCCTCGATCGCGTACTCGCCCTGGTAGCCGTACACGTCGTTCGGCTTCCCGTCGGAGACGATGAGCAGGAGCCGCTGCTCCGCCGGCTGTGCGTTCAGCACCGCCGTGGCGTGACGCACCGCCGCGCCCAGGCGCGTGTTGTCCATCGCCGCGAGCCCGGCGATGCGCCGGCGCACCACATCGGGCCCGTCGCCGCTGAAGCGCTTCACCGTGCGGATCTGCACGTCGTGCGCGCCGCAGCCGGAGAAGGCGAGCACCGCGTACGGGTCGCCCAGTGCATCCAGCGCCTCGCTCGCCAGCAGCACCGTCATCCGTTCCACCTCCAGGATGGACTGGCCGTCGGCGACCGTCGCGCGGGTCGAGCCGCTCACGTCCACCAGCAGCGCGATGGCGAGCGTCCGGCGCGCCGGCAGGTCGTGCAGGTACAGCCGGTCGCTCGGCGCGCGGCGCATGCGCAGGTCCACCATTGCGCGCACGCACGCGTCCAGATCCAGCTCGTCGCCCGACCGCTGGGCGCGCAGCCGCGTCCGTCGTGCGCGCAGCATCCCGAACCGCGCCCGCACCTGCCGCACGATCGCCGCGTGCGACGCGAGCGTCTGCTCTGCCCACTCGATGCTTCCCTCGGCCGCCGGTTCGTCGTGCACCGTGACCGCCTCCGGCCGGTTCACGCCAGCGTAGGTGTCCCACTCCGGATAGCTGATGCCGTTGAGTGACCCGCGCGGCGGGTGCGACCTGGACATGTCTGCGCCAGGCTTGGCGCCCTCACGGTCCTCCGCGGCGTCCTGTGTGATGATGGTGGCGCTGCCATCCGCACGCTCCTCTCCCGATTCGCCGTCCGCGCCGTCCTGCTCCTCCGGCCGTCGCTCGCCGATCGTGAAATCGGAAAGGAACGGGTAGGGATCCGGTTCGCGCTCGGCTGGCTTCACGCGCCACTCGTTCATGCCCGGCAGCCCGCGATAGCGCGTGTCGGTCGAGAGCGCGGAACGAATGCGCGCGGCTGTCGCCCGTGCCCACGCGAGCGAGGCCTCCGCCGAAGCAAGTGACGGGAGCGCATCGCCGTGTTCCGGTCCGCCGAGCAGCGCACGCGCCGTGAGCTCCACTTCTCGCTCCACCGCACTCAGCCTCCGGATGTCGGGCCGCTGTCTCAGTTCATGCGCATGCCGTTCGGCCAGCATGCCGGCGAATCCCGGCGCGCGCTCCGCGATCGCGCGATCCACCGCTGCGCCTTCGGCGAGCGTGTAGAGATCACGCTCGAGCATGCTGTCGGGCAATGCGATCGTCGCACTGCCGCGGACGACGCGCTCCCCCTGCTGGATGGCAAGCAGGCGATAGCGTGCCGCGGCTGCCTCCTGGCCGTCGCGCGCATCCATGCTCCGCGGGAGCACGATGTCGGGTTGCGTGCCGATCGCGCCTGCCGCACCGGGGGCCGCAGCGCGTAGCGTTGCACCCTGGGCGCCGACTCGCCATGGCCGGCCGTACATTCCCGCCAGCAGCAGCTCCAGCCGGCGTCGCACCTGCTGCAGCTCGAGCGTCGCTGGCGCGCGATCCTGACGCCACCGCGCGGCCGGTGCCACGGCGCGGCGCGTGATGCCGATCGCGCGATTGCGCAGGAAGCGCCGGAATCGCATGTGAGCCGGGACGCTACAGCGTCTGCGTGATGAAGTCGTCGATCGCCGCCAGCAGGTCGGGATCGTCGGTGAGGGGATTGGCGAGCGCCGTCCGGCACGCCTGGCGTGGCGCGATGCCGCTCGTGATCAGCCGCCCCGTGGAGACGAGCAGTCGCGTGCCCGGGCCTTCGGCCAGCCCCTGGTCGCGCAGCCGGCGCACCTGGTGCGCCACGTCCACGAGGGCGCGCGCCACGTTCGCCGCCACGCCGCTCTCGTGCTGCACGATCTCCGCCTCCTGTGCCGGCGGTGGAAAGTCGAACTCCATGGCCACGAAACGCTGCCGCGTGCTCGGCTTGAGGTCCTTGAGCGCGTGCTGGTAGCCGGGGTTGTAGGAGATGACGAGCTGGAATCCCGGCGCCGCCTCGAGCAGCTCACCGGTCTTCTCCAACGGGAGGATGCGCCGGTCATCGGTGAGCGGGTGGATGACGACGAGCGTATCCTGCCGCGCCTCCACCACTTCGTCGAGGTAGCAGATGGCGCCGCTGCGCACCGCCGTCGTCAGCGGGCCGTCGGTCCACACGGTGTCGGTGCCGCGGATCAGGAACCGTCCGGTGAGGTCGCTCGCCGAGAGGTCGTCGTGGCAGGCGACCGTGACGAGCGGTCGGCCAAGCGCGTGCGCCATGTGCTCGACGAAGCGTGATTTCCCGCAGCCGGTGGGGCCCTTCAGCATCACGGGGAGGCGCCGCTCGTGGCAGGCACGGAACACCTCGACCTCCCGCCCGATGGGCAGGTACCACGAAGAGTTGGAGGACATCCCTTTGTATACAATATTGGGTGCGAATTGGCAAGCGCCCGCCGCGCCCCGCCAACACCGCCCGCTACCGCCCGCTACCGCCGCAGCCGAGCCGGGTCCTCCATCAGGCCAAGCAACGCGTCATCCGACAGGTCCGCCCAGCTGGGCGGGTACTGCCAGAGCCGTCGCACCAGCCCCTCCGTGTCGAACACGAGACTGCTCTGACCCGCCGCCGGCGAGTCCGCCCGATCGCCGCGCTCGTACACATGCCACTCGCGTCCGGACGCGTCCACCAACTGTCGCATCTGCCTGAGACTTGGGTTGCATGCAGGCGAAATGATTGTCGTGCGCCGCTGCAACCGTGGTACCACAACGCCACGCGCCCGTCGGCTGTCCACGCCGACGGGCGCGCGCAATGATCACTCCGACCGGCGAGGCCCGGTCGGGAATCGTGCCTTCCCCCTACCGCGAGAGCGCTGGCGTCATCGCCGCCAGCATCGCCCGCGACTCCGCCCGCTCGTCCGCGCTGATCAGCTCCCTGGACTGCGCCACCCGGAACGAGGCCAGCACTTCGTCGCACAGGTCGCGCAGCCGGCTCCGCTGCCGCCGGTCGCTCTGCACCGGTGCCGGTCCGGTGCTGCGGGTCTTCCTGGTCGTCGAGGACATATCGCGCATGTTCGTCATCCTGTGTTCGTCAGTTTGCCCTGATGCATCGAGCGCACGCGGCCGAAGCCGGGCTCGTCGTTCTCCACCCCCTGAAGCACGGAACGGGCCAACCTGAGCCGTTCCCGAGCCAGCGGTCGCGCCCGCCGACCTCGTGGCCCGTATCTCGCCTTGAAGGGTTCGGCAGGCGCCTCGGGTGAGGCCGCCACCCTTCACATCATCGGCGAGACCTTCTGATGATCCAGCTCCTCGAGCGGTCGCGACGCGCCGCCCGCCTCCTCCTCCCGCTCGCACTGGTCGCTGCCTGCTCCACCGGCGGCGACTCCAGCAAGTCGAACCGGGATTCCGCCTCGGGCGACGTCGGTGCCCCCTGGTCCCCCGCCAACCTCACCGCGGTGAACGGCGTACCGATCGCCGCCCTGCGTTCCGCCGTGGCCGCCCGGCTCGACGGCAAGCGCCCAGACGCGATCAGCGACGACGCCTGGGAGCACACCAGACGCCTCTACAAGCGTTTCGGCCAGACACCCCTCTGGCTCGTCGAGGACGGCCTCGCCAAGGATCGCGCTGGCGCGCTCACCAACACCGCGCTCCACGCGAGTGACGACGGACTCCGCATCGACGACTATCCGATCGCCGATCTCGCCAACGCCCTGACTGCCCTGCGCCGCAACCCGAAGCCCACCGCCGAGCAGTACGCGGACGCCGACGTGCTGCTGACGGCGACGTACGCCGCCCTCGGCGAGGACTACCTCATCGGACAGGTGGATCCCAAGTCGGTGTCCCAGAGCTGGCACATCAACCCCGAGGGCGACAACCTCGACAGCGCCCTCGTTCGCACGCTGACGAAGCTTCCGCTCGACAAGTCCATCGCCGCCATGCGGCCGCAGGACCCGGACTACGCCGGCCTCCAGAAGGAGCTCGCCCACTACCGCGACATCGTGAACAAGGGCGGCTTCCCGAAGGTGCCCGACGGCAAGGCGCTCAAGCGTGGCGACCGTGACGCCGCCGGTCGCCTCGCCGCGCTGCGCGCACGGCTGGCTGCGGAAGGCATCGACGTCCCCGCCGATTCCGGCGGCGCCGTGTACGGCGCCGGCCTCGCGGCGGGCGTGGCGCAGTTCCAGGCACGCCACGGCATCGCCGTGGACAGCGCCCTCGGCAGCGAGACGGTCAACGCGATGAACGTTCCCGCCGCGTATCGCCTGGGCCAGATCGCGGCGAATCTCGAGCGCCATCGCTGGCTCCCGCGCTCGCTCGGCACCCGCTACATCCTCGTCAACGTTCCTGCCTTCCAGCTCACGGCCTACGACAAGGGGCAGAAGGCGCTCGACATGAAGGTCATCGTCGGCGAGGAGTACGAGGACAAGGCGACGCCCGTGTTCGCCGACTCCATGGAGACCGTGGTGTTCCGGCCCTACTGGAACATCACCCCCGACATCCAGGCGAAGGAGACCGAGCCGAAGATCGCTGCCGATCCCGGCTACATGGCGCGCAACAACCTCGAGTACTTCACCGACGGCGGCGAGCGCCGCATCCGACAGAAGCCCGGCGCGGAGAACTCGCTCGGCCTCGTGAAGTTCCTCTTCCCGAACGACTTCAACATCTACCTGCACGACACGCCGGAGAAGGAGCTGTTCGACAAGGACGTCCGCGCCTTCAGCCACGGCTGCATCCGCGTGCAGCAGCCGCTGCAGCTCGCCTCCTGGGTGCTCGGCTGGGACGAGAGCCGGGTGCGCGAGGCGGAGCAGGGGAAGGACAACAACTGGGTCAAGCTCCCGCACAAGATCCCCGTCTACATCGACTACGCCACGGCGTACGTGAAGGACGGACAGCTCTACTTCGGCAACGATCTCTATCATCGCGACGACCAGCTCGTGAAGGCACTGGCCGAAGGCGCCCTCCCGAGCCCGCGTGCCGTGCAGGCCCTCGAGGCGCTCAAGCGGATCGCGACGGGATGACTAAGCGTGAACCGTGAACCGTGAACCGTGAACCGTGAACCGTGAACCGTGAACCGTGAACCGTGAACCACAACGGCACACCAGACTGGCCTCGGTGTGCCGTTCGCAGTTCCGGTTCACGATTCACGGTTCACGAGCAGTTGCGCTGTGCCGTTTAGTGGGCGAGAATCGCAGCATCCCGACCTTCTCGCCCTCGCCCATGCGCCCCATCACGTTCGCCGCCGCTCTCGCATTCGTCGCGCTTCCGCTCGCCGCGCAGAGACCGCTCACCGTCTACGTGAGCTCCTCGGGCGCCAACGCCGCGCAGTCGGGGTTCACCCTCGAGCAGGTCACGAGCTATCCCTTCCCCAACGAGCTGGCCGCAGCGCCCGCCGGTGGCCGCATCGCCTGGGCCCTCAACGAAGCGGGGAAGCGCAACGTCTGGACGGCCGACGCACCGGAATACACGCCGCGCCGCCTCACTCCGTACGACGTCGATGACGGGCAGGAGCTCACCAGCCTCGCGCTGAACGGGGCCGGCACGTACGTGGTGTACGTGCGCGGCGGCGATCACGGCGGCAACTGGGACGGTCCCTCACCCAATCCGCTCTCCAGCCCCGTCGCACCGAAGATCCAGCTCTGGTCGGTCCCCACCACCGGTGGCGCACCCATTCTCCTCGGGGACGGCGACGACCCCGTCATCGCGCCGAGCGGCGATCGCGTGCTGTTCATCCGCGACGACCAGCCGTGGATCGTTCCCATCGACGGCAGCGCGCCGGCGAAGAAGCTGTTCAGCGTGCGCGGCAACGTCGGCAGCCTGCAGTACTCGCCGGACGGCAGGCGCATCGCCTTCGTCGCCAACCGTGGCGACCACGCCTTCGTCGGCATCTACAGCGGTGATTCCACGAGCATTCTCTGGCTCGCGCCCACCACCTCGCGCGACGGCTCGCCGCGCTGGTCCCCCGACGGCACGCGCATCGTCTTCGTGCGTCGCCCCGGCGCCGGCGGCGCGCCGCAGCCGTCGCTCGGCCAGTTCCCGCAGCCGTGGGCCCTCTGGATCGGCGACGCGGCCACCGGTGCGGCGCACCCGTTGTACGAAAGTCCCGCCACGCTGCGTGGCTCGGTGCCGAGCACCCACGGCGGCTACAACCTGCACTGGGCTGCCGGCAACCGCATCGTCTTCATGTCGTATCTCGACGGGTGGCCGCACCTCTACTCCATCTCCGCGGGGGGAGGGGAGCCGCTGCTGCTCACGCCGGGCAACTACATGGCGGAGCACGTCTCCATCAGTGGCGACGGACGCACCCTCTACTTCACCGCGAACACCGGCAGCACGCCCAACGATCTCGAGCGCCGCCACGTGGTGAGCGTCCCGGTGGATCGCGCCGCTCCGAAGGTGCTCACGCCCGGCACGGGGCTGGAATGGTCGCCCGTGCTCACCGGCGATGGCCGCACCATCGCCCTGCTCGGCGCCACCGCGCAGCGTCCACCGCTTCCGGCGGTGATGCCGGCGAACGGCGGCCCGCCCAGGTGGCTCGGCGCCGATCGCATCCCCGCCGACTTCCCGACGGAACAGCTGGTGACACCGCAGCCCGTCACCTTCCGCGCGCCCGATGGCGTGGAGGTGCACGCGCAGCTCTTCGCCCCGGCGGGACCGAAGGCCGGCTCGCGTGGGCCGGCAATCGTGTACGTGCACGGCGGCCCGCCACGGCAGATGCAGCTCGGCTGGAACTACTCCGACTACTACTCCAACGCCTACGCCCTGAACCAGTACCTGGCGAGCCAGGGCTTCACCGTGCTCTCGGTGAACTACCGCCTCGGCATCGGCTACGGCTACGACTTCCACCGCGCGCCGAACGCCGGCGCGCAGGGCGCCGCCGAGTACCAGGACGTCAAGGCGGGCGCCGAATACCTGCGCTCACTGCCCGGCGTGGACCCGAAGCGCATCGGCATCTACGGCGGTTCGTACGGTGGCTACCTCACCGCGCTCGCCCTCGCGCGCAACTCCGATCTCTTCGCCGCCGGCGTGGACATCCACGGGGTGCACGACTTCACCTCCGACGGAGGCCGCCGCTTCGGCGGCATGGAGTGGCGCTACGAACGGACCGATCGCGACAGCGCCGCCGCCGTCGCCTGGCGCTCGTCGCCCGTCGCGTCGATCGCGACCTGGACGTCACCCGTCCTCCTCATCCACGCCGACGACGACCGCAACGTGCGCTTCAGCTCCACCGTGGACCTCGTCCAGCGGCTCGCGGCGGCGAAGGTGCC
>DASURL010000142.1:0-24475 GCA_036280075.1 Gemmatimonadaceae bacterium | reverse complement strand
GAGCACGCCGAGGCCGAGGAGCGCCCAGAGCGTGCGGCCACGCGGCCACGCCTGCGCTCCCAGCATGACGATGCCGACGAGCACGATGGACGCGAGCAGCACGCGCACGCCGTTGAAGACGAGCGGTTCCACCTGCCCCGCACCGAACTTCACGACGGCGTAGTTGACCCCCCAGATGAGGGCCATGCACAGCAGCAGAAAATCAGTGACGGTGAGTCCGGCGGGGGCAGCCTGATCGTGGCGCCCGGCCGTCACGGGAAGGGTCGATGCCATGCCGAAAGCTAGACGGGCATTGCTCCGTCGCAAACGGCGCGACAGCGTGCTAGCTTCGCAGGATGCACGTGGCCTTCGCTCTCTTCGCCGATGCGGCGAATCTCTCGCAGGAAGGAAAGCTCAACATCCTCGGCGTGTTCGACGCGCTGCAGGTGGGCACGCTCCCGGCGCTGCACCCGCGCGCCACACTGGTGGTGCACCTCAAGGGCACGCCCGCCGACGTGGGCAACCACAGCGTCTCGCTCCAGTGGCTGAGCCCGAGCGGCAACGAGCTCTGGAGCAGCGAGGGCGAGCTCGGCATCGCCGCTCCGCCCGCGGGCGTGATGGAGATGGACTTCCCGCTGGTCGCGCACCTCGACCTGCCGCTGGACGTGGCGGGGAGCTACCTGATGCGCGTGGGCCTCGATGGCACGACACGCGCCGAGGTGCCGATCCAGGTGCGTCCGGCCGCCAACGCGACCGCGGCGCCGACACCGGTGTGGATGAGCTGAACTGCCCGTGAGACGTGAAGCGTGAAACGTGAGACGCAACTGCCAACGCCGTCACGATTCACGGCTCACGCGTCACGATTCACCCGCCGTGACGCCTCGAGGTTCGCAAGTAGCCATGAGCACGCGCCGGGTATGGACGTACCGCTCGCGCAGCTTCGCCACGTACGGATCGCGCTCGTCGTCGAGCTGCTCCACGGCGTAGCCGCCGCGGCCGAGCGCGAGGTGGACGAGGCGGCGTGAGCCGAGCGCGATCGCCACGTGGGTGATGTGGCCGTCCACGCGATCGGAGAAGAACAGGAGGTCGCCCGCCTCGGCGTCGAGCAGGCCGGCGGGGCCGGGCTCGCCCTGCCGCGCCTGCTGCCAGGCGTCGCGTCGCAGCTGGACGCCGTGCAGGGAGAAGACGGCCTGGACGAGCCCCGAGCAGTCGGCGCCCCAGGGAGTGATGCCCCCCCACAGGTAGCTCGTCCCCTCGAAGAAGTCGAGCGCACTCCTGGTGATCGCGGCCGCTTCGGTGGGAAACCGCGAGGCGCGCTCGCGCACGTCCACCGCCTCGCCGCTTTCCACACGCTCCTCCGGCTCGAGCAGGGCACCGAGTGGCATCGCGCGCCGCGCGCCGGCCGCGTCCACCGTCACGCAGCCGAGCGACACGCGATCGAGCCGCGCGTGGTACTCCGGCCCGTGCTCCAGGTAGCCGCGATGCACCCACCCTTCGTACTCGTCGGGGCCGCGCACCCGGAACCAGTCGTCGCGCTCTTCCAGGAGCTCGAGGCGGCGGCCGGCCACGAGCTGCGAGATCTGCGCGCTCGCCACGCGCGCCTCGGCGAAGACGGGCGCGACGGGCGTGCGGACCGTGGCGTGCGGCGTGTCGTTCTCCTGCATCAGGTCAGGACGTCTCCGGGCCGGCGTGTGCGGACCGCCCGCTCGATCGCCGTCTCGAGCGCTTCCACCGCCAGCGCTTCCACCTGCGCCGCGGGCGCCGATACCTCGCTCGCCGTCGGTGCGGTCGCGAAGATCACGTCGCCGTCGAAGGAGGTGCCGACCGGCGTGATGCGCCGGAAGAGCGCCGCACTCGCGGCCCGGGCCACCGAGCCGAGCGCCACGCGATCGAGCGCGATGTTCGTGCTCACCACGCACAGGGTGGTGTTGTGTCCGGCCACCGCGTCGAACCGGGGCGGCTCGCCGGCGCCGCGCGCCATCCACTGCGCGCTGTCCAGCCACTCGCCGCTCGGCGTGCGCGCGCCGGCGATGATGCTGCCGCTCGCGTCGCGCACGTCCCCGACCGCATTCACCACGGCGATCGCGCGCACGGTCACGTCACCGGCATCGGCGGCGCCGAGCCCGATGCCGCCCTTCATCGCGGCGCCCGGACCGGCCGCCTTGCCCACCGTCGCGCCGGTGCCGGCACCGACGCTGCCTTCGGCGGGCGCGTGCGTCGCCTGCGAACAGGCGTCATGACCCATCTGCGGCGTGGGCCGTGCGTCGAACCGGCCGAGCGGGGCGAGGTCGAACACCACCGCGGCGGGAACGATGGGCACCACGCCGGCGCCCACGGCGAAGCCGCGCTGGTGCTGCTCCATCCACTGCATCACCCCCGCCGCGGCGTCCAGCCCGTACGCCGAGCCGCCGGCGAGGAGGATGGCGTCCACGCGGTCCACCAGGTGCGCCGGATCCAGCAGCGCAAGCTCGCGCGTGCCCGTCGCGCGGCCGAGCACGTGCGCGGCGCAGCGGAACGGCCGCCCCTCGCCGCGCACCACCGTGCAGCCGGTTGCACCGTCGACGTCGGTGGCGTGGCCCACCACCAGCCCGCACGGCGCGAAGGAGGTCGTCATCGCGCTCGCCTCAGTCCTCGAGCCACTTCGGCATCGGCGCCTCCTTCACCCGGCACGCCTTGCACTTCGTCACGCCGCGCAGGTTGCAGATCTGGCAGATGAAGGTGCCGCAGCTCTCGCACGGATATCCCTCCGAGGCGCGCTCCTCGTTGCCGCACGCGCGGCAGGTCATCGCGTCGTGCTCCTGCAGGTTGCTCATGCGTCCTCCAGGCGAAGGTGGCTTCCGCTCGGCCGCTCGCCGAGCTCGTACTCGCGAATCTTCTTGATCAGGGTGGCGCGGGAGATGCCGAGCTCGCGCGCCGCGCGCGTGCGATTCTCGCCGTGCGCGCGCAGCGTGCGCTCGATGTGTGCGCGCTCCACCTCGGCGAGGGAGCGCGACACGTGCGGCAGGGCCGCGTCGTCGCCGATGCCGCGCACTTCGGCCGCCAGGTGCGTGACCCCCACGAGCTCCTCGCCGCGCGCCAGCAGCAGGGCGCGCTCCAGCACGTTGCGGAGCTCGCGCACGTTGCCCGGCCACGGATAGCTCCCGATCACCTCGAGCGCCTCGTCGCTCACGCCGTACGGCGCGTTCTGCAGCCCGCGCCGCAGCTCGGTGACCAGCGCGTGCACGGTCTCACGAAGATCCTCCGGCGAGCGCGCCCGCAGCGGCGGCAGGTGGACCGGCATCACGCCGAGGCGGTAGTAGAGATCCTCGCTGAATCGTCCCTCGGTCACCTCGGTCGCGAGGTCGCTCGACGTCGCGGCGATGAGCCGCACGTCCACCGGCACCTCCCGGCTGCCGCCGGTGCGGCGCACGCGCCGCGTCTCGAGGACGCGCAGCAGGGTGGGCTGCAGCTGGGCGGGGAGCTCGCCGATGTCATTGAGGAAGAGCGTGCCGCCGTCGGCGGCCTCGAACAGCCCCGGCAGCGGGCCTTCGTCCTGGCGCTCGGCGCCGAACAGCTCCACGTCGAGCGCCTCCACCGGGCGCATGGCGCAGCTGACCTCGTGGAAGGCGCGTGCCCCCCGCGGGCTCAGCGCATGGATGGCGCGCGCCACGCGACCCTTCCCCACGCCGCTCTCACCGACGAGCAGCGCCACCGTCCGCTCGCTGCGCGCGAGCAGCTCGATCTGCTGCGCCAGCTCGCGCATCGGCTGCGACGGCCCGAGCAGCATGTCGGTGGCAGCGCGTCCGCTCCGCGCACCCGCCGCGCGCGTCAGCTCGCGCAGCTGGGCCTTCTCCAGCGCCCGATCCACCACCGCGCCAAGGTGCGCGAGCTCCACCGGCTTGGTGAGGAACCCTTCCGCGCCCGCCTGCATCGCCTGCACCGCGATGGGAATGTCGCCATAGCCCGTGACCATGATGACGACGGGGCGATGCTCCCTCGTTCGCTCGAGCACGTCGAAGCCGGACATGTCGGGAAGGTACAGGTCGAGCAGCATCACCGCCGGCCGCTCCCGCTGCGCGAGCGCCACGCCTTCTTCCCCGGTGCCGGCGCGCAGCACGTCGTGGCCGCCGCGCTCGAAGTACCGGGCGAGCGCCGCGACGATGTCCGGCTCGTCGTCGACGATGAGAATCTTGGCCATCAGGTCGTCACGCCCGCGACTACCGTCGCCAGGTCGTCCAGTTGGAAGGGTTTGCTCACGCTCGGGCGGCCGGCGTCGGCGAGGAACTTCCGCGCCTGCGCGTTGTGCGTGTCGCCGGTGACGAAGACCACGCGTCGCGCATGGCGGGGATCGCGCTGCGCGAGCTCGCGGTAGAGGTCGTCGCCGCCGAGATCCGGCATGCGCAGGTCGAGCAGCACCACGTCGTACTCGTTCCGGTCGAGCAGCGCGCGCGCCTCGAGCCCGCCCGCGGCGACGGTCACGCCGTGGCCGAGCGAGGAGAGGAAGTTCCCGATCGCCGTGCGCATCGCCGGCTCGTCGTCCACGACGAGAAGGCGGCGGCCGTCGCCCGTCGCGGGGAGTGTCCGCACATCGCCCGCGTCGCTCCCGGCCGGCTCCGTCGGCACGACCTGCACCGGGATGCGCAGCACGAACGTCGCACCGCGGCCCGGCGCGGACTCGACCTTGATCTGTCCGCCATGCTGGCGCACGATCCCGTCCGAGATCGACAGCCCGAGCCCGGTCCCCTGCCCCACCGGCTTGGTGGTGAAGAAGGGATTGAAGATGCGATCGCCCTCGCCGTCGGGCACGCCGGGCCCGGTGTCCGACACGGCGACGACGATGTCGCCGTCCTCGTGCGTGGTTCGCACGCCGATCCGGCGTGACCCGAGCCACTCGGCGAGCGCCTGCTCGGCGTTCGTCACCAGGTTGAGGATCACCTGCTGCAGCTGGAACGGGTCGGCCCAGGTGCGCGGAAGCGCAGGGTCGAGCGAGACATCGAGCTCGATCCCCGCCGCACGCAGCGCATAGCGACGCAGCGCGAGGGTGTCGGCGACGATCGCGTTGATGTCCGCATCGGCGCGCTCCGACGTCTGCCGTCGCGCGAAGGTGAGCAGGCTCGAGACGATCCTCGCCGCACGCGTCGCCTCGTGATGGATCGTCTCCACGGCCTGCCGCGTCTCGGCATCCTGCGCGACGTGCGACGCGAGGAGGAGCTGGGCGTAGGCGAGCACGCCGGCCAGCGGGTTGTTCAGCTCGTGCGCCACGCCGCTCACGAGCTGGCCGACGGCGGCGAGCTTCTCCTGCTGCAGGAGCTGCTCGGCGAGGCGCTGGTCGTCGGTGACGTCGCGCATGATGCCGAGGACGCCCACGATGGCGCCGTCCTCCACGACCGGCGACGTGATCAGCGAGCCGTGGCGCACGGTGCCGTCGGCGGCGTGGTAGCGCAGCGCACCGCGGCAGCGTTGCCCGGCAACGGTGTCGCGCAGCAGCTGCTGTGCGGCGGCGAGGTCGCGTGCGTCCACCACGCCGGCGAACGGCGCGCCCACAAGCTCATCGCGACCGCGGCCGACGCCCCGCTCCAGCGCGCGGTTCACCGCCGTGAAGCAGCCCCCCGCGTCCACCGTGAAGATCCCGTCGGAGGCCGACTCCAGCAGGCGCGTGTAGCGCGCCTCGGAGCGTTCGAGGGCAGCGGCTCGCTCGCGCTCCACCGTGATGTCACGCGCCACGCCCAGCACGCCGATCACCTCGCGTGCGGCACGGATGGGCGTGTTCGTCACCGAGATCAGGCGGCGCTCGCCATCGGCACGCCGCAGCCGGCACTCGAAGCGGACGGCGTCCCCCGCGACCGCACGGCGGAACTCCTCCGTCACCAGCGCGAGCTCGTGCCCGTCGAACAGCAGGCGCGAGCTGCGGCCGAGCAGCTCCGTCTTCGGCAGGCCGGTGAGCCGCACGAGGGCTTCGTTCACCGAGGTGAAGCTGCCATCGAGATCCAGCGTGTAGATCGCGTCGGTCGCGGACTCGAACAGGTTCCGGTAGCGCGCCTCCGACTGGATCACCGCGTCGCGGGCGCGTCGCTCCTCCGTCACGTCGCGCAGCGAGGCGACGATGCCCACCACCTCGCCTCGCTCCTCGAGCGGCGCCGTGGCGACTTCCACCGTGCGCCGCTCGCCGTCGGCACGCCGCACGATGGTCTCGTAGCGCAGCCGCTCGCCGCGCAGGGCGCGATCCTCGCGCTGGCGCACGTCCTCGCGCGCCTCCTCGGCCACGGTGCGCGCCACGGACATGCCGAGCAGCGCCGAGCCGTAGCCGAACAGCGCGATGGCCGACGGGTTCGCGAACGCGATCCGCCGCTCGGGATCCGTGATGAGGATCGCATCGTTCGACATCTCCACCACGCAGCGATAGCGCTCGGCCAGCGCGTCGAGCTCGAGCTGGCGCTCGAGGCCCGGCGGCACGAGAGCGGAGCCGGAGGGCTCACGATCGGTCGTCATCGGCGCGACTGCTGGGGAACGGTGGGGAGAGGCGACATCTCAGCGGCGGGGGACGAGCAGGCGTGCGGCGAGCGGCTCCACGGTGACCTCGGCCGGCGTCGACCCGAGCAGCTCACCATCGGCCTGAAGCGTGAGCACCGGCTCGGTGGAAATCCGGAACTTCGTGCCCTTCCTATATAGTATCGACCGGTCGGGCCGGAAGTCCTGTCGCGTGACGCGCCACATGATCCGCAGCGCGTCCCACAGGTGCCGCGGGGAGAAGACGCAGCAGTCGATCAATCCGTCATCCACCGCAATGTCGGGACCGAAGGCGATCCGGTTCTCGAGGATGGCGCCGAAGTTGGCGAACAGCACGGCGGCCGCCTCCCGCTCGATCACCTCCCCGTCCACTTCGACGCGGGCGACGAAGAACTTCCGCCGCAGCACGCCACGCAGCGCCGCCTTCGTGGCGATGATGGTGTATGCCAGCACGCCGAGCCGGCGCTTCATCCACGTCGGGGTTTCCTCCACCATCGCCGCGTCGATGCCCACCCCCGCCGCGACGGCGAAGCGGTGCCCGAGCACCACGCCAAGGTCGATGCGACGCACGTCACCGTGGAGCAGCGCCGGCACGGCACGCTGCACCTTCAGCGGGATGCCGAGCGCGCGCCCGAGCAGGTTCCCCGTGCCGCCCGCCAGCACGCCGATCGGGATCCCCGTTCCGGCGAGCGCACCGGCGGCCTCCATCGCCGTGCCGTCGCCGCCGAGAGTGAAGACCATGTCGTAGTCGTGACCGCGCTCGGCCGCGAGCTCGGCCGCGTGTCCCGCGCGCGCGGTGCGCACCAGGTCGCACGCCACGCCTTCACGCTGGAACGCGGCGCGCGCGACTCCCTCGAGTCGCGCGCCGCGGCGTGACGCCGGGTTGGCGATGAGGAGGACGCGCGTGCTCAGAACGACCAGGAGCGGAAGAGCGACAGGCCCCACTGCTGCGGCGTGGCGACGAACCCGCGCAGGTTGTTCGTCGCGCCGCAGCGGAGCGAGCTCGCGGATGGATCGAGGCCGGCGCGCAGCGACAGCCGCCCCTGACCCTGGATGGGGAAGCGATACTCCACCTTCCCCTCGATGGAGTTGCCGAGGCCGCGCAGCCCGGAGTTGTTCGGATCGTCCGAGCCGTAGTTGAGCGCGGGGCAGAGGCCGGTGCTGAAGCTCAGGAACAGCCGGTCACTGATCTGCTTCTCCCCGCCGAGGCGGGTGCTCTTGAAGATGCTCAGCGCACCCTGGTCGCCGCCGTTCGCCACGCCGTTGGCCTGGTCGTTGAGCACGCCCGACTGGATCTGGAACAGGTCCATGAAGCCGAACTGGTCGCGCAACGCCTGGTTGACCGACGCGCTGAGCGTCGGCAGCACGATCTCGGACACGCGCTGCACGCTCGTGGCGGTGCGCGTGTCGGTGAGCTCGGCGGCCGGCCGTCCCGTCGCGAGGTAGCTCACGAGGTCCGAGGCCCCGATGGCGGGGTCGTTGCTCGTCAGCTCGAGGGCCGGCTGGGGGAAGAAGTTGCCGACGATGCGCGCCTGGACGAGGATGTCGGACCGGTTGCTCTGCTTCACCCGGTACTGGGCCGTGACGTCGATCGCCGGGTTGAAGTCCGGCGTGCCGAAGAACGAGATCCGTCCGCTCGTCACCTGGAACTCGCGCTTCACCACGCCGAGGTCCAGGAGGTAGGTGCCACGGTCGGCACTCAGCGAGCCGCTCAGCGCGAGGCGGTACTTCGGCGCCGTGGTGGTGGAGTCGGTGAGCAGGTCGCGGTCGAAGGCGCGCGAGGCATCGCGGTCGTCGCGCGCCCGCGTGAGGTTGAGCGAGCCCCCGAGCTTCACGCTCGCTTCCTTGGACTTCAGCCAGACGTCGTCGCCCAGGTTGATGGACACGCCGGCCAGCTTCAGGTGCTCCACCAGCGTGCTGGGTGCCGCCGGCATCAGCGAGCGGTTGCGCACGTCGGTGGTGTCGAAGAACATCGCGAAGTCGTCGAGGGTGAGCTCCTCGAGGTCCTTGCGCACCAGCTCGGGGATGTAGATGGTGCCCCGATCCACGTTCACCGCGCCGCTGAGCGTCGCCTCGGCCGGCGTGCCGACGAGGGTGAGCCCCTTGCTCCCGGTCGATACGTCGAGCCGCGCCAGCGAACGCTTGTCCACCACGCGCAGGTTCCGCGCGTCGAAGCGGAGGTCGATCTTCGGGTTCGCCAGGTCGCGGAACACCACCGAGCCGCTCAGCGTCGCCTTCCCGTCGCTGGCGGGGCTCGTGAGGCGGAGCTGCTCGATGGACAGCGAGTCACTTTCCGCATTCACGCGGAACTGGCCGTTCATGTCGGCGAAGCGGATGCCGGCATCCGGCACCTCGAAGCCGCCGTCGTGCACGCTCGCCACGCCGCCCACGTGGGGCTGGGCCGGCTTCCCGCTCACCGCCAGGTCGAGCGCCAGCCAGCCGGCCGTATTGCGCAGCTTCGCCGACATCGGCTCCACGAGCGCGAGGTCCACGCTGTCGGCGTGAATCCGGCCGCGGAGCGAGTCGCCGGTCGGCTTCGCCGAGAAGAGCGTGAGCGCGATCGGGTAGTCGAGCGATGCGTCGAGCACCGCGCGACCGTTGCGCAGCACCGCGGCCTGCAGCTTCGCGCGCTCGTCGCCGTACTGGCCGAGCAGGGTGAGCGCGTCGGCCGAGAAGGCGTCGAACTTCACGTCCTTCACGCGCGCGTCCAGCGTCATCACCGGCTGTTCGCGCGTGCCGGTGGCGGCGAGGTCCAGCGTGAGCAGCCCCTCGGCGGGCGAGGAGAGCTGCGCGAAGTGGCCGATGTCGGCCATCGGGACCGCATCGGCGCGGAAGTGCATCCGCACCGGCGCCGAGTTCGGCGCGCTCACGAAGCCGGAGAGCCGGCCGCCGTTCCCGCTCGCCAGCACCAGCGTGTCCATCGTCACGCCATCCGGCGAGCGCACGACGTGCGAGGGCTGCCGGAGCGTCCACCGTGCATCGCCGAGCGCCACGTTCATGGTGTCCAGCGTGATGTGGGCGGTGTCGCCGAGCGCGAACCAGTCGCCGGCGGCAAGGAGCGACGACCCGCCGGCCATCGTGGCGCCGGCGTCGAAGTGCGCGCGGTTCCGGTCCTGGACCTGCGCCCCGAGCGTCGCCGTCTTCACCCGAAGGCCGCCGGCCAGCATGGTGTCGGCACGGAGCGAGACGGTGCCGCTCGTGTGGCCGTGCACGCTCTGCAGCGCCAGCGCACCGCTGAGCAGGTGCGCCGTGTTGCCGTTCATGAACAGGGAATGCCCGTTCAGCGCGCCCCGCACGATGAGCGAATCGAGCCAGCCGTGCACCGCGCCATGGAACGCGAGCGTGCCGCGCAGCGAATCCGGCTTCACCGGGCGACCCGTGATCGTCACCGGCGAGCTGCTCCTCAGGTAGCGCCGCAGTCCGCCGAGCGAGTCCACGGTGACGGCGATGGTGAGCGAATCACCGTCCGCGGGGCGCGTGAGGCCGAGGGTCCCCGCGGCGTGAAGGGTGCCCGGCGCGGCGGCCACGACGAGCGTGTCCACCCGGAGCACGCCGCGCTCGAAGCGCAGCCGCGACGCGCCGCTGCCGATCTGCACGTCGTCCGCCTCGGACGGGCTCAGTCGCACGGCCAGCGAGCCGTCGAGGGTGGCGAGCGAGTCGCCGATGAGGTCCACGTCGAACTCGCCATTGAGCCTCGAGGCGGGCGACGTGCGCCCGACGAGCGCCACGGCGTCCAGCGCCTCGAACCCGCCACTGCCGCGAGCGCCGTACCCGCCGATGGAATCGGCGTCCACATGACCGGCGTACATCAGGTGCCCCGCCGCCCCGGTGAGGTCGGCGGTGACCATGAGGTCCGGCGCCTGCCCCTGCACCGTGATCGGGCCGGCGAAGGTGCCACGCAGCGGCAGCATCGGGTACGACCGCGCGAGCGTCGTCAGCGAGAGCGGCGACATCTGCAGGTCCAGGTCGTACGTCATGAACGTCTCGCCGTACGTGATGCGGCCACCGCCCGTGGCCCGCGTGGGCTCGCCAGGACCGTCGGTATGCGTGAGCTGCGCGTTCGACACGCGCACGTCCAGCCACGACGAGTCCAGCACCGCGCTGCCCGTCACGATGCCGCCGACGCGCGGAAAGGCGGGATAGATGGTCGTGATCGAGCGCAGGTCGAGGCGATCGGTGGCCGCGAAGAAGCGATGGAACGCCGTGAAGGCCGGCTGCAGGATGTCCAGCTCGCCGTGGCCGGTGAAGTGCGACACCGCGCCCGGCACGTGCGCGTCACGGAAGGTGACGTCGGCGGCGTCGACCACGAAGTTCGTGAGCGGCCCGCCGCGCGCCTTCACGTTGCCGGTCAGCGTGCCCTGCCAGTCGGCGGGGAACGGCTTGCCGTTCAGCGTGCGCAGGAGGTCCCAGTCCACCGGATCGGCCGTCATGCGCACGTCGTGCACGCTCAGCACCGGTCCGCCCGTCTCGAAGGTCATGTCCCCCACGAGCCGCGACTTCGTGGTGCGCACGTCCATGTTCGTGATGGCGTAGTCCAGCCGGTGCAGGTTCTTCTCGTTGCGGATGTCCAGCACCATGCTGCCGCCGCCCGTCGTGGGCAGCGTGGGGTACACCCACGCCACGTCCTTCAGCGACACCGAGTCGCCCCAGATGCGGATGGCGTAGCGCACGGGAAGGTCACTGCCCCAGGTGATCTTCCCTTCGGCGTGGCCCGTGGACCCCGGCAGGTCGAAGTGCGGCGCGGTGATCCACACCGAGTCGCCCAGCACGCGCACGCGGCCCGCCACGTTGCGCCAGCGGAAGGTGGGCACCGTCTCGATCGCATGCAGCGTGTCGATCACGAACAGCCGCGCCGCCGAGTCGGGGTCGGCGATGCGCGCGAACGGGACTGCCGCGTAGATGTTCGTCCAGCGGTAGTTCTGCGTGAAGCCGCTCACCGCGCCATCGCGTACCCGGCGGATCTCGTGGTCGCCGCGCGCCAGGTTGAAGCGCACCGCACTGTCCAGCTTCGCGCCGTGCAGCGAGTCGTCCGGATGCCAGGGCATGGTGAGCCGGAAGCTCGCGTTGCGCAGGTGCGACGAGTCGATCACCACGTAGTCGCCGAAGCCCCGCTCGGGGCCCCTCGGCCGGCTCGGTCCCTTTCGCACGAAGACGTGCCGGAAGTTCCAGCTCCCGTCCTGGTGCTGCCGCAGCACCACCACCGGGCGAGACACGTCCACGTTCCGCAGGTGCAGCCGACGGTCGAGGATGTCGCGCAAATCGTACTCCACGCGCAGCGGACCGGTGGCGATGAACAGCGAGTCCTCCTCGTCGCGCAGCTCGAGCGAATCGATGGCGATGCCGGTGAGGAAGTTCCCGCGCATCCGGCCCAGGTAGAGCTTCCCCTTGATCCCCGACGCCACCTGTCGCTCGATCGCGCGACGCAGCCCCGCCTGCCCCGTCTCCGACTGCGTGAAGAAGAGCCCGACGCCGACGCCGATCAGCCCGAGCACGACGAGCATGCACAGGCTGACGAGGGCGACGAAGTTGCGACGGGTCATGCGCGGGGGATGGGGCGGGACCGCGGCCTCAGAAGTCGGGGCCGATGGAGAAGGTGAACGTGAGACGACTGAGGAAGCTGTTCTTCTGCTCCGGCTGGAACGAAGGATCGCAAACGGCGCCCGGCACCTGCTCGTAGACGCCGCGTGAGTTGGGGACGGCGGGGATGCGGTTTCCGGGCGTGACGCAGTACAGCGGCGCGAAGCCGGTGGCCGGATCGGGAGGCGCGTCGTAATAGATCGCTCCCTTCGGCCGGGGGAACGGGTTATACCCCACGTTCGCCTGGAAGGGCCCCACCGGCGTGAAGACGCGCACCCCGATGCCCGGCGTCCAGCGCAGCCCGTTCAGGAAGAGCGCCGACGCCTTGTGGCTCCGGCCGCCGATCACCGTGCCGCGCTGCCACACGTCACCGGCATCGGCGAACAGGGTGTACTGGAGCAGCTCGGGGAAGAACTTGCTCCGGATCCGCAGCTCGATGTTGCCGACGATGAGCGAGTTGCCACCGAGCGGCACCACCCGGCGCACGGCCTGGCTGTCCGGCCCCGCCCCGAGCGCGAAGTAGAGCGTGTCACCGAGCCCGCGGATCGTGTCCGGTGCACTCTCCGCGATGTACGTCAGGTCGCCCAGCGCGTTCTGCTGGTAGCCGCGCACGCTCGACGCGCCCCCGGCATAGAGACGCTCCTCCGGCGGGATGAAGCCGGTGGAATCCCCGAACGACAGCGTGCGGCCGAGCACCGTGCCCAGGCGCACCCGCGCCGCGAAGGTCACCGAGGGCGACAGCGGGCGGTAGACGGCAAAGTCGGCGAGCCCCTTCGCGAACTGGATCTTCGGATCGGACCCCAGCTCCCGGAAGGCGGTGCGCACGTCGAGCCGCGCGATGGTGCCGCTGCGCGGGACGAACGGGTTGTCGGTGCGCACGCGCTCCACGTGCGCGCTCGTCACCGCGAGACGGCGGTTGCGGTCGGTGATGAAGGCGCGCGACTCCGAGTCGCAGCGGCTGAAGAGGGCACACAGCAGCGCCGGCGACGCGTCGGTGCGCCCCAGCTCGAGCGAATAGGCCAGCCGGAGCGGCACCCCACGCGCGACGTCGCGCGTCAGCGATGCCTCGCCGCCGACGAGCGTCGTGCGCAGGTACGCCTGGTACTCGCTGCGCCGCTCGCTGTAGATCGTCAGGCTGGGCGACGTGCGGAACCCGAGCAGCGTCGGCAGCCGAAGCCCCGTGGAGACGAAGTAGTTGAGCCGCTCGCTGAACGGGTCGTCGCGGATCGCCGGCGCACAGAGGTTCCCGTCCCCGATCCGCGTCGGGTCCCCGTAGCCCACCTTCGACACCTGCCCCGTGAGCTCGAACCGCCGCGCCTCGCCGAGGAAGTTCTTGTCCACGTACTGCGTGCGCTCCTTGAAGCAGTCGAGCACGCTCCACCCGATCTCCGTGCTGATCTGCCGCAGGTAGTTCTCGCGCAGCAGCAGGTCCACCGTCACCAGGCTGTCGCCCGGCGGCTGCACGCTGTCGGGCGCGAGCCGCACTTCCACGCTCGTGAAGAGGTCCGTCTGGTAGAGCGCGCGCTGGGTGTCCGTGAGGTCGCGCTCCCGGTAGACGTCGCCCCGCCGCACCAGCGCGAGCCGCTGGATCGTGCGCGCGCCGAGCTTCGGCTCCTCGCCCGGCAGCGGCTGGTTGAACACGCGCACCTCGCCGATGCGCGCGCTGTGCCCCGAGAGGACGTCGAGGCCGAGCGTGGCGCGGTGCGCCGCCGTGTCCACGGTGTAGCTCGCCGCCACGTCGGCACGCGGGAAGCCGTTGTCACGCAGCCGCGTCTTGATCGAATCGATCGTCGCCTGCAGCACGGTGCGGTCGAACCGCTCTCCCTTCCGGAGGGGCAGCTTGCTCGTGTCCACGAGGCTCCGCACGGCGCTGTCGAGCCCCGACATGCGCAGGGAGTCGATCAGCACGGGCTGCCCCTCCGCGATGAGGAAGCTGACGTGCACGCCGCCCGACGGATCGTCCACCACCGACGTATCCACCGAGGCGCCGTAGAAGCCATGACGCTGATAGAACACGCGCAGGCGCCCGACGTCCAGCCGCAGCGCGTCGCTGTCCAGGCAGCGGCGCGTGCCGAAGACGTGCAGGCGACGCTGGAGGAAATCCGACGGCGTGGTGAACACGCGCAGTGCGAGGTCGCGGTCGGAGAACGCCTCGTTCCCCGTGAAGTCGAGCGACCGGACTTCGCGCTCGCCTTCCGTGCCGTCACACTCGAGGCCCTGCGCCAGCGCGCGCGCCGGCAGGGCGGCAAGCAGGAGTGCCGTCAGCGCGAGACGGCAGCGGCGCCGCGTCGGCGCGTCAGGCCACCACTTCATCCCCGCGCGCCACGCCCGCCCCGCGTGCGTCGCGCCGTCGTCCCCGTCGCGTGGTGCTTGTGCAGGCGCCGCTCTTCCGGCAGGAGCGGCGTGCGCTCGAGGAACAGCCGCGCCACGTAGAATCCGGCCAGCCCCGTCACGATCCCCGCCCCGATGGCCGGCAGCAGCTCGCGCCCCGACAGCGGACGACGGAACACGTAGCCCTCCAGTCGCGTCGTTGGACGCGGAGGGCGGTCGACCTGCTGAGCCATGTGTGGGCGATGAGGAAGGAGGGGACGCAACTTGCAGCGGCGACATGCCACGAGACACCGAGCGCCCGCTCGGCGGGGCCTCTCCGGCGGGCGCGACTTTCATTGACGCTCGACTGCAGCGCCGGTAAGTTCTCGCGCCTTCGTCATACTGTCAACTGCTTACGCCAGAACGTCATGCGCCGTTGCCTCACCCTCCTGCTCCCCACCCTTCTCCTGGCCTGCGGCGGAAGCGGCGGAGGCTCCAACCGGCGTACCCTCGTGGATTCGCGGGACAACTATGATCCCCGCTCTCTCGACCCCGCCCTCTCCACCGACGTCCCCACCGGCCGCGTCGTCGGCTACCTGTTCGACGGGCTGACCCGCTTCACCCCGGATGCCAAGGTCGTCCCCGGGCTCGCCACCAGCTGGGACGTCTCCCCCGACGGTACGATCTACACCTTTCACCTCCGACGAGGAGTGAAATTCACCGACGGGACGCCCTTTACTGCCGCCCAGGTGGCTTCGAGCTGGCGCAGGGTGCTCGACCCGAAGGTCCGCGGCGGCCGAGGCTGGCCCCTCTACCCCATCCTCGGCGCCCAGGACTTCGCCGAAGGAAAGGGCAAGTCCATCGCCGGCCTCGCCACCCCGAACGACTCCACCGTCGTCGTCACCCTCAAGGAGCCGTTCGCCATCTTCCCCAAGCTCCTCGCCATGCCGGTGGCGGCCATCGCGCCGGAAAACGTCCCCGCCAACTTCGGCGAGCACCCGGTCGGCACCGGCCCGTGGAAGCTCGTCGAGTGGCACCACGACGATTATCTCCTCTTCTCCGCCAACAAGGACTACTGGGGCGGCGCGCCGAAGGCCGACTCCCTCAAGGCGCGCATCATCGCCGAGCCGAGCACCGCCGTCGCCGAGTTCCAGAGCGGCAACGTGGACGTGCTCCAGGTGCCGCAGGGTGAGATCCGCGACTGGGAGGAGGACAGCGAGCGGAAGAAGCTCCTCGCCTCCGCCCCCTCGCTCGAGCTGGTGTACGTCGCGATCAACACCACGCGCGGTCCGCTGCGCGACCCTCGCGTCCGCCAGGCGCTCAACTACTCGGTGGACCGGCGCACGATCAATCGCAACCTGATCGCCGATCGCGGCGAGCTGGCGAATGGCGTCATCCCCTACTCCCTCGACGGCAGCGACAAGACGCGCATGGGCTACCAGTTCGACACCCTGCGCGCGCGCGCGCTGCTGAAGGAAGCGGGCTACCCGAACGGCGTGGACCTCGAGCTCTGGACTTCCACGACGCCCATCTACGTGCGCATTGCCGAGACGCTGCAGGGCTACCTTGCCCTCGCCGGCTTCCGCATCAAGATCGTGCAGCGCGAGAGCGCCGCGGCGCGCGCCGCGGCGCGCAACGGCCAGGCCGATCTCTTCGTGAAGGACTGGTACGCCGACTACCCCGACGCCGAGAACTTCCTCTATCCGCTGCTCCACAGCGCGAACAAGGGCGTCGGTGGCAACGTCTCCTTCTACTCCAACCCGCAATTCGACTCCCTCGTCAGCGCTGCGCGCCGCGAGCAGGACGAGGCGAAGCGCACCGAGATGTACCGCCAGGCGGACGACATGGCCTTCAAGGACGCGCCCCTGATCTATCTCTGGTTCTACAGCGAGCTGTACGCCGTGCAGCCGTGGATCCGTGGCTTCCAGCCCCCGGTGATCTTCAACGGCCAGGCGTGGACGAACGTCAGCATCACCACGAAGTCGTCCGCCGACTCGGCGAAGGCGCGCCGGTGAGCGCGTTCATCTTCCGGCGGCTGCTGCTCGCCATCCCCACGCTCGTCGGCGTGCTGATCGTCGCCTTCCTCCTGCTCTACGTGGCGCCGGGCGATCCGGTGCAGGCCATGGTCGGCGAGCGCGCCGACTCCGCCACCATCGCCGCCCTGCGTGCCGAGCTGCGCCTCGATGATCCCCTGCCCGTGCAGTTCGGTCACTACGTGGCCGGCGTGGCGAAGGGCGACCTCGGCCGCTCGTACATCACCAATCGCCCGATCATCAGGGACATCATCGAGCGCTTCCCGAAGACGCTGGAGCTCGCCGGCGCGGCGATGCTCCTCGCCACGGTGTGCGGGGTGACGCTCGGCATCTTCAGCGCGCGTAATCCGGGAGGTCCGATCGACCGATTCGGGCTGGTCGTCGCATATCTCGGCATCAGCTTTCCCGTCTACTGGGTGGGCCTGCTGCTGATCCTGTTGTTTGCCGTCACCCTGCACTGGCTCCCGCCGTCGGGGTTCGGCGGGCTGCGCTATCTGGTGCTGCCGGCGCTCGCACTGGGAATGCGCTCCATCGCCTTCCTCGCGCGCATGACGCGCTCGTCCATGCTCGACTCGCTGGGCGCCGACTACGTGCGCACCGCGCGCGCGAAGGGCCTTGGCGAGCGCATCGTCGTCTGGCGCCACGCGCTGCGCAATGCGCTCATCCCGGTGATCACCGTGCTTGGCCTCGACTTCGGTTCGTACCTGACGGGCAGTATCCTCACCGAGACGGTGTTCAGCTGGCCGGGCCTCGGCCGCTACGTGGTGAACGCCATCGGCCGCCGCGACCTGCCGGCGATCCAGGGGTCGGTGCTCTTCCTCAGCGTGGTGTTCGTGCTGGTCAACTTGCTCACCGACCTCGCCTACGCGAAGGCCGACCCGCGCGTGACGTACGCGTGAGCGCGACCAGCGAGCTGGACGCCTACCAGGACGCCGCGGCGCGCACGATCAATCCCGCGCTCGACGACCAGCAGCGCCTCCTCGACGCCACGGCCGGGCTCGCCGAGGAGGCGGGAGAAGCGCTCGCGCACGTGCGAAAGCACGTGATGCAGGGCCGCCCCCTGGATCGCGACGCCCTCGCCAGGGAGCTCGGCGATGCACTCTGGTGCCTCGCCATCGCCGCGCGGTGCGTCGACCTCCCCCTGAGCGACGTGGCGGCACGCAACCTGGAGAAGCTGCGCGCACGCCACCCGAACGGATTCGACGGCGACTCGCGCTGAGTGGTCCACGATCGGGATGACGATCTCCGTCGAGCTCGCCAGCCTGCGGAACGTCTCTTGCTCGCCTTGCTCCCACCGTCCCTGTGCACCAGGCGGATCAACGCATCGCGAGCCCGCCCGTGACCACTCTGTTCGTCAGTCTCCTCGTCATTGCAGCAGGTGCGGCCATCGTCGCGCAGGTCGTGTGGTGGTTTTCCGGCCGCCCCTCGCGCGAGCGTGTGCCGCCGCCGCTCGTCTACCCGCTCCATCCGCAGTTCGCGCGGCAACCGACGGCTCCTGCTGCCGAGCCGACGGCCCCCGCTGCCGAGCCGGTGAGGATCGACCTGCCACCGGCCGCGCCCGAAGCCTCGCTCGAGGAGACGATGCAGTTCGTCCGCCCCACCGACGAGGCGGTACAGCTCCTTCCCGCGCGGCTCGAAGTCGTCTCCGGCATAACGCCGCAGCAGGTGATCCGCTTCGTGCGCGTTCCCGGCAAGCCGGCGGAGATGATCCTCGGCCGCGAAGTCGCGTCGTCGCCACAGCAGGTGACGCTCACCTCCAGCACGGTGAGCCGCCGCCATGCGCGCGTCACATATGACGACGGCCGCTGGCTCGTGACCAACCTGTCGCACACCAATCCGGTGGTCGTCAACGACCACGCGCTGGAAGACTTCGAAGGACCGCGCCCGTTGCTCGACGGCGACCGCATCGAGCTGGGCGACGTGGTGCTCCGCTTCTGCACCAGTTGACGCGCGCCGACATCATGCGCCCGCCGCCATCCTCCGCCATCACGCCATGCTGAACGCCGAGCCAGCGCCAGCCGCGCTCGACACACTGGCCGAGGAGTACGAGATCCTCCGCGAGCTCGGACGAGGGGGCACCGCCGTCGTCTACCTCGCGCGCGAGCGTGCCACCGGCGAAGAGGTGGCCATCAAGCTGGTGCGCTCCCGGTTCGCGGACGACGACGAGGCTCGTGCGCGCCTCGCCCGCGAGGCGCGCTTCGTGACCCAGCTCGACCACCCGAACGTCGTGCCGGTCCGCGACGTCCTCGACCTCGGCGACAACGGCGTGGCGCTCGTGATGTCGCACGTGTCGGGGCGCACGCTGCGCGAGATCCTGCGCGACGAGGGGCCACTCGCCCCGGCGCGCACGGCGAACGTGCTGCGCGATGTCGCGAGCGCGCTGGGCGCCGCCCACGGCATGGGCATCGTCCACCGTGACGTGAAGCCGGAGAACGTGTTCATCACCGACGACGAACGCGCCGTGCTGGCCGACTTCGGCATCGCGCGGTCGATGTCGGCCGAGGCACAGCAGCTCACCATGCATGGCGTGGCCATCGGCACGCCCGCCTACATGGCGCCGGAGCAGATCGACGGCGAGGACCTCGATGCCCGTGCCGACATCTACTCGCTCGGCCTCCTCGGCTGGGAGATGCTCACCGGCAAGCGGCCCTTCGCCGGGGAAGCGCTCTACTCCGTGCTCTATCACCAGAAGCACGTGCAGCTCGACGATCCGCGTGCGCGGCTGGACGGCGTTCCTCCCACGCTGGTGAGCGCCCTCGCCGGTGCCGTGGAGAAGCAGCGGGATGCACGCTGGACCGGCGCGGATGCCTTCCTGTCCGCACTCGACGGCCGCGAGGCGCTGCGCGAGTGGCCCGTGTCCGAGCCCGCCGCCAGCGCGACGGTGCGCGTGGAACGCGCGGCGCGGCCGGAGCCGGAATCGGTGGTGGCCATCGACTGGCGCGAGGTGATGGAGCCCGGCCCGGTCCCGGCGCCAGCGTGGCGCTCCTTCTCGCGTCGACAGCTCGCTCTGGGCGGTGGCATCGGCGCGCTCGCCGCGCTCGCTCTCGTGGTGAGCGCCGTGCGCATCCACTCGCGCGCGCCCGTGGACGACGCGCAGTTCCGGGTCTCCAACGGCGTGATCGCGGTCAACGACGCGCCGAGGTCGGTCGCACTGCCCGCGTCGACCGCGCAAGCCCCAGCCTCCGTCGCCGACTCCATGCGCGTGGCGGCGTCGCCCGCAACCGAATCGTCGCGCTCGCCGGTGCCGGCGCCAGCCTCGCCCCCTGCACCGACGGCCAGCGCCGCAGTGCCGACCGCCGTCGCGTCGCCGATCGCGGCCCCGCCGGTGGCACCATCACCTGCACCCGCTCCGACCGGCAGCCGCGTGCGCGTCTCGGTCGGCGGCCGCCACAGCTGCCTCCTGGCCGAGGACGGCCGCACCTTCTGCTGGGGCGGCAACGATCGCGGCCAGCTCGGCACCGACAACATCTCGCGCCTCACGGCGCCACTCTCACCGGTGACCGGCGGGCGCTTCACTGCCCTCGCCTCCGGCATGTCGCACAGCTGCGCCCTCACCGCGAACGGCGACGCGTACTGCTGGGGCGACAACGACGCCGGACAGCTCGGCGACGGGACCACCGCGGCACGCGAGTCACCGGTGCGCGTCGCGGGTCGCCACGACTTCAGCTCCATCGTCGCCGGCAGCGCCCACGCGTGCGCACTCGCCACGAACGGAACGGCGTGGTGCTGGGGCTCCGACGCCACCGGCCAGCTCGGTGATGCGCGCAGCGGCCGCCAGTCGGTGCCCGTCGCCGTGGCCGGCGATCATCGCTTCACTGCGCTCGCGGCGGGATGGGGATTCACCTGTGCACTCAATACGGACGGCGACGCGTGGTGCTGGGGAAGCGACGCATCCGGCGAGCTTGGCGATTCCGCCACCGCCAGCGAGCGCGTCCCCGTTCGAGTGCGCGGCAGTCACCACTTCACGGCCATCGCGGCGGGAAGCGCCCATGCCTGCGCCATCGCCGCCGACGGAAGTGCATGGTGCTGGGGGAGCAATTCCAGCGGTCAGCTTGGCGATGGCACCACCAACGCGAGGCTCACGCCGGTGCGCGTGAAGAGCAGCGAGCGCTTCACGCACGTCGCTGCGGGCGCGGTGCACAGCTGTGCGCTCTCCGCGAACGGAGACGGCTGGTGCTGGGGAAGCAATGTGTACGGCCAGCTCGGCAACGACGGCAACACCGACAGCGCCATCCCGGTCCGCGTCGCCGGCAGCCACTCGTTCGCCTCCATCCGTGCGTTCGGCTCGCACGACTGCGCCGTGACCACGGCGGGCGAGACGTTCTGCTGGGGTTACAACCTCGACGGCCAGCTCGGTGACGGCACCCGCTCCCATCGCTCGCGGCCGGTCTACGTCCAGCGCCCGGGCGCATCGTGAACGCGCGGCCTCGTGGCGTGCGGCATCGGCGTGCCGTGCCGCGGGATGTGTGGCCGCTGCTGGCCAGCGCATTCGCCGTGGCATGTGGCGGGGGCATCACCACCACCGACCTGAGTGCGCCCGGCGTGGCCGAGGTGGTGGTCACTCCGCTCACGGCGAGCGTCGCGGTCGGCGGCACGCTTCCCCTCCAAGCCACGCTCCGTGACGCGGGCGGGCAGACGGTCTCGGGTCCCGCGGTCGTCTGGTCGGTGCAGGACAGCAGCATCGCGACCGTCTCTCCCGCCGGCGTGGTCACGGCGCGCGCCGTGGGCAATACGCAGGTCGCGGCGAGCGCGAATGGAAAGTCGGGGCTCGCGTCCATCGCCGTCACGCCGGTCCCGGTGGCCAGCGTCAGCGTCGCGCCGGCGCACGTGGACCTCGCGCCCGGTGCGCACGCCACGCTCGGTGCCGTCGCGTACGACGCGTCCGGCAGGCCGCTCGACGGCCGGGCGATCATCTGGGCAAGCAGCAACACCGGCATCGCGACGGTGGATGCATCGGGCGCCGTCACCGCGCTCGCTGCCGGCACGGCACTCATCACCGCCACGAGCGAAGGGATCAGCGGCAGCGCCGCCGTGAGCGTCGCGGCACCCTCCGTGGCCAGTGTCGCCATCCTCCCGCAGGCCGCGACGATCCAGCGCGGCAGCACGGTGCAGCTCGCAGTGAACGTCACCGATCAATCGGGCGCCGCGGTCACCGGTCGCGCGCCGACGTGGACGTCGAGCAATACGTCGATCGCGACCGTCTCCACGTCGGGGCTCGTCACTGCCGTGGCCACCGGGTCGGCGAGCGTCGTGGCGGCGCTCGACGGCAAGGCCGACACGGCGAGCATTACCGTGGTCGCCGTGCCGGTCGGAAGCGTCACCATCGCTCCCACGACGGCTTCGCTCACCATCGGCCAGAGCGCCACGCTCACCGCCACGGTGAAGGACGCCAACGGCGCCATCGTCACCGATCGCCCCGTGACGTGGACGACCAGCAACGCTGCCGTGGCGAGCGTCACGCAGGCGGGGGTGGTGAAGGCGCTCGCCGCCGGCACGGCCATCATCTCGGCCACCAGCGACGGCAACTCGGGGAGTGCAACCGTCACGGTCGGTGCGAGATCGGTGGACCGCGTCATCGTCTCGCCGAGCTCCGTCTCGAACCTGAGAGTCGGCCACAGCGTGCAGCTGTTCGCCGCCGCCGTGGACGTGAACGGCGACACGATCTCCACCGCCGCCTTCACCTGGCATTCCGACAACACCTACATCGCCACCGTGAGCTCCTCGGGTCGCGTCACCGGCGTGCATTCCGGCAGGACGACCATCACCGCGACCGTCTCCGGAAAGACGGGGAGCGCGAGCATCGGGGTGAAATGAGAGTTGCGCTCGTGGCCGCCGCTGCCGCCTGCTGCACCGCGGCGAGCCTCGCCGGCGCACAGCGCCTCGCGCCGGCCGAGCCGCTGCTGCGCGGCGCACCGGCCGTGGCGACCCGCGCCGCGTGCGCACCCGTCTCTCCTCCAGCGGCCCCCTCGGCCGTGCAGGTGCGGCAGGCCCAGGACTTCGCCCAGCGCGGGCAGCAGTCCGCCATCCTCGGCGACCGTGTGGCCGCTCGCGACCTGCTCCGCCAGGCCGCAGCGCTGGACCCCTCCAACGCCGACCTCGCCTATCAGCTCGCTCGCGCCGAGGAGAGCACGGGGAGCGATCCAGAGGCGACCAGGGCGTACTGTCGCTTCATTGCGCTCGCGCCGGACGCGCCGGACGCGGCCGACGCGCGAGCCCGGCTCGCGCAGCTCCTGCTCGGCACGCGCCACGCCGATTCGCTGCGCGCTGCCGCGACGCTCGACCGCGCGGTGACGGCGTACGAGCACGGCCGGCTCGACAGCGCCGACGTGGCGTTCACCGCGGCGCTCTCCCTCGCTCCCGACTGGGCGGCGGCGTACTACGACCGCGGCGTGGTTCGTCGCGCGCTCGGGCGCCGCGCCGATGCGGCGAGCGACTTCCAGCAGTACCTGCGACTCGAGCCGGAGGCGTCGAATCGCGATGCCGTTGCCGCACGCGTGGCCGAGTTGCAGGAGCAGCCGCTCTCGCCGGCGCGCGCCCTCACCCTCGGGCTCGTGATACCCGGTGCCGGCCAGTTCTACGCCGGCCGGCCGGTGCGCGGCGCGCTCACCCTCATCGGAACCGGGGTGGCCCTCGCCTGCGGCATGAGCCAGCGCGAGAGCATGCAGGCGGTGCAGCAGACGGCGCAGGATCCGTTCGGCAATCCGTACACCTACACCGTGAACCGCCGCGTCACCGAGCGCCCGTGCCGCGCGCCGGGCTTCACCGCGGCGGGCGTGATCGCGGTCGTGAGCGCGATCGACGCCTTCCGCTTTGCACGTCGCTGATCAGTCGTCCTTCTGCCCGAACAGCGCCATGTTGCTCGAGTGACCCGGCGCGACCTTCTTGTCCGGGTAGATCCAGTGCACGGCCTGGTTCACCGCCGTCGCCGCCTCGCCGAAGCCGCACGCGATCAGCTTGAGCTTTCCGGGATAGGTCGTCACGTCCCCCGCCGCCCACACGCCTTCGCGCCCCGTCTCCATCAGCTGGTTGACGACGATCTCGTCCTTCTCGAACGTCATCCCCCACTCGGCGATCGGGCCCATGTCGCTCACGAAGCCGAGCATCGGCAGCACCACATCCGCCTCGATCTCCGTCGTCGTCTTCGCCTTCACGTCGCGCAGCACGATGTGGCTGAACTGCTCGCCCCGGCTGCGACAGACGACATCGTTCAGCTCGTGGAAGGTGTAGAGCGACGCGCGCCCCGCGTTCACGTCGCCGTGGAACTGGGCGACGGTCGCGCCGTGGGCGCGGAAGCGATCGCTCCGATGCACGAGCGCCACGTGCGCCGCGACGCCGGACAGCTGGGTGGCCCAATCGAAGGCCGAGTCGCCGCCGCCGACGATGACCACCCGCTGGCCGGCGAACTGCTTCGGGTCGGTGACGACGTCGTAGATGCCGCGCCCGTACCAGGGCTCGGCGCACGGCTGCGGCAGGCGGCGCGGCGAGAAGGCGCCGATGCCAGCCGCGACGACGATCGCCTTCGTGGGATAGTCGCCTTTCTCCGTGTGCAGCACGAACTCGCCGTCGCGCCGCTCGAGACCGGTGACCCGCTGGCCGAGGTGGATCGGCTCGCCGAAGCGCCCCGCCTGTTCGACGAGCTGCTTCACGAGATCGCGCGCCAGCACCTGCGGGTAGCCGGCGACGTCGAAGATGTACTTCTCCGGATACAGCGCCGCGAGCTGTCCGCCCGCTTCGGGAAGCGCATCCACGATCTGCGCCGACGCCTGGCGCATCCCGGCGTAGAAGAGCGCAAACAGCCCCGCGGGGCCGGCGCCGATGATGGTGATGTCCTTGGTGGGATGTTCCATGGGAGGGATAATAAGCTAGTCGGGGCGGGGGGCGTGGAACGCCCCCCTTTCCGGGCGCCTGGCCCGTCGCTTCGCTCGGGCCTGTGCTCTCGGGGCGGCGGCGCGGGGGCGCCGCCTTTCTGCCACGGCGTTGAGGTGGTGCGTTTCACTGGATGGGTGTGCCGTTCGCAGAGAGCGCGCGCAGCGCGCGCCCGGAGAGCACAGGCGAGCGCAGCGAGCCCGGCGCCCGGAAAGGGGCGTTCC
>DASURL010000141.1:0-7457 GCA_036280075.1 Gemmatimonadaceae bacterium | reverse complement strand
GCGCTGCGCATTCAGGTACGCAGCCTGCGCCTTGCGGTACGCCGCCGTCGCCGCGGCGAAGTCCGGCGAGGTCACGGTCGCGAGCGCCTCTCCGCGCTGCACGACCGCCCCCGGGTTCACCAGGATGCGAGTGATGGGCCCCGACACGGGCGCGAGCACCTGCGTGGAACGGTCACCGTTGAACTCGACCGTACCCGTCGTCTGCACCACGGGACGGTACGCCTGCATCGTCACCGTCGCGACGTGGATGCGGCTCGCCTGGGCCGGGGTCAGCGCGACGTCGCGCGCCGTGAGACCGCTGTCCGCCGTGGCCGCGATCGCGGTATCGCCCGTCGCCGAGGGGGTCGCGTCGCGGGCACAGGCGACGAGGGCGAGTGCCGCGGCACAGCAGAGAAGCCGGGTCATGGAGCCCTCCGGGGCTGAGTGTCGAACCTGGTGAGTGGGGTCGCGACGGCGCGCTCCAGGTCGGCGCGCGAGCTGTTGGCGGCGGCGAGCGCGTCGGCGTACTGCAGCTCGGCCGCGAGCAGGTTCTGGCGGGCGTCCAGGACGTCGAGCGCCGAGGAACCCCCGAGGCCGTAGCTGACGGATGCCACGCGGTAGGCCTCCCGCGCCGAGGGGAGGAGCGCGTCGCGGATGTACACGGCCTGGCGCAGCGCAGCCGAGGCCGTGGCGTACGCGGCGCGAACGTCCTGCGCGATCTGCGCACGCAGGTCCCGGTAGGACGCCGCAAGCTCCCGCTCGCGCGACCGGCCTTCGGCAATCTCGCCCTTGCTGTGCTGCCAGTAGAAGATGGGGACGGGGAGCGCGATGCCTGCCGTGTACAGCGCGCCCGTGCCCGCCCCCGCCGGCCCGTAGTCGCGCTGAGCGCCCAGGGTGAGATCGGGGAGCCAGAACTCGCGAGCGAGCGCGGTGGTGGCGCGCGCGCCCGCCTGCTGGCTCGCCAGGCTGGCCAGCTCGGGCCGCGCGGCGAGCGCCTGCTGTTCGAGCAGGTCCACATCCGGTACGGGGGGCGGCACCGCGAGCGAATCGAGGGCCGCCACCGGGGTGCCGATGGGCTGGCCGACCAGTCGGTCGAGTGCATCGGACGCCGTCTGGATGTCGCGCGCCGTGCCGATGAGGTCGTTCTCCGCCTGGGCGAGCGCCACCTGCGCGCGGATGACGTCGAGCTTCGCCGCCGTCCCTCCCTCGTAGCGCGCCTGGGTCTTCTTCAGGAAGTCCGCCGCGAGCTCGCGGCTCATCGTCACGATCGCGTGGTGCCGGTTGGCGACGAGCAGGGTGTCGTAGGCGGCTGAGGTGGCCGCCACGAGCGACTGCCGCAGCGACTCGACCGACAGCTCCGCCGAACGGACGTCGGCCGATGCGATCCGGTTGCGAAGGCGGAACTTGTCCGGGAAGGGAACGTCGAGTCCCACCACCACGTTCCTCGACTGCGCCTGGCCGAGCTGCAGGAACCCCGGCTGGTCATCCAGCGAGGCGGTGGCCGTCGGGTCGGGGATCGCCACTGCCTGCGTGCGCCGCGCACGGGCCTGCGCGGCCTGTTCGCGCGCCACGTCGAGCTGCGGATTGCGGGCGAGCGCCGCGCCGATCGCGGCGGCGCGCGTCAGCGCGATGGAATCGCGCGCCGGCGCCGCCGTCGTCTGCGCTGCGAGCGTGCCGGCATGCGCCAGCACGACGAGCGCGGTCGTCGTGAGCTTCATTCTCTCCGTGTGAGTTGAGGACGCCGGCGACGGGATCGCCGCGGCGGACTACGGTCTCACGCAGAGGGTGGCGCCCGGGAGGAGTTGGAGGGATGGCGGCCGGCGGCGACCACCTGCTCCGTCGCCTGGCTGGCGACGACGCACCGCTCACGCTCGCACAGCTCGAGACGCGGCCGCTCCGCGGGGCGCCCGTGCACGGAGAGCAGCAGGCAGGCCGGGCACTCGTCCACGTGGTGGCCGGGATGCGGCACCGTACGCGGCGATTCCACGTGCGCGCCCAACGGCCGGTTGTCGTGCGCCTCGGCCAGCGGCGCGACGAGCACCACGAGCTGCGTCGCGAGGACGAGCGCGCGGCCGAAGCGCCGGAACCAGCTCCGGAAGCGGGACGCAGCAGCGGTGGAAGCGGCCATCATGGCAGTGGTACCAATGATACGACGGTGTGCTCCACTTCGCTGTAACCACCGCCGTCATGTCTCACGGTTCACGCTTCACGGTTCACGAGGGGTTCCCTCCCCTCCACGACCTCGCGTCGGGCCGCTACCTTACAGGTCTGCCATGACGAAACGCGACGAGGCCCTCGAATATCACGAGCGTGGACGGCCGGGGAAGATCGCCGTCGTCCCCACCAAGCCGCTGAACAATCAGCGCGACCTGGCGCTCGCCTACTCCCCCGGTGTCGCCGAGCCCTGCCTGGCGATCAAGGACAATCCGGAAGACGTCTACCGGTATACGGCCAAGGGCAACCTGGTGGCCGTGGTGACCAACGGCACCGCCGTGCTCGGGCTCGGCAACATCGGCGCCCTCGCCGGGAAACCGGTGATGGAAGGCAAGGGCAACCTCTTCAAGCAGTTCGCCGACCTCGACGTGTTCGACCTCGAGGTCGGCTCGGAGCACCCGGACGACGTCATCAAGTTCTGCCAGCTCCTCGAGCCCACGGTGGGCGGGATCAACCTCGAGGACATCAAGGCGCCGGAGTGCTTCTACATCGAGGAGACGCTCCGGAAGACGATGAACATCCCGGTCTTCCACGACGACCAGCACGGCACCGCCATCATCTCCGGTGCGGCGCTGCTCAATGCGCTGGAGCTCGTCGGGAAGGACATCGGCACGATCAAGGTCGTCTTCTCCGGCGCCGGCGCCGCGGCGATCAGCACGGCGGAGCACTACGTGCGGCTCGGGGTGAAGCGCGAGAACATCATCATGTGCGATCGCGCCGGCGTCATCTACGAGGGGCGCAAGGAAGGGGACATGGACCCCTACAAGGCGCGCTTCGTGAGCAAGACCAAGGCGCGCACGATCGCCGACGCGCTCGTCGGCGCCGACGTGTTCGTGGGGCTCTCGGCGGCCGGCGCCGTGACGCGCGAGATGGTCGCCCAGATGTCGGCGCGACCGATCATCTTCGCGCTCGCCAACCCCGTACCGGAGATCACGCCGGACGAGGTGCGCGCCGTCCGCGACGACGCCATCATCGCCACCGGCCGCAGCGACTACCCGAACCAGGTCAACAACGTCCTCGGCTTCCCGTTCATCTTTCGTGGCGCGCTCGACGTCCGCGCCACGGAGATCAACGAGGAGATGAAGATGGCGGCCACGCGCGCCCTGGCGTCGCTGGCCAAGCAGGACGTGCCCGACTCGGTGGCGGCGCTGTACGGCCTGCGCAACGTGCAGTTCGGGCCGGACTACCTCATCCCCTTCCCCTTCGACCCGCGCGTGCTGCTCTGGGTGGCGCCGGCGGTGGCGTGGGCGGCGGTGGCGAGTGGGGCGGCGCGCGAGTTCATCGACCTCGAGGGGTACCGCGACAGCCTCGAGCTGCGGCTCGGCCGCGCCCGCGGGATCATCCGCGGCCTGATCAACCGTGCGCAGCGCGCGCCCAAGCGCATCGTCTTCCCCGAGGGGGAAGAGCCGAAGATCATGCGCGCCGCCCACATCCTCGTGGACGACGGCATCGCCTCGCCCATCCTGCTCGGCAATCGCGAGCGGATCGAGGCCATCGCCGCCGAGAATCGCATTCCGCTCGACGAGATCGACATCGAGGATCCTGCCGAGTCGGAGCGCCGCGAGGACTACGCGCACTTCATGTGGCAGCTCCGCCAGCGCAAGGGGCTGTCGCTGGACGAGGCGCGGCGGCAGCTGTACAACGGCAACTACTTCGGCTCGTGCATGGTGGCGCGCGGCGATGCCGACGCGCTCCTCTCCGGCGTGACGATGCACTATCCGGAGACCATCCGGCCGGCGCTCCAGGTCATCGGCGCGCACCCGAGCGCCAAGGTGGTGAGCGGCATGTACATGCTCGTCACCGAACGGCACGTCGTGTTCTGCGCCGACACCACGGTGAACATCAACCCCACCGCCGAGCAGGTGGCGCAGATCGCCTTCGCGGCGAGCCGGATCACCCGCACGCTGGGGATCGTGCCGCGCATCGCCATGCTGTCCTTCTCCAACTTCGGGTCGGTCAAGCACCCCGAGGCCGAGAAGATGGCGCGCGCGGCGCAGTTGCTGCGTGAGAAGGATCCGTCGCTGGTGGTGGACGGCGAGATGCAGGCCGACACCGCCTTCGACCCGGTGATCCTGCACCGGGACTACCCCTTCAGCATGCTGAAGGAGCAGGCCAACGTGCTGATCTTCCCCAACTTGAGCGCCGGCAACATCGCCTACAAGTTGGTGCATCACCTCGGCGGGGCCACGGCCATCGGGCCGATCCTCGTCGGGATGCGTCGCCCCGTGCACGTGCTGGAGCGCGGCGCCGACGTGCAGGACATCGTGAACATGGCCGCCGTGGCGGTCGTGGATGCACAGGAACGCACCCAGTCGGTCGAGCCGGCCTTTGCCGCGGCGCCTGCGCCAGCGACCGTCTTCTCAAAACTCTAGTCCGGCGCGCCTGGCGCGCCGGCCGCACCGAGGGCATACAGATGGCGACACAGACGAAGCCGCAGGACGACACCGGGCTGCGGGGCAGCCTCGACGCACAGGGGCTCCACCCCTCGGGCGAGGTGCACTGGAACCTGGTCGCGCCGATGCTGATCCAGCACGCCATCCGTCGTGGCGAGGGACAGCTCGCCGACATGGGGCCCTTCGTCGGCGTCACGGCGCCCCACACCGGCCGCTCGCCGAACGACAAGTTCCTCGTGAAGGAGCCGAGCTCCGAGGCGGACGTGGACTGGGGCAAGGTGAACCAGCCCATCTCCCCCGAGCACTTCGAGGCCCTGCTCGCCGACGTGCAGAAGTACCTCGACGGGCGCGACGAGCTGTTCGTCGAGGACCTCTACTGCGGCGCCGACCCGAAGTACCGCCTCGCCGTGCGCTACGTGTCGCCCAACGCATGGCAGATGGCGTTCGTGCGGAACATGTTCATCCGTCCCGACGCGAGCGAGCTGCCCACCTTCACCCCGAACTTCACGGTGCTCCACGCCCCGGAGTTCCAGTCGGATCCGGCGAAGCACGGCACGCGCACGGGCACGTTCATCGTGCTCAACCTCGCGAAGCGCATGATCCTCATCGGCGGCACGCGGTACGCCGGTGAGCTCAAGAAGTCCATGTTCACCGTGATGAACTACTACCTGCCCAAGCAGGGCGTGCTCTCCATGCACTGCTCGGCGAACATCGGCGAGCAGGGCGACACGGCGCTCTTCTTCGGCCTCTCGGGCACCGGCAAGACCACCCTCAGCGCCGACCCGCATCGCTCGCTCATCGGCGACGACGAGCATGGCTGGTCGGACGAGGGCGTGTTCAACTTCGAGGGCGGCTGCTACGCCAAGGCGATCAACCTCTCCGCCGAAGGCGAGCCGGACATCTACCGCACCACCCAGATGTTCGGCACGATCCTCGAGAACGTCGTGCTCGATCCGCTCACGCGGCGGGTGCGGTTCGAGGACCAGAGCATCACCGAGAACACCCGCGCGTCGTATCCGCTGCACTACATCGAGAACTCGGTGCCGTCGGGCCGCGGCGGCCACCCGCGGAACATCGTCTTCCTCACCGCCGACGCCTTCGGCGTGCTCCCGCCCATCGCGCGCCTGACGCGTGAGCAGGCGATGTACTACTTCCTCTCCGGGTACACCGCCAAGGTGGCCGGCACGGAGCGCGGGGTCACCGAGCCGCAGGCCACCTTCTCGGCCTGCTTCGGCGCCGTCTTCCTCGTCTGGCATCCCACCGTGTACGCCGAGCTGCTCGGGAAGCTCGTCAGCGAGCACGACTCGCGCGTGTGGCTGCTCAACACCGGCTGGAGCGGCGGCCCCTACGGCGTGGGCAAGCGCATGAAGCTCGGCTACACGCGCACCATGGTGCATGCGCTGCTCGAGGGCCGGCTGGATGACGTGGCGACGCGCACCCACCCGGTCTTCGGCCTCGCCATGCCGCAGGCCGTGCCCGGCGTGCCGTCCGAGGTGCTCGACCCGCGCGGCACCTGGAGCGACGCCGCCGCCTACGACGCGCAGGCGAAGAAGCTCGCCGAGATGTTCCGCACCAACTTCCAGAAGTTCGGCACCGTGCCGGCGGAGATCCGCAACGCGGGGCCGCAGGGCTGAACGGCGCGTGAACCGTGAAGCGTGAGACGTGCGACGTAACTGCAGACCGCAATCACGGTTCACGGTTCACGGTTCACGTCTCACAGGTCGCCCCTCACCGAGCCGTCCGTGACATACGAGATCATCCGGGATCCGCTCTGGAAGAACATCCGGGTGGATCCGCTGGCGCTGCGGCTCGTGGACACGCCGGCATTCCAGCGGCTCCGATACGTGCGGCAGCTCGGGCTGGCGTACCTGGTCTATCCGGGCGCCAGCCATTCCCGGTTCGAGCACGCCCTGGGCGCCTACCACCTCGCGCAGCGCGCGCTCGCCCTGTTCGCCGAGCGCGGCATGACGGGAGAGGTCAGCCCCGACGCCTGCCGCGTCGTGCGCTGCGCCGCGCTGCTGCACGACATCGGCCACTACCCGTTCTCGCACGCACTCGAGGAGATCGGCGCGCTGCACCACGAGGAGGTGGCGCGGCCGCTCATCACGACGGGCGCCGTGGCGCAGGTGCTGCGCGAGGAGCTCGGCAGCGACGCGCCCCAGCGCATCATGGCGCTCATCCGCGGCACCAGCGACAGCCCCTTCCAGGGACTGATCTCCGGGTCGCTCGACCTCGACAAGATCGAGTACCTCAAGCGCGACGCCTTCATGTGCGGCGTCAACTACGGCGACATCGACGTGGAGCGCCTGCTCGACTCCCTGCAGCTGGTGCAGGACACCGAGCGCGGCGCCGCCACCGTGGGCATCTCGGAGAAGGGGCTGTCGGCGCTCGAGTCGCTGCTGTTCGCCAAGTATCAGATGTACCGCAACGTGTACTGGCACCATGCGGTGCGCAGCGCGACGGCGATGTACAAGCGGCTCGTGGAAGGCGCCCTTCGCGCCGGCTCGCTCGATGCCGCTACCCTCGCCGCCTTCACGGACGAGGGACTGCTCCACGAGCTGGCACAGCGCGCGCCCACGCCGCTGCTGTCGTCGCTGCGCGAGCGCCGCCTCTACAAGCGGCTGTTCGAGTGCCCCGCCGCCGAGCTGCCCGCTGACGCGGGCGAATGGATCGCCGAGGACCGCGCACTCGTCGTCGCGGTGGAGGATCAGCTCGCGCGCGAGCTCGGGTTGGGCGCGGGCGAAGTGCTGCTCGACTATCCGGCCAAGACGCAGATGCTCGGCCTCGACATCCCCGTGCGGCGGCGCGATGGCAGCGTGCGCCGGCTCACCGCCGCCGGCTGGGAAGGCGCCATCAACCTGCCGCGGCTGT
>DASURL010000140.1:0-3792 GCA_036280075.1 Gemmatimonadaceae bacterium | reverse complement strand
CACCGTCCGTCGTCCCCACCCACCGCTCCGGCCGAAAGTCCTCCGCGTCGTCCCACCACCGCGGATCCCGGTGCGTCACCCACTGGCTCAACAGCACCAGGCTCCCCTTCCGGATCACCTGGCCGCGCACCGGATAGTCGGTGAGTGCCGTGCGGCCGATCACCCACGCCGGCGGGAACACGCGAAGGCTCTCGGCCACCACCGCGCGCGTGTAGGGCAGGCGCGCCAGGTCCGCCGCCGTGGGCGTGGCACCACGCAGCGCGTCCACCTCCGCGTGCAGCCTCGCTTCCACCTCCGGGTGGCCCGACAGCAGGTACCAGGTCCACGCGAGCGCGTTCGCCGTCGTCTCGTGGCCGGCGAGCAGGAGCGTCATCGCCTCGTCCCGAAGCTGCACGTCGCTCATCCCCCCGCCGTCGCCCTCGGTGTCCTGCGCCAGCAGCAGCATGGACAGCAGGTCCCCGCGGTCCTCGCCGCTCGCGCGGCGCTCGGCGATCATGCGGTAGATCGTCGCGTCCAGCCGGTCGCGCGCCCGCTCGAAGCGGCGCACGGCAGGGAAGGGAAGCCGCATCAGCAGCTCCCCCATCGGCAGCGTCATGAAGTTGAACGCCTCGATGGACGCCGTGAGCGCGGCCCCGATCTCGTGCGCCTCGCGCTCGATGTCGGCATCGAACAGCGTCTTGCCCACCACGGCCAGCGTGTACGCCGCCATCTCGCGCGACACGTCCAGCGTCTCGCCATCGTGCCACTGCTCGGCACGCCGCCGCGCGTAGGTGGCCATCGTGTCGGCGTAGGATTCCACGCGCGTGCGATGAAAGGCGGGCGACGCGAGGCGCCGCTGTCGCAGGTGGAACTCCCCCTCGCTCGTGAGCAGCCCCTCGCCGAGCAGGAGCCGCGCGCGCTGCAGGCCGCGTCCCTTGTGGAAGAGGCGGCCGTTCGTCACCAGCACGTCGCGGATGTCGTCCGGGTGCGCGAGCAGCACCGCTCGCCCGCCGCCGAGGCTGAACTGCACGACGTCGCCGTAGCGGCGCGCGGCGCTCGTGAGGAAGCTGAGTGGGTCGCGCGCCGCCCGGATGGTGAACTCGCCAGGAAAGCGCTGGCGCGGTCCCGTCGTCAGAATCGTTCCCCTTCCTTCTCCCGCAGTGCACTGCCGACCGGCCGGATGCGCGGCCACATCGCCCAGAAGAAGAGCAGCATCCCCGTCATCTGCGCCAGTCCCGCCAGCACGATGAGCCAGCCGAGCACGACCGAGCGTGTCCAGAGGTGCACCACCTCGCCCCCCACGCGCCCGGTGGTGCCGAGGGTGGCGAACCAGTACGCCGCATTCACCAGGCCGGGGCGATAGCGAGCATCGTCCCGCGCCGGGCGCGGGAAGAGCCAGAGCGCGACGCCCATGATCATCATCATCCCGAATCCGGCGAGCAGGGCGTGTGCGTGCGCGCTGCGCAGGTATTCGGAGGGCGCGGCGCCGAGCAGCTCGCGCTCGATGATCATCCAGGCGCCGATCGTCAGGCCGGCGGCGAGGAAGCCGATCGCCGTCTTGATGAATCGTCGGACGAGCGAGAACACCGCGCTAGCCTCGTACCGGCGCGCCCGTGGGGCGCGCCGCTAGATGGCGCAGCGGAAGCCCAGCATCTGTTGGGCCGACGAGCGGGTGAGTCCGGCGCGGAACTGGTAGCGCATGAATGCAGCGTAATCGCCGGCATTCGATGCGCCAATGGCCGCGCTGGCGCAGGAGAGCATGTGCTCATGGCCGCCCTTGCCATGTTCCATCCCCGCCATCGCTCCCTCGCCGTGCTCGGCGTGCTCCTCGCGCCTGCCGTCGAAGTCCGCCGTCCACTCCCACACCACGCCGTGCAGCGCATAGACGCCGTACACGTTGCGGAACTTCTCTCCCGCACCGCCCACGCGCGCTGCGGGCCGCGTCGTGTACAGCGTGACCAGCCGCTGCAGGAACGTCGGGTCACGCGTGGCGTCGCGCCGCTTCTCATCCGCCGCGGCCACGTACTCCCATTCGGCCGTCGTCGGCAGGCGCTTCCCCTGTGCCGCGCAGTAGGCGCGCGCGCCGTACCAGGTGACCGCCGTCATCGGCCGGTCGAGCGCCGTTGCGCCGGCGGCCACTCCCTCGAGCCACGTCGGGTGCTCGCGCGCGAACGCGAGGAACTGCGCGCGCGTCACCGGCTCGCGATCGATCGAGAACGCCTTCACCGGGAATGCCGGGGCGCCGTCGGCGTAGAGCGGGTGGTACTTCCCGGCGGGAATCGCCGCCATCCCCGCGCGCTTCACACCGGGCTTCGTCCCGGCTGCCATCGCCGCCCCCGTGTTCGCGGCGAGCAGGAGCGCCGCCAGTGCCGCAGCGCGGCGGAAGTGCGGAAGCCGGAAGGCCATCGCCTCCCGACTTCCCGACCCTCCGACCTTCCCACCTTCCGACCTTCTCACCGTCCGCCTCCTCACTCGCCCGTGACGCCCAGTCCCTTCACCGACGCGAACACCTTCGAGTTGTCCGGACCGTTGATCTTGAGCATCCCCAGCGCGCCCTTGTTGAAGGCCCGGAAGATCGCGTGGTCCACCATCACCAGGGTGCCCGCCTTCTCCGCGCCGAATTCCACGATCGCCGCACCGCCGGCCGGGATGAGCGTCGTCTGCACGTTGTGCTGCGTCGCCACGCTCCCGCCTTCCTGGTACACGTTGTCGAAGATCTCGCCGATCACGTGGAAGCTGCTCGTGAGGTTCGGGCCGGCGTTGCCGACGAAGAGGCGGATGCGCTGGCCGACGTTCGCCTGGAGCGCCTTGTCACCCGTCATCGAGTTCACGTTGCCGTTGAAGACGACGTACGTCGGCTTCTCCTCCACGCCCTTCTCCATGTCGAGGTGCGACATGCCCGGCGTGCCGAACGCTTCCTTCGTGTAGAACTCGCTCTGCATCACGTAGAACTCCTTGTCCACCTTCGGCAGCCCGCCCTTGGGCTCCACGAGGATCATGCCGTACATGCCGTTCGCCATGTGCATCGGCACCGGCGACGTGGCGCAGTGGTAGACGTAGAGTCCCGGATTCATCGCGCTGAAGGTGAACACCGACTCACCGCCCGGCATCGTGAGCGAGGCGCCGGCGCCACCGCCCGGGCCGGTCACCGCGTGGATGTCGATGTTGTGCGGCATCGTGCTGTTCTTCGCGTTGTGCAGGTGCAGCTCCACCAGGTCGCCCTCGCGGACGCGGATGAACGAGCCCGGCACCTGGCCGCCGAACGTCCACACCGGGTACTTCACGCTGTCGGCGATCTCCGCCACCGTCTCGATGGTCTCGAGGTTCACGATGACGCGCGTCGGATGCGTCCGCGTGATCGGCGGCGGCACGTTGGGCGCGTGGGTCACGACGGCGATCTCCTGGCCCGTGACCTCATCGCTCGCCGAGCGGATCGGCACCGCTCGCGAGACACCGGCCTCGGCCGCATCGGCCTGTCGGGTGCAGCCGGTCAGCGAGACGCTGAACAGCAGCGCCAGGATGGCGAGCAGGACGATGGTCCCGAAGCGGGACGCAAAGGTCGAAGGAGCAAGCGTACGAGTGTGGACGGTCATGTCGGAAATCCTCTGGCGAGGTGGAAGGCGATTCTCTTTCGTGCAGGGGGAGAATCGCCCTTTTCGACCAGTGGGACCGTCGGGGGGAGCGACGAACTTTACGGGGGAAATAAGGAAGGTCGATGTCGGGAGTATTGACTACACTCGCGGCAGCGACCTTCACGACCTTCACTCGAGGGATCCCGACCCCGGCCCGGCATCGGGCAACCCCGTGTTCCGT
>DASURL010000139.1:0-22690 GCA_036280075.1 Gemmatimonadaceae bacterium | reverse complement strand
CCGTCCTCCCGCCCCCCAGCGCCCTCATGCGTAGCTGGTACGCGCGTTGCGTTAGGAAACGGCGTCGTCCACTTCCACCATTGGAGGCAGTGCTATGGGTATCCTCGCTTGGATCGTGCTCGGACTGATCGCTGGTGCGATCGCCAAGGCGCTCATGCCCGGGAAGGATCCGGGGGGCATCATCGTGACGATCATCATCGGCATCGTCGGTGCCTTCATCGGCGGTTTCATCGGCAACCTGATCACCGGTTCCGGCCTCAACGGTTTCTCGCTGTGGAGCATCATCCTCGCCGTCGTCGGCGCCATGCTCCTGCTCTGGATCTATCGTCTCACCACCCGCAACCGCACGACCACCCTGTAGCACCCTGCGGGACGACGGACCGACGGGCCTCGACTGCCACGCGCAGCGGGGCCCGTCGTGATTCTGCGTCATGCGGTGTTTATTCGGTCCGCCTGCCGCTAGATTTCACCGGACATGAAGGACCGCATCCTCGTCCGCGGCGCGCGGCAGCACAACCTCAAGAACCTCGACCTCGAGATCCCGCGGCGCGCCTTCACCGTCGTCACGGGACCGTCGGGCTCCGGCAAGTCCTCGCTCGCCTTCGACACCATCTACGCCGAAGGCCAGCGCCGCTACGTGGAGTCGCTGAGCGCCTATGCGCGCCAGTTCCTCGAGCGGATGGACAAGCCCGACGTGGACCTCGTCGATGGCCTCTCCCCCGCCGTCGCCATCGAGCAGAAGAACCCGACGCGGACGTCGCGGTCCACCGTCGGCACGGCCACCGAGATCTACGACTACCTGCGCCTCCTCTGGGCGCGCGCCGGTCACACCATCTGCCCCACCTGCGGGCGCGAGCTGAAGCCGGACACCGTGCAGTCGGTGACCGACATGGTGCTCGCCCTGCCCGACGGGACGCGCTTCCACGTCGCGGCGCCGCTGCGCCTGTCGACGGAGGTGACACACGAGGTGGTGATCGAGAACCTCCGCGCCCAGGGCTTCGTGCGGGTCGCCGTGGATGGCGTGGTGAAGCACCTCGACGAGCTCGCAGTCGAGGGCGTCGACGTCACGCGCGCGACGGAGCTGCTCGTCGTCGTGGATCGTCTCGTCGTCGGCGACGAGGCGCGCAGCCGCCTCGCCGACGCCGTGGCGACGGCGTTCCGCGAGGGCGACGGCGACGCGGCGATCCTGTTCGCATCCGCGATCCTCTCGCCCTTCGACGGACAGCCCGTCACGCGGCTCCGCTTCACCGAGCGGTTCGAGTGCCCCAACGACGGCACCACGATGCCGGCGCCGACGCCACAGCTGTTCTCCTTCAACTCGCCGCGCGGCGCCTGCCCGCAGTGCAATGGCTTCGGCGCCGTGCTCGAGTACGACGAGTCGCTCATCGTTCCCTACCCCGACCGCCCGCTCCGCGACGGCGCCATCGCGCCGTGGACCATGCCGCGCTACGAGAACAAGCGCCGCGCCCTCGCCGAGTTCGCGAAGAAGGAAGGGATCCCGATGGACGCGCCGTGGAGTACCCTGCGTGCCGACCAGCGCGAGAAGCTGCTGCACGGCAAGGCGCGCGGCTACAAGGGGATCTTCCCCTTCCTCCGCGAGCTCGAGGAGAAGCGCTACAAGCAGTACATCCGCGTGTTCCTGCGCCAGTACCAGACCGCGCAGGAGTGCCCCACCTGCCATGGCACCAAGCTCCAGCCGGACGCGCTGCAGGTGAAGATCGCCGGCCGCAGCATCGCGGAGGTCAGCGAGCTGCCCATCAGCGCATTGATCGCGTGGCTGGATGAGCTCCAGCTCTCACCGATGGAACGGGAGATCGCGGCGCATATCCTCAAGGAAGCGCGCGACCGGGTGGCCTTCCTCTGCGACGTGGGGCTCAACTACCTGTCGCTGAACCGCGCCACGCGCACGCTCTCCGGCGGCGAGGCGCAGCGCATCGCGCTCGCCAACTCGCTCGGCTCGCATCTCGTGGACACGCTCTACGTGCTCGACGAGCCCTCCATCGGGCTGCACTCGCGCGACATGGACCGCCTGCTCCGCCTGCTGCTCCGCCTGCGCGACGGCGGGAACACGGTGCTCGTCGTGGAGCACGACCTCGACGCCATCCGCGCCGCGGATTACATGGTGGAGCTGGGGCCCCAGAGTGGTGAGAAGGGAGGAGAGCTCGTCTTCGCCGGCGCGATGGCGCGCGTCAGCGAGAGCCCCCTGACTGGCCAGTACCTCACCGGCCAGCGCGAGATCCCGGTGCCGCCGTCGCGCCGCCGGCTCGGGCCGCAGTGGCTCACCCTCACCGGCGCGCGCGAGCACAACCTCAAGGGCGTGGACATCCGCATCCCGCTGGGGGCGGTGACGGCGGTGACGGGCGTGTCGGGAAGCGGCAAGAGCACCCTGGTGCACGATGTCCTCATGCGCGCGCTCGAGACGAAGCTCACCGGCGAGCACTCGGCCAAGCAGCACCTCGGCGAGCGCGTCGGGGAGTACGACACCCTCACCGGCTTCGAGCCGCTCGACGCGGTGGTGCTGGTGGACCAGAGCCCGATCGGGAAGTCGCCGCGCTCGAACCCCGTCACCTACGTGAAGGCGTTCGACGAGATCCGGCGCATCTTCGCGTCGCTCCCCACCGCGCGACAGCGTGGCTACACCGCGGGGACCTTCAGCTTCAACGTGGCCGGCGGCCGCTGTGAGACCTGCGAAGGCGCCGGCTACCTCGAGGTCGAGATGGTGTTCATGGCCGACGTGTTCGTGCCGTGCGATACCTGCGGCGGCAAGCGGTTCAAGCCGGACGTGCTCGAGGTGAAGTACTTCGGGAAGAGCATCACCGACGTGCTCGAGATGACGGTGGACGAGGCGATCCGCTTCTTCCCGTACGAGGAGAAGCTGGGCCAGGCACTCTGGCAGCTGCAGCAGGTTGGCCTCGGCTACCTCCGCCTCGGGCAGCCGGCCACTACCCTGTCCGGCGGCGAAGCGCAGCGCCTGAAGGTGGCGCGCGAGCTGGTGCTCGGCGGACGCAAGCAGGGGCGCAAGCTCTATATCATGGACGAGCCCACGACGGGGCTCCACCTGGAGGACATCCGCAAGCTCGCGCAGGTGTTCGACCGCCTGGTGGACGCGGGACACACGCTGGTGCTGATCGAGCACAACCTCGACGTGATCAAGCTCGCCGACTGGGTGATCGACCTCGGGCCGGAGGCGGGCGCCAATGGCGGCGAGGTGGTGGCGATGGGTCGTCCCGAGGAGGTGGCAGCCGTCGAGGCGTCGCACACCGGCCAGTGGCTGCGCACCGTGCTCCCCGACTGGGATGCGCCCTCGGGGGCCCAGCGCGCCGCGCATTCGGGGCGCGCCGCCATCGCGTCCACGCGCAAGCGCGCCCGCGCATCCTGATCCGGCTGCGCCGGATGATTGACTTCGCGACGGCTGCGGCTAAATTTTGAGGTCTGCACCGAACATTCCCCAGTAGCTCAGTTGGTCAGAGCATCCGACTGTTAATCGGAGGGTCGTAGGTTCAAGTCCTACCTGGGGAGCTCCAAACAGTGAAAACACGGTCGCCCCGCTCGACGTCGAGCGGGGCGACCATGTTTTTGTCCGGCTTCGGAGCCGATCAGCGTCTGGATCCGGTCAGCGCACCACGTAGATCCGCGCGAGGCCCTCGACTGGCGTCCAATCGAGCGGACCATCCACGTGTCGGATCAGCACCGCCTTCGCGTGCGTCGTCCTGAACGTGGGCGGAAACTCGTGGTTCTCGTCAGTCGCCAGGATCTGCCCGATGCGGGTCTTCGTCGAACGCAGGTGCACGCTGCGGCCGGGCGTGAAGTCCCGTTCGTCGCTCGAGTAGCCTTCCTGGTCGGCGTGCTTCGCGCGAGACTGGGTTGCCCCCTCCCCGCCACGCGGCACGGTCTGTCGCGCGATGGCCACCGGCGCATACGCAGCCGCGGCGATGAGGCAGAGCCCCGCTATCAGCACTGCGGGTCTGGATCGCATGGTCTCCCTCCGGAAGGGTGAGTCGCCTGCCCCTGAAGGACGACCGCGCGACGAGGCCGGTCACCCCGCCTCGTTGCCCCTCCGACTGACCGCGAGACCCCCGCATGCTATCTTGTGCCAGCAGTCCGCGGACCCTCACCCCCCACCGAATGCCCGACGCGCACGCCTCGCCATCCCGCTCTGCCGGCCCCTGGGTCGGCGTCATCATGGGTAGCCGCAGCGACCTGAAGATCATGGCCCGCACCGGCGAGATGCTCGAGGAGCTCGGCATTCCACACGAGGTGCGCGTCGTCTCTGCCCATCGCACCCCGGACTGGATGTTCGAGTATGCCGAGCAGGCGGAAGCTCGCGGGCTGGAGGTGATCATCGCGGCAGCGGGCGGGGCCGCGCATCTCCCCGGAATGGTGGCGGCCAAGACGCTCGTGCCCGTGCTCGGTGTGCCCATCCCCGCCACGGCGCTCAACGGCGTGGATGCGCTGCTCTCCATCGCGCAGATGCCGAAGGGTATCCCTGTCGGCACGCTGGCCATCGGCGAGCCGGGCGCGGCGAATGCCGCGCTCCTCGCTGCGGCCATCGTCTCCCTGCGCCACCCGGAAGTCCGCGACCGGCTCCGTGCGTGGCGTACCGATCGCACGAAGGCGGTGCTCGAGGACACCGACCTGGGGAGCACGCGCTGATGACGTCGATCCTTCCTCCGGCAACGATCGGCATCCTCGGGGGCGGACAGCTCGGACGCATGACCGCACTTGCCGCTCGCTCGATGGGCTATCGCGTGCAGGTCCTCGATCCCGGTGCGAACTGCGCGGCGAGCCCGGTGGTGGACCGTGTCGTCGTCGCACCGTTCGATGACGCGGCCGCCGCCGCCGACCTCGCGAGCCAGTGCGACGTCGTCACCCTGGAGATCGAGAAGATCGGCCCCGCCGCGCTGGACGCCGTCGCCGAGCGCGTGCCCCTGCGGCCCGGCGCGAACGTCGTGCGCATGGTGCAGCATCGCGGCCGCCAGAAATCCTGGCTCGCCGACAATGGCTTCCCGGTGGGCGCGTACGCGCTCGTGGAGAGCGCCGCGCAGCTCGAGGCCGCGGCGCGCGACATCGGCCCCGACCTGTTCGTGAAGTCCTGTGAAGGCGGATACGACGGGCGGAGCCAGCTTCGCTTCCGCCCGGGCGACGACGCCGACGCCGCGTTCGCGGACCTCGGACGCCGCGCCGCCGTGGCGGAGCGGGCGCTCGACCTCCACCTCGAGCTCTCGGTGCTCGTGGCGCGTCGGCCCTCGGGGGACCTGCTCGCGTATCCACCGGCGGTGAACCAGCACGAGAACCAGGTGCTCTCGTGGAGCCTGCTCCCCGGCCAGCTCCCTCGCGGCGTCGCCAGCAGCGCGCAAGCCATCGCGGCGGGAATCGCCGAATCGCTGAAGCTCGAGGGAATTCTCGCCGTGGAGATGTTCCTGCTCACCGATGGGCAGCTGCTCGTGAACGAGCTCGCCCCGCGCCCGCACAACTCCTACCACGGCTCGGAGCTCGCCTGTCCCACGAGCCAGTTCGAGCAGCTCGTGCGTGCCGCCTGCGACCTGCCGCTCGGCGACGCCGAGCCCGCTCGTCCATCGGCGATCTGCAACCTGTTCGGCGAGCTCTGGGAGGACGGCCGCGAGCCACGATTCGATGACGCGTTGGCCGTTCCCGGCTGCCGCCTCTTCCTGTACGGGAAGCCAGGAGCGCGGCGCGGGCGGAAGATGGGCCATCTTGGAGCCATCGGCCGCACGGTGGACGAGGCGCTCCAGCGCGTGCAGGACGCAGCGTCCCGCCTCTGAGGCCGCTTCGCCGCGAGGCACCCCCCTTGCTCCCTCGCAGGGGCATGTCCGCTTCGATTTCTCCTGCGCCAGCGCCGCGCACGCTTCCTCCGCTGCCAGCGCTCGCGCTCGCCGTGCTCGGAGGTGCGCTGGTGGCCCGTAGCGACCGCTACGATCGACCCATTCGCGCCGCGACTACCGTCAGCGGCCTCGCGCTCATCGCGGCTGCGGCGCGCGGCCCCCTGCTCGCGTCGCTTCGCCGCGCAGGCACGGAGCGGCGCGCGGCGGCGCTTCGACTGTCGTTCGTGGTCGCGCAGCCGGTGGAGGTGGTGTTCGCGTTCGTGCGCGACTTCGAGAATTTCCCCTGCATCATCGGCGCGCTGCGCCAGGTGCGGGATTTCGGGGACGGACGGTCGCACTGGTGCGCGTCCACGCCCAGCGGCGGCACCCTGGAGTGGGACACCGTGACCACGAAGTACGTGCCGAACCGCGTGATCGCCTGGGAGAGCGTGCCGGGATCTCCGGTCACGATGCATGGCCTGCTGCGCTTCCAGCCCGAGGATTCACACACCTGCCTGCGCCTCGAGCTGGACTACCGCGTGCACGCGGGCGGGTTGGCCGATGCGCTCGTCGCGCTGACCACCCCGACGCGCGCCGCCGAGCTGGAACGCGACATCCGCCGGCTCTCCACCTACCTGCACACGGTCCGGGGGACGCCGACCCAGGCGTCGCTGCGCTCCTAGGCGTTCAGCGCGAGCCGTCCTTCTCCGGCTGATCCGCAACGCGCGCCGCCACCGGCTCGCGATCGCTGGCGCGACGACCGTGCGGGCGCGGCTCGCCTTCCGCGACGGGCTGTTCGCGCGGCACCTCGATCATCCGGTACGGTGGCTTGTCCGGATACGCCGCGGTCAGCACGGGCACGGCCACGTTGTAGACGGGAATGCCGGCGCTCGTGCGGCCCTCGGGCGTACCCTTGTGTGCATGGCCGTGCACGACGGCGCTCACCTGGAACCGGGTGAGCGGTTCCTCGAGCCGGCTGGATCCGAGCCACGGATGAATCTCCACGGGCTCCCCTTCCACCGTGTCGCGCACCGGCGCGTAGTGCAGCACGGCGATCTTGTGCTTCGCCTTCAGTCGCGCGAGGGCAGATTCGAGCTTGAGCGCCTCGTTGAGCGCCTCCTGCACGAACAGCTTGATCGCCTGCTCGCCCCATGGACCCAGCGCGCCCCTGCCGAAGCCGCCCGCGAACCCCTTCACCCCCGCGAACCCCACGCCGTGCAGCTCCACCGAGTCGCCGTCGAGCATGTGGACGCCGGCATCGCTGAGGATGCCGCGCACGAGATCCTCCTCCCCGGACTCGTAGTCGTGGTTGCCGAGGACGGCCACGATCGGGATCTTCACGAGCGAGGTGAGGTCCCGCGCCAGCACGCGCGCTTCGTCGGCGAGGCCGTAGTCGGTGAGGTCGCCGGCAATGACCAGCACGTCCGCCCGCTCGGCGACCTGGCTGAAGACGCTCTGCAGCAGCCCCTGCGAGGTACGGGAGTAGTGGACGTCGCTCATGGCGGCGATCCGGATGGTGTCGCTCGTCGGCATGGGTGAGGTGTGGGTGGAAGTGCCGCCCTTACTGAGAGATTCGGGCCACCGGCACCCGCCGCGTCACTGCTAGCCCGTGAATTGCACTTCGGGCGGCACCCTGACCCAGTCTCACATGGCCGGCCAGTCCACGCTCGACGAATCAGCCCCCGACACCAACACCTTCTATCGCCGCACGCTGCACGTGCTGAGCGATGCCGGGGTACCCTTCCTCGTCGGTGGCTCGCACGCGTTCCTCGAATACACGGGCATCGTCCGCAACACGAAGGACTTCGATCTCTTCCTGCGACGCACGGATCTCGAGCGCGCCCTGGAGGCGCTGCGGGACGCCGGCTACCGCACCGAAGTGAGCTTTCCGCACTGGCTGGCCAAGGCGTGGCAGCACGACGACTTCGTGGACCTCGTCTTCAGCTCGGGCAACGGGATCTGCGTCGTGGACGACGGCTGGTTCGAGAACGCCGTCGAGACGCAGGTGCTCGGCATGCCGGTGAAGATCGTGCCGTGCGAGGAGCTGATGTGGCAGAAGGCGTTCGTCATGGAGCGCGAGCGCTTCGACGGGGCCGACCTGATGCACGTCCTCCGCTCACGCGCCGAGGAGCTCGACTGGACGCGGCTGCTCGCGCGGTTCGGCGAGCGGTGGCCACTGCTGTACACGTACCTGATCTACTTCACGTTCGTGTACCCGAGCGAGGCGCATCGCCTCCCGGCCGACGTGCTCGACGAGCTGGCGCAGCGCCATGCCGCCCTGCGCGCCGCCCCCCCGACCGACCGTGTCTGCCAGGGGACGCTGGTCAGCCGCGAGCAGTACCTGATCGACGTCGGGCAGTACGGGTTCGCCGATGCGCGGCTCGACCCGCGTGGCAGCATGTCGCCCGAAGACGCCATCTACTGGACGTGGGCGATCTCGAACGTGAAGTAGCCGCCGCGCGGCGTCCTAGCCGATCCGGCGGATCTCGTCGCCGTCCTCGCGATATTCCTTCAACTTCCGGTAGAGCGTGCGCCGGTCGATGCCGAGACGTTCGGCACAGCGGCGCTGGTGACCGCGCTCCAGCCCGTAGACGTGCAGCACGTAGCGGCGCTCGAGCTCCTCGAGGGTGACGCGCGCCGCGTCGAGACGGGCGAAATCCGCATTCGGCCCGGCTGGCAGGAGCGACGCCGACGCGTCGGCCGCACCGCCCACCGGGGTGATGGCGAGTCGTTCCACCCACGTCTCCAGCTCCCGCACGTTGCCCGGCCATTCGTGCGCGAGGAGCGGGGTCATCATCTGCGGCGTGACGACCGGGAGATCCATCCCGCTCTCCTTCGCGATGCGCGAGCGGAAGTGCTGCACGAGCAGCGGAATGTCGGCGCGCCGCTCGCGCAGCGGTGGAAGGGGGATCGGCAGCACGTTGCGTTCACCGAACAGCTGCGCCACCGGCTGGCCATTCACGTCGCTCGAGCGCGCCGTGAGGACGAGGCGGACGTCCACCTGCACCTCGTCCTCCGCGCCCTCGCGCCGCAGCATGCGCGCGGCGAGCAGCTGCGTCAGTCGTTCGCGCAACGCCACCGGGAACGAGGCGACGTCGTCCAGCACGAGCGTGCCGCCGCGGGCCGATTCCAGCAGCCCACCGTGCTCGTCGCCGAACAGTTCCGTCTCCAGCGCGGCGCCGTCGTCGGTGCTGCGTACCATCACGAACGGCCGCCCAACGCGATCCGACAGTTCGTGCAGCAGGCGGGCGACGACGTCCTTGCCCGTGCCGGGCTCGCCGGTGACGAGCACCGTGCGCCGCGTGGCGGCGGCGCGGCCAATCAGTTCCTTCACGCGCCGCATCGGCTCCGACCGGCCGACCAGCGCCTCCTGCGTCTCGTCGCCAAGCCGCGCACGCAGGGCCGCCACCTCCCGACGCAGCCGCGCCTCATGGGCCGCACGCTCGAGGGCGAAGAGCAGCGCGTTCATGTCGCGGTCGTGCTCCACCACGTCGCACGCGCCGAGGCGCAGCCCCTCCCGCGCCGTCGCTTCCTGCCCTGGCGGCGCGAACAGCACCAGCTGCGCGTCACCCGCGGCGGCGGCGAGCTGCGAGACGCCGCGCAGTCCGGGACGGCCGAGCGCGAGGAGGACGACGTCCGTGCCGGTGCGCAGGAGGGCATCCACGGCGCGATCGACGCCAGCGGCGTGGCTCGTCTCGAAGCCGGCAGCGGCGAGGAGCTGCAGCAGCGCCGGTGCGCCGGAGCCGTCGGCGTCCACGATGAGGACGCGAATGGGGGTCGTGGTGGTGCCTCGCGAGGTAGTCATGCTCACGAACCAGTATCGGCACGAGGCCCCGCAGCCTTGAACGTGCTGGCGGCCGGAAGCCCTCCGCCGGCTACTGGGCTGCCGCCGAGAGGATTCCGTCGTCCCCGGCTCTCGCTAGGACGCGACCTGCTCCGGCGCGAGGCCGAAGCGACGGTTGCGGCCCCGGAAGTCGGCCAGCGCGTCCGCGAGGTCCTCCGCGGTGAACTCCGGCCACATCTTCTTCACGAACAGGAACTCGGCGTAGGCGCATTCCCAGAGGAGGAAATCGCTCAGCCGCTGCTCGCCGCCCGTTCGCAGCAGGAGGTCCACGTCGCGCGCCGGCAGCCGGTCGTGATCCGTGCTGGCGAGGAGCGCGCCGAACTCCTCACGCCCGAACAGCTCCCCACGCGCTCCGGCCGCCATCGCCGCCCGGAGGATGGCATCTCGCGCCGAGTAGTCCACCGCCACGCGCAGGTGCATCCGCGAGCCGCTCGAGGTGAGCGTTTCCACCTGCTCCACCGTGTGCCGAAGCGACGAGGGCAGGCGGTCGCGACGGCCAAGGATCGTGAGCCGCACGCCATTGTCGAGGCAGCGCTTCGCCTCACCGAGCAGTGCGCGCCGGAAGAGCCGCATCAGCGCCGTGACCTCGGCCGACGGGCGCTTCCAGTTGTCCGAGGAAAAGGCGTACAGGGTGAGGGTCCCGACTCCTTCGCGCACCGCCGCCTCCACGATGTTTCGCGCCGTGCGCAGTCCCGCTTCGTGTCCCGCCGAGCGGGTGAGCCCGTGCGCGGTGGCCCAGCGCCCGTTGCCGTCCATGATCACGGCGAGATGCAGGCCGTCGAAGGGAGCGGGGGCCGTCGGCGACCCCGGATGTCGAGTGATCGGCATGTTGGAGGAGTCAGCGTTCCCGCGTGGCGCGGATCAACGCTTCCATGTGGTCGAGATAGCGTTCGAGTGCGCGACGGCCGGTGGGGGTGAGGCGGTACTCCGTGCGCGGCATGCGTCCCTCGAACGACTTGGTGCACGTGATGTAGGCAGCATCCTCGAGCTTGCGGGCGTGCACGCTCAGGTTGCCGTCGGTGGTATTCATGAGACGCTTGAGATCGTTGAACGTGAGCGTGTCGTTCACCGCCAGGGCGCTCACGATGCCGAGTCGCATGCGTTCGTGAATGAGCCGGTCGAGGGCGAGCGCGCCCGCCTCGTCGTCACGGGATGATTCGTTGCCGACTGAGCGCAGCGCGCGCGATTCGCGGCCCTGGTCGCGCTCGCGCGGCGTCTCGCTCGCGTGCTTGGCCGAGCTGGACTTAGCCACCATGCCTCCGCGCGATCAGGATACCGAAGAAAAGGTGCAGTCCCCCGAAGCCGGCGGCCATGCAGGCCGTCGTCCACGTCGGGGGAGCGAACAGCGCCACCGTGCCGACGGCCATGAACGCGATGCCCATGACGGGAACGATGCGCACCGAGAAGGTGCCCGCCGCCACGACCCCGACCCCGTAGAGGAGCATCCATACGCCGGGCAGGAGGCCGATGAGCTGGTGCTCGTAGCAGACGAGGGTGAGCAGCGCGCCGACGGCGAGCGGGGGCGCGAAGCTGAACAGGATCTTGCGCGCCGGCTCGGACCACAGCGGGAGCCCGACCGAGCGTGCCTTGAGCGTCATCGTGTAGAAGGAGATGCCGACGGAAAGGACGGCCTCGCAGGTCCAGATGAAGACCCAGCGCGTCATGTTGTCCGTCGTCGCGGCGATCATCGCGGCGACGAGGGCGGTGAAGCCGATGATGACGGTGCCCCACCCCGAGACGGCGGTGAACGTCGCCGCCGCTTCCATCGTTTCGCGGATGAAGCGGAGGTTGTCCATTGCCCGCGCCTGCATTTCGGGCGGCTCGGCTGGACGGAGAGGGATGACGCGCGCCATGGGGGGAGAATGGCAGCGGCGGGCGGATCTGTCAAGTGCTTTGCGCTGTAAAGCTCGCCTGCCGACGACGGGCGCGGCCGACCGCCGCGCCCGTCGTCACCGCCTCATCCGGAGCGGCCGCTGCTCAGCGGCGGGCCGCCCCCTCCCCGCCGATGGCCGTCGGCCCCGGCGGCGGGTCGCTCGCCGGAAAGCTCTGCTCGCTTGTCACGTCCACCTGAGCGTCCGTTCCCGCCACGCCAGCGAAGGCGCGCAGGATCGCCTCGTTGAACTGCGGGATGTCGTCCGGCTTCCGGCTCGTCACGAGCCGCTCGTCCTCCTGCACCGGCTTGTCCACCCAGTCCCCACCGGCGTTGCGGATGTCCGTCTGCAGGCTCGGCCACGACGTCAGCGTGCGGCCCGCCACGGCGTTCGCTTCCACGAGCATCCACGGCCCGTGGCAGATGGCCGCCACCGGCTTCTCGGCGAGCATGAACTCCTTCACGAACTGCACGGCCCGCGGGTCGGTGCGCAACCGGTCAGGATTCGCCACGCCGCCAGGCAACAGCAGCGCGTCGTATTCGCCCGGCTTCGCCTCACCGACCACGCGATCCACCTTCAGCTGGTCGCCCTTCTCGTCATGATTCATTCCCTGGATGGTGCCGGCCTTCAACGAGATCAGGTGCGTCGTCGCCCCCGCCTCGTCGAGCGCCTTCCGGGGCTCCGTCAGCTCCACCTGTTCCACGCCGTCAGTCGCGAGGATCGCGACCCTGGTGCCCTTGAGTGAGTTGGCCATGAGTTCCTCGATCGGGGTTCGAGGACCGGAGGGTCATGAAGCGTGCCGGCGGGGGTACATCGGGAGGACGGAAGGTCGGAGGGTCGGAAGGTCGGAAGGTCGGAAGGTCGGAGGGTCGGAAGGTCGGAAGGTCAGGGGAGCGGTTCCGTCGTCGACTCGGGACGGGGCTACTCGACGACTCGAGACTGATGAGAAATCTGCCGAGGGGCTGGCCGGATGGCTTTCTGGCGATCGGGCGCGGTACTCGAGCACTCGAGTACCTCCGGCGTCCAGCGGGTCCGTCGCTCGCTCGGCGCTCGACGGGGCAGTCGTGAGTGTCGAGTCCTCGAGTATCCCAGTCGTGATTCGACGGCCTAGCACCTTCCGACCTTCCGACCTTCCGACCTTCCGACCTTCCGACCTTCCGACCTTCCGACCCACCCACCTACCCACCTACCTTGGATCGTGCCCCTCCTCCCTCTCCACGGCCACTCCCCCCTCCGCACGCGCCTCGACGATGCCATCCGTCGCGACGCGCTCCCGGGATCGCTGCTGCTGCATGGGCCGCGCGGGGTCGGGAAGCAGCGGCTCGCGCTCTGGCTCGGCCAGCGGCTCGTCTGCGAGGGTCCGGAACCTCGGCCCTGCGGCGAGTGCCAGCACTGCCGGTACGCGCTCGCAGGTACCCACCCGGACCTGCATTGGTACTTCCCGCGCCCGCGGCTCAAGGACGGGGACGCCTCGCCCGAGCAGATCGAGAGCGACATGCGGGAGGCGGCGGCGGAGCGGCTGAAGACGGGAGCGTGGGGACCGCCGCCCCCGGAGGAGGGGATCTACGTCGCCACCATCCGCGCCATCGTGCGGTCGGCCGCGCTCGCGCCGGCGCTGGCGCACCGGAAGGTCTACATCCTGGGTGAGGCGGAACGCATGGTGGTGCGTGAGGACGCCGAAGAGGCGGCGGGAGCATTCCTCAAGCTGCTCGAGGAGCCGCCGGCGCGAACGCACATCGTCCTCACCACCAGTGAGCCGGGAGCACTGATCCCGACCATCCGCTCGCGGCTGGTGGCCGTGCGCGTGCCTCCGCTCGGGGCCGCCGACGTGGACGCCGTACTCGCCGAGCCGGCGATGCGCGACGCCATCGCCGAGGCGGGTGGCCCGGGGAGCGCGGCCGAACAGCGACGCCTCGCGGCCGGTGCCCCCGGCTCGCTCCTCGCCGGTGCCGAGTGGGCAGAGGCACTGGCCCGCGCCGGACGGATTCTCGACGCCGCCGGCAGCGGCGACCGTCGCGAGCAGTCGAAGACGGCGCTCCTGCAGGGAAGCAGCAAGGCGCGAGGCGCCTACACCACGACGCTCGACGCGCTCACCTCCCTGCTGCACGACCGGGTACGAGCCGCCATCGAGCGCGGGAACGAGCGAAGCGCCGCCGCCACGGCGAGGGCGCTCGACGAGGTGGAGCTGGCGAAGGAGCGTGCCGCCGGCAACGTGAACCCCCAGCTCGTCACGAGCGAGCTGATTCGGCAGCTGGAGGTGGCATTCACATGACGCCGGCCAAGGGAAACGGCCTCACGCACGTCGCGGGGGACGGCACCGCCCGCATGGTGGACGTGGGCGCGAAGCCGGACACGGCCCGCATGGCCCGCGCAACGGGATGGATCTCGATGAACCACGAGACCCATGACGCCATCGCCGCGAATGCGGTGAAGAAGGGCGACGTGCTCTCCGTCGCCCGCCTGGCGGGGATCATGGCGGCCAAGCGCACGGCCGACCTCATCCCGCTCTGCCATCCCCTCCCCCTCACCGACATCTCCGTGGAGCTGACCACCGACCCGGCGCTTCCCGGCGTGCGCGTGGAGGCGGTCGCGCGCACGATCGGCAAGACGGGAGTGGAGATGGAAGCGCTCACCGCGGCGTCGGTCGCGCTCCTGACGGTCTACGACATGGCGAAGGCGATGGACCGCGCAATGGTGATCGGCGATATATCGTTAGCCGAGAAGTCGGGTGGGGTGAGCGGCGACTTCGCAAGGGGTTGATGGCGTCCCGGCCCGCTGGTATCCTGTAGGAGCAGCGAGCTGGACAGATGTAGCCTAACCCCTTACCAGGGTTTGACTTATGAAGAATCTCCGAGGCACGTACGTGCACCGCGGAGACGCTCCCCGGCGTCGCAAGAGGATCAAGCAGGTGTCGCTCGCGGCGGGTTTCTTTGCCGCCAGCGCCTTCATCCTCGGCAACCGGGCTCCGACCGCCACCGACGTGGAAGCGGCCCCGGTGAAGAGTTCGAGCAGCTTCCGGATCAACCTCGGAAGCGACCGGGCGCTCACCGCACGGCTCGACTCCATGCGTGGTGAGCTCGACCTGGCCAAGGCGCAGCTGGACCGGTCGGCGAAGATCTTCTCCTATTCCAGCAAGTACCACATCGGCGCCGACCTCGCCGCGAACATCGTGGACGTCTCGTCCGCGGAGGGGATCGACCCCGAGCTGGCGTTCCGGCTGGTGAAGCTGGAGAGCGACTTCAATCCCCGCGCGACCAGCGCCGTGGGCGCCATCGGCCTCACCCAGGTGATGCCCTCCACCGCTCGCTACTATGTGAAGGGGATCACGCGCGAGGGGCTCTACGAGCCGAACACCAACCTGCGGATCGGCTTCCGCTACCTTCGCGGGCTCGTCCGCCAGTACGGCGGCGACGTGAACCTGGCGCTGCTGGTCTACAACCGGGGCCCGGTCGCGGTGGAGAAGGCCCGTGCCGAGGGGGACGACCCGTCCAACGGCTACGACCGGATCATCACCAAGGGCTATCGCGGCAAGGGCACGGTCGAGTAAGCGCCGCCGCGATTGCCCTGCAGATCAGCGCGAGGACCGCTTCCTGGTGGCGGGCTTCGCGCTCTTCTTTTGGGCGGTCGCCTTCGTGTGGCGCGATGCCTTCGAGCTGGACGCCGACTTCGTGTGGGATGACGCCTTCGTGGTCGGCCCCGAGCCGGCGACGATCAGGCTCTGACCGGGGAAGATCACCGACTTCTTCATCCCGTTGAGCTTCATGATCCGGTCGGTGGTGGTGCCGTACTTGAGCGCGATGCCCCCGACCGTCTCCCCCGGCTTCACGACGTGGGTCTTCACCCCCCGGATGCCGCTGGCGTACTTCTCGATCGCCGGATCGGGCACGTCGAGCGCGGCGAGCGCCACGGCGCGGCTCGGGATCAGGATGTCCTGGCCGGGAACGAGGCGGCCGCTGGGACGGAGGCGGCGGAGGTTCGGGTTGAACGCGTTGAGGGTGCGCGACGAGATGTGGTTCCGCTCCGCGAGGCGGTCCACCGTATCCCCCTTCTTCGACTCGACGTGCGTGAGGGCGACGCGGTCGCCCTTCGGCAGCGAGTCCAGTCGCGATGCGAATCCGTCGGCGGTGCCGACGGGCAGGCGCATCATGTAGGAGACGCGCGGCGGCGTCATCCCGCGCAGGATCTGCGGGTTGAGCTCACGGATGTCGGCCACGGACGAGTTGCTGGCCTTCGCGATCGCCGCGAGCGGAGTCGCGGCCGGTACCATGACCGAGTCGTAGGTGAATGGCGGCTGCGGGTGCAGCGTCATTCCGTACTTCTCCGGCTCCTTGGCGATGAGCGCGGCGGCGATGAGCTGGGGGACGTACTCGCGCGTCTCGTTGCGCAGGTAGTCCTTGTCGGCGAGGACGAAGAAAGCGTCCTCCCCCTGGCTGTTCTCCACCTCGTCAGCGTAGCGGGCCAGCCCCCGCGCCACTCGACCGGGGCCGCCGTTGTACGCGGCGGCGGCCAGGTAGAGCGACCCGAACTGGTCCTTCATTCCCTTGATGAAGCGCACTGCGGCGCCGGTGGACTTCACCGGATCGCGACGCTCGTCCACCCACCAGTCCACGCGCATGCCCATGTCGCGGGCGGTGGATGTCATGAACTGCCACATCCCCACCGCGGCGGCCTTCGAGTAGGCGTTGTTGTTGAACCCACTCTCGATGAGCGCCAGGTAGTACATGTCCTCGGGGAGCCCACCCGCCTTCATGCGCGCGCGGATCATCGGCTCGTAGCGCGAGCCGACGTCGAGGCGCGCCGCGATGCGCTCGCGCGCCGGCCCGGAGAACATCTGCACGTAGTGAGCGACGCGGTCCTCGGTGGCGTACGACTCGACGTCCATGTCCCAGCTCGGGCCGTCGGCGGCGGAGGAATCGAGCGCCGGCGGAGGAACGAGGACGAGCGAGTCGCCGAAGATCTCGATGACACGCCGCTTCACCTCCGCCCCGGTCACGCCGGCAGTCGGGGTACCGGCGGGAATGACGGTGGCCTCGCGGTCGCTCGAGCGCAGCTCGGCGGCGCCGGCATCTCCAGCGCCGTTCGACGTCGCAATCGAGGCTCCATCGTCTCTCACCGGCTGCGGGGCGGCGTTCGGATGCAGGGTGCATCCCGCCAGGGCGATCGTGCCGAGGAGGAAAGGCGAGAGTCGCAACTGCGGTCTCCTGTGTGAAGCGCGCCGCGGGCGGGACGAGCGGGGGGGGGGCGCGATTGGGACTGGTAGGAACGGCGAGGAATCTACGCGAAGGGCGCCGTGAGCGCGGCCCCGGGCGAAGGTACTGGAACGACGATCGCCTGCATCCTCAGGTAAGGAGCAGGCGCTACTGTGACGAAACGAAGTTGCCGAGGATCCGGTTGGTGGCGTTCAGCACGGCGAGCGCCGCGCCGCGGACCATGTCGCCATCGGCGAGGTAGCAGCCGAGGAGCCGGTCCGGTCCGTCGTCACCGCGCTGGATGATGGAGCAGATGACGACGTTGGCGTCGAAGGCGCGGACGACCTTCACCCCGACCAGCTCGAAGGTGATGGCGCGCTGCGTGAAGGTCTCGAGGGCCCGGATGGCGGCTTCGGCGCCGAGTCGGCTGTCACCGGCGGGGCTCGCCTGCCCTTCCGCCCGACCGGTCACCGTCTCGCCGGGCGACCACTCGAGGACGACCTGGCAGGTGACGCGTCCGGCGGGGGACCGCTCGATGGAGAACCCCGTGAACCGGAGGCGCTCGCGCTTGACGACGGTGCTGCTGGCAGCGCTCGTGGCGCCGGCGTCGCGTTGGGGGGTCGCCTCAGGCATCGGATGGGGGTGATGGGATCCGGGCAGCACGGAAGAGGCGGGCGTCGTCGCCCGCGTTGAAAAACGACCGGGATCACAAAACGCAACGCATGGCGACTTTCCGCACCCGGGTCGGGGGGTATATTCGCCCCATGAGCACATTCAAGTTGGCCCTCGCAGTAGGACTGCTCGCGGTGACGTGCGCCACAGGGACGTCGGCGCAGGGAGCATCCACTGAGGCGCTGGCGGCGGCAATCCGGGCCAGGATCGCCAGCGTGCCCGGGGCCGAGGTGGCGGTGAGCTATCGCGACCTCGCGAACGGCGATTCGCTCGAGATCGATGCCGGCACGGATTTCCACGCCGCGAGCACGATGAAGATCCCCGTGATGCTCGAGGTCCTGCGCTCCGTGGAAGCCGGGCGCCTCCGCCTCGACCAGGGGATCCTGCTCGTCAACCGCTTTCACTCCATCGTGGACGGGTCGCCCTACTCGCTCGACGCCGGCGACGACAGCGACTCGCTCGTGTACACGCTCGTTGGCCAGCGCGTCCCCGTGCGCGAGCTGATGGAGCGCATGATCGTGCGGTCGAGCAACCTGGCGACGAATGCGCTGATCGCCCTCGTGGGCGCCGACCGCGCCAACGCCACCGCGCACGCGCTGGGCGCCTCGCACATCCGCGTGCTGCGTGGCGTGGAGGACATCAAGGCCTACGACGCGGGGCTCAACAACACCACCACCTCCGCCGACCTCGCCGTGCTGCTCGAGAAGATCGAGCGAGGCGAGGCGCTCGCGCCCGGGAGCGTGCGACTGATGAAGGAGATCCTGCTGCAGCAGCAGTTCAACGACGAGATCCCGGCCGGGCTTCCGCCCGGAACCCCGGTGGCGCACAAGACCGGATCCATCACCGCCACGCTGCACGACGCGGCCATCGTCTATCCACCAGGCCGGAAGCCGTACGTACTCGTGGTGCTCACGCGGAACATCCCGCAGGAGAAGACGGCCCAGCAGCTCATCGCCGACATCTCGCGGCTCACCTGGGCCCACGCCACTGGCCCGATCGCCACGGCAGGTGGCAGGTGAGGATCGCCTTCGCGTGCGATCACGCCGGCTGGCCGCTGCGCGACCGCATCTTCCGCGAGGTGACGGGCGACGGGCATGAGCTCGTGGACTGCGGCAGCGCGGAAATGATTCCGGGCGACGACTATCCCGACGCGGCCGCCGCCGTGGCGCGCGCCGTGGTCGACGGTCGTGCCGATCGTGCGGTGCTCGTGTGCGGGAGCGGCGTGGGCGCCGGCGTGGCGGCGAACAAGGTGCACGGCATCCGGGCGGCCATGTGCCACGACAGCTTCTCCGCACGACAGGGTGTGGAGGACGATGACATGAACGTGCTCTGCCTTGGCGCGCGGGTGATCGGCGAGGAGCTCGCCGCCGAGTTGGTGAAGGATTTCCTCCACGCCCGCTTCTCGGGACTGGAGCGTCACCGGCGCCGGCTGGGCAAGGTACAGGCAATGGAAGAGCGCGGAACGCCCTGATTCCGGCTGGCGCACTCTTCGGCGGGCACTACCTTTGCTAAGGTGAGCTGCGTCACAGAAGCTCGCCCTTCCCTCTTCGCGAATCCGATGGAGCCATCGGCGCCGACCGGCCAGACCGTGCTACTGGTCGAGGACAACGAAGACAACCGGATCATCTACTCCACCGTGCTCCGCCACCAGGGGTACGGCGTGGTGGAAGCGTTCGACGGCGTGCGTGCGATCGAGCTCGCGCGTACCGTCCTGCCGGACATCATCCTGATGGACATCTCGATCCCGGAGATCGACGGCTGGGAGGCGACGAAGATCCTGCGCCAGGATCCGGCGACCAAGGACATCCCGATCGTGGCGTTGACGGCACACGCCCTCGCCGACGATCGCGAGCGCGCGGCCGCGCTCGGCTTCACCTCCTACCTCGCGAAGCCGGTGGAACCGCGCGCGGTGGCGGCGGAAGTGCGGCGCTGGATCGGCGATCCGAGCGGAGCGCCCCCCGCTGCCGGCTGACGCCGCCGGGCTGCTCCGTCGGCCGCGATGGCGACCGATCGTGCTTCGAGTGCTGCTGGCCTACGTTGCCGCCTGGGCGGTGGGAATCGGCTTCGGGCTGCTGCTGCGCGGCACGGGAGCATGGAACGGCGCGGCGTGGGAGCGCGACGTGCTGCGCTGGTTCCACGATCGGCCCCTCCCCTGGCTGTTCGACCGGATGATGCTCGTGGCGCCGCTGTTCGGCACCAACCTCACCATCCTGCCAGCGATGCTCATCGTCGGCTGGTGGCTGTGGAAGGAGCGGCGCGAGCCGGTGCTCGGCGCACACCTCGTAGTGGTCGCGGTGGGCTCGCTGTCGCTCAACCCCACGATGAAGTACCTGCTGGACCGCGACCGGCCGTCGCTCTTTCCCCTTCGCGGGATGTACAACTGGGCGTCGTACCCGAGCGGTCACGCGATCCTCACGGTGGCGCTCTACTTCACCCTCGCGCTGATGCTTCGCCGTGCGCGCGGGTGGCGGTGGCCGTTCGTGATTGCCCCGCTCATCGTCCTTCTCACCTGCTACTCGCGCCTCTACCTGTCGGTGCACTGGCCCACGGACCTGCTCGGAGGAGTGCTGATCGGCATCGTCTGGCTATTGGGTACCTGGTACGCATTCCGGAGCATCGAGGAGAACGCCTACGTGCGGGAGCGGCGCTATCACGAGCGGCGGAGATCGGCTTACTGACTCGTTCGCGCCACGGCCTGAAAAGCGTGAGGAGCGGAAAGGGCCGGAATTCACTACGAAACTGCCGGATTCGCTCCTCTGCTCCTCAGCCTGCACGCGCCGTGAAGGATCCCGAGGCCGTTCCAATCCATTCGGGAACCTTTGGGGCTGTGGAAGCTGGCCCTCCGTGGGCGGAGCAACGATTCCGCGAGGGAAGGATCCGGCCGTTTCCGGCCGTTCATCCGGCCCTCTCCGTTCCCAACGCTTCAATGGCCTAGGCGCGAGATCAGTCCCCCACTGGCACCGGAGCTGAAGTGGCAGCACGGCGGCGACGGACGCCGTGGGTCGCGAACCAGGTCTGCAGCTCGTCCAGGTACGTGTAGAAGACCGGCGTCACGTACAGCGTGACGAGCTGGGAGAAGGCGAGGCCGCCCACGACGGCGACGCCGAGCGGGCGCCGGCTCGCGGCGCCGGCGCCCCAGCCCACGGCAATCGGCAGCGCGCCCATCAGCGCCGCCATCGTCGTCATCATGATCGGCCGGAAGCGGACGCTCGCCGCCTCCACGATCGCGTCGGCCGGTTTCCGCTGGTGCGACCGCTGCACGTCGAGGGCGAAGTCGATCATCATGATCGCGTTCTTCTCCACGATGCCGATCAGCATGATCATCCCGACGAAGCCGTACACGTCGAGGTCGAGCCCGAAGATGATCAGCGTGACCAGCGCGCCGAACACCGCGAAGGGCAATCCCGAAAGAATCGTGACCGGGTGGATGAAGCTCTCGTACAGCACGCCGAGGATCACGTAGATCACGAAGATCGCGAGGACGAGCAGCACCACGAGCCCCTGCTGGGTGGTGCGGAACGCTTCCGCCGTGCCGGCGAAGTTGCCCACCACGCTCGGCGGCAGCACCTCCTTCGCCGTCCGCTCCACCTCGCCCAGCGCCGTGCCGAGCGAGACGCCGGGCGCGAGGTCGAACGACACGGTGACCGCGGGAAGCTGCCCGGAATGGTTCACCGTCACCGGCCCCACCCCCTCGTGGAAGGTGGCGACGGTGCTGAGCGGCACCACCTTCCCCTGCGTGGAACGGACCCAGAGCTTGCCGAGCGAGGCCACGTCCTGCTGGTACTCGGGGAGCAGCTCCATCACCACCCAGTAGTTGTTCGTCGAGGTGTAGATGGTGGAGACCTGCTTCTGCCCGAAGGCGTCGTAGAGGGTGTTCTCGATCTCCGACGCCGACACGCCGAGCTGGCCGGCACGCTCGCGATCGATGTCCACCGTGACCTGCGGGTTCTCGATGAGGAGGTCGCTGGTCACGTTGATGAGCTGCGGGAGCTGGCGGAGCCGGCTCTCGAGGAGGCGAGCCACGCGGTTGAGTCCCTCGAGGTCGCCGCTGACGAGCGTGTACTGGTAGAGGCTCTTCGATGCGAGGCCGCCGATGCTGATCGCCGGCGGGTTCTGGATGAACAGCTTGATGTCGGGCACGCCCTGCGCGGTATCCTCGAGCGCGCGCGCGATCTCCTCGGCGCTGCGCGAGCGCTCGCTCAGCGGCTTGAGGTCGATCGTCATCTGCCCCTGGTTCGCCGCGGCCGTGGTGCCGACCGACGACGTCACCGAGCGCACGTCCGGATCACGGGCGATGGCGGCGGCGAGGAGCTGCTGGTCCTCGACGAGCGTGTTGAACGACACGCCTTCTGCTGCCTCGGTGGTCGCGAGGAGCTGGCCGGTGTCGTCGGTCGGGAACAGGCCCTTGGGGGCGACGACGAACAGGATGCCGGTGAGGACGAGGATGACGACGGAGAAGACGAGGGTCGCGCGGCGTCGCGCCATCACCCAGGCCAGCGACCGCTCGTAGGCGGCCAGGGAGCGGTCGAACACGCGCTCGGTGGCGCGGTAGAACCGTCCCTGTTCCTTGCCATGGCTCGAGCGCAGGAAGCGGCTCGAGAGCATCGGCGTGAGGGTGAGCGACACCACGCCGGAGACGAGGATGGCGACGCCGATGGTGACGGCGAACTCGTGGAACAGCTTGCCGATGATCCCGCCCATGAACAGGATCGGGATGAACACCGCGGCCAGCGAGAAGGTCATGGAGAGGATGGTGAACCCCACCTCTGCCGCGCCGTCCAGCGCCGCCTGCATGCGCGGCTTTCCCATCTCCAGGTGGCGGACGATGTTCTCCAGCATGACGATGGCGTCGTCCACCACGAAGCCCACGGCGAGCGTGAGCGCCATCAGCGACAGGTTGTCCAGGCTGTAGTTCAGCAGGTACATCACCGAGAACGTGCCGATGATCGACATCGGCAGCGCGAGGCTCGGGATGATGGTCGCCGACAGGTTGCGCAGGAACAGGAAGATGACCAGCACGACGAGCACGAGGGTGATCTCGAGCGTGAAGGTCACGTCGTGCACCGACTCCTGGATGGAGATGGAGCGGTCGTAGAGCACCTGCACGTTCACCGACGGCGGGATGTCGCCGCGCACCCGCCCGAGCGCCGCCTTCACGTTGCTCGCCACCGCCACGGTGTTGGCGTCTGGCTGCCGCTGCACCGCCAGCACGATGGAACGGCGGTCGTTGAAGTAGCTGGCGATGCGGTTGTTCTCGACGGAATCGATGACGCTCGCCACCTCCTCCAGCTT
>DASURL010000138.1:0-4289 GCA_036280075.1 Gemmatimonadaceae bacterium | reverse complement strand
GACCCGAACTCGCTGTACCTCACGGCGGGGCTGAACGACGAGGCCGACGGGCTGTTCGCGCGCATCTCGGTGACGCCGGAGCCGGGGTCGCTGGTACTGATGGGGACGGGGCTGATTGGCGTGGTGATGGTGGGGCGGAAGGGGCGGATCTTGTAACGCCGAATACGGGTCGGGCAACTCCGTTTTCCGTCATCCGTCGTGAGTCACCGGGTGAATGAGTCCGGGCGGAACTGCGAGGGCGACGCTGTCGCTGTTCCGCCCTTCACCCATCACCCGCTGCTCGGTACGGAAAACGGAACACGGGGTTGCCCCGATCCGTACCGGCGAGCGCGCTGCCGCACGACAGTCGGGCACCTTCCGGCTTCAGCGTCGCGGGCTAGAATATCCCCACCCTTTCCCCCCGCCTCATGCGACGCCCCGCCCTCCTCCCCGCTGCGCTCTTCCTGTCGCTCGCCCTCGCGACCCCCGCCGTCGCCCAGAATGGCGCGGCTGGTGGCGCGGCGAAGCCCACCGTCGGCCTGCCGCTGAAGACCGCGCGGACCCACACCTTCACCACCACGAAGGGCACGTGGATCTCGCTCGACGTCTCGCCCGACGGGCAGAAGATCGTGTTCGACCTCCTCGGTGACCTCTACACCCTGCCCGTCACCGGCGGCACCGCGACTCGGCTCACCCACGGCATGGCATACGACGCGCAGCCGCGCTGGTCGCCGGACGGGAAGAAGATCGTCTTCGTGTCCGGCCGCTCCGGCGGCGAGAACCTCTGGCTCATGAACGCCGACGGGAGCGACACCACCGCGCTCACCACCGGCAACTTCAACATGTACGTGTCCCCCACCTTCTCGCCCGACGGCGAGTACGTGGTGGCGTCCCGCTCCGGGGGCACCTTCGGCACGGCGAAGCTCTGGATGTTCAACGTGGACGGCGGCAAGGGAGTCCAGCTCACCTCCACTCCCGAGGTGTCGCCGCAGACGAAGATGCTCGGCGCCACCTGGGGCGCCGACCCGCGCTACCTGTGGTATGCGGCGCGACAGGGCGACTGGCAGTACAACTCCGTCGGGCCGCAGTACCAGCTCTTCGTGTGGGATCGCGAGACCGGCCGCACCTCGCAGATGTCGAAGCGCGTCGGCTCGGCATTCCGCCCCGCGCTGTCGAAGGACGGCAAGTGGCTCGTCTACGCGTCGCGCTTCGAGACGAAGACGGGACTCCGCATCCGCAACCTGGAGACGCAGCAGGAGGACTGGCTCGCCTATCCGGTGCAGCGCGACGAGACCGAGTCGCGCGCGCCGATGGACGCCTACCCCGGCTACGCGTTCACGCCGGACAGCAAGGCGGTGATCGTCTCCTACGGCGGCGAGATCTGGCGCGTGCCGGTGGACCGCACCGCGCCGACGAAGATCCCCTTCTCGGCGAAGGTGGACCTCGAGATGGGGCCGGAGGTGAAGTTCGCGTACCGCGTGGACACGGCAACGAGCTTCACCGCGCACCAGATCCGCGACATCGCCGCCTCCCCCGACGGGAAGCAGCTCGCTTTTTCGGCGCTGGATCGCGTGTACGTGATGGACCTCCCGAACGGCACGCCGAAGCGCGTGAGCTCGGCAAATGTCGGCGAGTTCGGGCCGGCGTGGTCGCCTGACTCGCGCTCGCTCGCGTACACCACGTGGACCGATGCGTCGGGCGGGAGCATCGTGCGCGCGTCGCTCGACAAAAAGAATGCGTGGACGACGAAGGCGCTCGTCGTCGGCGGGTTGTACGGCGACCTCGCCTGGTCGCCGAAGGGGGACCGCGTGGTGGGCGTGCGCGCCGCCGCGCGCGAGATGCAGGAGGCGGGCGCCGCCTTCTTCGGTCCGGTGGCGGCGGAGTTCGTCTGGGTCCCCGCCGCCGGCGGCAGCGTCACCGCCATCATGCCCACCGGCGGCATGGGCAACCCGCACTTCACGACGAACCCCGACCGCATCTACGCGTACGGGCGGGAGGGGCTGGTGTCGTTCCGCTGGGACGGCACCGATATCAAGACGCACCTCAAGGTCACCGGGCCGCTCCCGCCGGGCGCTGGTGGCGGCATGCAGATGACGCTCGACGCCGGGCTCGACCAGCAGGTGGCGCGCAACTTCATCGGCGGCCGCGCATCGCGGCCGGTGGACGTGGAAGCGTCGAGCAGCCATCTCGATGGTGACGACGGCGAGCCGTCGCCGCCGAAGCCGCCGCCGGCAGCGCTGGTGATCATGGCGCCGAAGGGCGACCGCGCGCTGGCGATGGTGGGGATGGACCTCTACACCATCACCATCCCGCAGACGGGCGCCACCGCGCCCACCGTGTCGGTCGCCAACCCCGAGGGGGCCAGCGTGCCGGTGCAGAAGCTCAACGAGATCGGCGGCGAGTTCCCCACCTGGAGCGCCGACGGGCGCAAGGTGCGCTGGGCGCTGGGCAACGCGCTGTGGACGTACGACCTCGACGACGCGAAGGTGGTGAGCGATTCGCTCAAGGCGCTGGAGCGGCTGAAGACCGCGCTGCGCGCCGACCCGGCGAAGAAGGACAGCATCGCCCGCGCCGACTCGCTCGCGAAGGCGGACACGACGAAGAAGGAGAAGCCGGGTTACAAGCCGGTGGAGACGCGCATCGCCGTCGCCGCCACGCGCGACACGCCGCGCGGCACGGTGGTGTTCCGCGGCGCGAAGACGATCACGATGAAGGGCTACGAGATCATCGACAACGCCGACATCGTCGTGCGCGACAACCGGATCGTCGCGATCGGGCCTTCCGGATCCGTGGAGATCCCGACAGCCGCGAAGGTGATCGACGTCCACGGCAAGGTGATCATGCCGGGGATGGTGGACATCCACTACCACCCGCAATGGCTCACGCCGCAGGTGCACAACACCCAGACCTGGCAGTACCTCGCCACGCTGGCCTACGGCACCACGACGACGCGCGATCCGCAGACGAGCACCACCGACTTCATGACCTACGGCGACCGCGTGGCGATGGGGGACATGGTGGGCCCGCGCGTTTACACCACCGGCCCCGGCGTGTTTGCCGCCGAGAACATCAGGGACCTCGACCACGCGCGGCACGTGCTGGCGCGCTACGCCAAGTACTACGACACGAAGACGCTCAAGATGTACATGAGCGGCAACCGCCAGCAGCGCGAGTGGATCATCATGGCGGCGCGCGAGCTCGGCATCATGCCCACCACCGAGGGTGGGCTGGACCAGAAGCTCGACCTCACCCACGGCATCGACGGCTATCCCGGCGTGGAGCACACGCTCCCGATCACGCCGAAGTACGACGACGTGTTCGAGTGGTACAAGGGCACCGGCCTCACCAACACGCCGACGCTGATCGTCGAGTACGGCGGCCCGTTCGGCGAGGGCTGGTTCTACCAGAGCGAGGACCTGCTGGGCGACGCGAAGCTCCGTCGCTTCACGCACCCGGTGGACTTCGACAGCAAGGTTCGTCGTCGCGGCCAGGGGAACGCCCCCGGCCCTGCCGGCTTCGCCGTGAAGGAGGAGTACGCGATGTGGCAGCACGCCGAGGACATCGCGAAGACGGTCGCGGCGGGGGGGAAGATCGGCGTCGGCAGCCATGGCCAGCTCCAGGGACTCGGCATGCACTGGGAGCTGTGGCTCCTACAGTCCGGGGGGCTGCCCATTCATGACGTCCTGCGCTCGGCGACGATCGTCGGCGCGGAGGCGATCGGGCTGGCGCAGGACATCGGGTCGCTGGAGCCGGGCAAGCTGGCGGACCTGATCGTGCTCGACCGCGATCCGCTGGCGAACATCCGCAACAGCAACTCGGTGGCGATGGTGATGGTGAACGGCCGCCTGTACGACGCGAGCACGCTCGACGAGGTGTACCCGCGGCAGCGGAAGCTGCCGGCACAGCAGTGGTCGTACGCGCTGCCGAGCGCCGAGGCGGGGATGCACTGAGCCTCGTGATGCGGCGTCGGCAATGAGGGAGGGCGCGCAGCAGGCCATCGCTGCGCGCCCTCTTCGTGCCTAGTGCTGCGTCATCCCGCTGAGGGCGACGCGGTACTCCTTCGCCTGCGCGTCGTACGTCACGTGGTACGACGCGGGATACCAGCCGGGCTGCGCGTACTGCGCGGGGACGGAGATCGGTGACGTCACGTCGGGGTGCGAGAGCAGGTAGGCGCGCGTGACCATGGGCTCGAGGAAGGTGAACTGTCCGTCCCACGAGCCGTAGATGAAGGTCTTCGTGAACGGCTGGTAGCCGGCCGGATTGCCGAGCAGCGCCTGGAGCTCCGGGGAGCGGACGTCGAGCCAGTGCAC
>DASURL010000137.1:0-6491 GCA_036280075.1 Gemmatimonadaceae bacterium | reverse complement strand
GCCCTCGCCGAGTCCGAGGCGCGCTATCGCGAGCTGATCGCCCGCTGCCCAGCGCTCGTCTGCGAGCTGCTCCCCGACGGCCGCATCGCCTTCGCCAACGACGCCTTCCGCTCGCTGCTCGGCTTCGATCCCTCCGCGCTCATCGGCGACCCGCTCTGGGAGGCGCTCGCCGCCGACGGCCACGAGGACGCGGCGCGCTGCTTCCACTCGGCCCTCGAGCGCGGCGACGTGGCCAATCACGAGCTGCTCCTCCGCTCCGCCACGGGTGAGCCGCGCTGGATCCTCTGGACCACCGCCAATCGCTACGACGCCGATGGCTTCCTGGATTGCGCCGTCGCCTTCGGCATCGACATCACGGCGCGCAAGCAGGCCGAGGAGGGGGCACTCCAGCTCCGCGAGGCGGAGAACGCCCGCGTGCGCGCCGAGGCGGCCAACAAGGCGAAGACCGAGTTCCTAGCCGTGATGAGCCACGAGCTCCGCACCCCGCTCAACGCCATCTCCGGCTACGCCGAGCTGATCGAGCTCGAGGTGCACGGCCCGGTGACCGACGAGCAGCGCCGCGCCCTGCAGCGCATCCGCAGCAGCCAGCGGCACCTGCTCGGGCTCATCAACGACCTCATGAACTTCGCGCGCCTCGAGACGGGACAGGTGAGGGTGACGGCGGGTGACGTGGCCGTGAACGAGATCCTCGCCGTCGTGCATGCCCTCACCGCGCCGCAGCTCGCCAGCAAGGGACTCCACTACGACGTGGGCCGCTGCGACGCCACGCTCACCGCCTTCGCCGACAAGGACCGCGTCGAGCAGATTCTCATCAACCTCGTCAGCAACGCCTCCAAGTTCACCCCGGAGGGTGGCCGCGTGGCGCTGGCCTGCGAGGCCGACCAGTCGGTGGTGCGCTTCCACGTGACCGACACCGGCGTCGGCATTCCGCCCGACAAGCTCGGCGAGATCTTCGAGCCCTTCGTGCAGGTGCGCACCGGGTTCACCCGTCCGCACGACGGCGTGGGCCTCGGCCTCGCCATCAGCCGCGACCTCGCCCGGAAGATGCACGGCGACCTGGAGGTGGAGAGCAGGGAAGGACAGGGTTCCCGATTCACCCTCGTCCTGCCACGTTTCGACCACGCCGCATCACCCTGACCCCGGGAGATCCTTGAGCAAACCCTCGAACGTCGTGAAGGCCGGTACCATGGCCCCCGACTTCTCCGCCGCCACCGACGACGGCAGCACCCTCCGCCTCCGCGACCTGCGCGGCAAGTGGGTGGTCCTCTACTGGTATCCCAAGGACGATACCCCTGGCTGAACCATCGAGGCGTGCTCGTTCCGAGACGCCTTCCCCCGGTTCGGGGGAATCGACGCAGTGATCCTCGGCGCCAGCGGGGATTCGGTGGAGTCCCACCGGAAGTTCAAGGAGAAGTACGACCTGCCCTACACGCTCATCGCCGACGACAGCCACGAGATCGCGCAGGCGTACGGCGTGTGGCAGGAGAAGTCCATGTTCGGCAGGAAGTACATGGGCATCCCGCGCACCACCTTCCTCATCGATCCCGACGGCCGCATCGCGCGCGTGTTCGAGAAGGTGAATCCCCTCGGCCACGCTGGCGAGGTCGCGGAGGCCATCGAGGCGCTGCGAGAGCGATGACGTAGTGCGCAGCGCGCCGTGACCGGCGTCACGTGACGCCGGTCACGGGCGCCCGAATGCGCGGTGACGCCGCTCGTGCTGTGGCGTCCAATGGGAAACGGATCGACGAAGCCCCGATGACGGGAGATTTCGAATGTCCGACACCCATGACCGCATGCGCAACGCCAGATCCGAGCGCTTCACCGCGCTCATCATCGAGCTGCTCCCCGCCATTCGCGAGCTGCGCCCCCGCCTCAGTGAGGACCAGCTCATGGAGGCGGCCCGCCGCATGGCGGAGTACCGCCTCATCGACGAAGGGCTCTGGTCCGGTCCGGCGCGATGAGCGACAAGCCCCGCACGCGCGCCGAGTGCACGCACTCGTTCATGGCGCCGCGGCCGTCGCGCAACGCCCCCTCGCTCGACCAGCGCGTCGAGGCGCGCACCCTCGACATCGCCAACCGGCTGCGCTTCGTCTGCAGCCACCTCCCCGATGACGAGCTGCTCGACCTCGCCACGCGGATGGCCATCGTCGAGGTGAAGTACTCCGGCGGCAAGGAGCTGCACCTTCCCCGCCGACGCGTGGGCAACGGCTGAGCACCACGGCGCGACACTGGCTCGAATGAACGTCGGGAGGGCATATTCCGCTCTCCCCTCTTCATTTGCAGCCATGCCAGACACTGCCGCACCCGCCGCCCTCAAGCGCACCCCGCTCCACGACGTCCACGTCGCCCTCGGCGCGAAGATCGTCCCCTTCGCCGGCTACGAGATGCCCGTGCAGTATCCCGCCGGCATCACCGCCGAGCACCGCACCGTGCGCGAATCGTGCGGCATGTTCGACGTCAGCCACATGGGCGAGTTCTGGATCACCGGCCCGCGCGCCGTGGAGTTCGTCAACCACGTGACGACGAACGACGTGGGCGCCCTGGCCGTGGGGCAGGTGCACTACTCCACCATCCTCAACGAGCGCGGCACGATCGAGGACGACTGCCTCGTCTACCGCTTCGCCGACCGCATCATGATGGTGGTGAACGCGAGCAACGCGGCGAAGGACTACGCGCACATTGCCCGCCACGCCGACGCCTTCGGCGTGAAGCTCCACGACGCGAGCGACGAGATGGCGCTCATCGCCGTGCAGGGGCCGAAGAGCGCCGCCATCCTGCAGAAGCTGGTGGACGTGAACCTCGCCGACATCAAGTACTACCACTTCACCCAGGGCGAGGTGGCCGAGCGCCGCGCGATCATCAGCCGCACCGGCTACACGGGCGAGGACGGCTTCGAGCTGTACGTGGCGAACGACGACGCCGTACCCATCTGGCAGGCGTTGATGGCCACCGGCGAGGTGGCACCGGCCGGCCTCGGCGCGCGCGACACGCTGCGCCTGGAGATGGGGATGGCGCTCTACGGCAACGACATCGACGACACCGTCACGCCGCTCGAGGCCAACCTCGGCTGGCTGGTGAAGCTCGCCAAGGGCGACTTCGTGGGTCGCGACGTGCTGGCGAAGCAGAAGGCGGAGGGCGTGAAGAAGAAGCTGGTCGCATTCACCATGCAGGATCGCGTCTTTCCCCGCCACGGCTACCCGGTGTTCAGCAACGGCGAGGCGAGCGGCGTGGTGTGCAGCGGCACGATGAGTCCCACCCTCGGCATTCCCATCGGCACGGCGTACCTGCCGACGGCGGCGGCGAAGGAGGGGACGCGGTTCGAGGTGGAGATCCGCGGCAAGCGGGTGCCGGCCACGGTGGTGAAGCCGCCGTTCTACAAGGACGCGTCGCATCTCTGAGCGCGCGAGGCCCCGCACGTGCGCGTCGCCATCCTGACCGTCTCCGACGCCGCCTCGCGCGGCGAGCGGGACGACGCCTCCGGTCCCGCCGCCGCCGAGTGGGCGGGCTCGCTCGGCTACGCGGTGACCGCGCGGGCGCTGGTGCCCGACGACTCCGTGGCCATCGTGCGCCAGCTCATCGACTGGTGCGATGACGACCGGGCCGACCTCGTGCTCACCAGCGGTGGCACCGGCCTCTCCCCGCGCGACGTCACCCCCGAGGCCACCCGCGCCGTGATCGAGCGCGAGGCGGTCGGCATCGCCGAGCGCCTGCGCATCGAGACTGGCGCCGACATCGCCCGCGCCGCGCTGGGCCGCGGCATCGCCGGCGTGCGCGCGCGCACGCTGATCGTGAACCTCCCCGGCTCGCCGCGCGCCGTGCGCGAATGCCTCGACGTGCTCTCCCCCATCGCCACCCACGCGATCGCCGTGCTGCGCGGCGACGCGACGGACCATTCACCTGCGACTGGTGACTCGAAGTGACGATTCACCTCTCACGCTTCACGATTCACGCGAAGTCCGCCGTGACGATTCACGCTTCACGTCTCACGGTTCACCTGCAGTGACGGTCCTCCTCACCTTGCACGACGTGGAGCCCGCCGTGCGCCTCAACGCACGCCTCGAGGCCGATGGGGTGGAGACCGCAGTCGTCAGCCCGCTCGACGACGTGCGCGCCGAGATCCGCCGCGCGAAGCCGTCGCTCATCGTCGTGAGCGGGGACCTCGCCGATCCGTCGAACGTGGGACTGCTGCGCGAGCAGCTCTGGGCCGGTGTCCCGGTGGTCGGCCTGATGGACACCGAGCGCGGCGACGACCCGCAGCACCGCGAGCGCCTCCGCGCCCTCGGTTACACCGAGCTGTTCGCCAAGCCCATCGCCGTCGATGACGTCGCCACCGACCTGCGCCGGCTGATGGAGCGCCACGAGCTGCAGGAGGCCACGGGGCTGATCGGCGAGAGCGAGGCGATGCGCGAGGTGATGGTGAAGATCGAGCAGATCGCCCCCGTCACCAGCACGGTGCTCATCGAGGGGGAGAGCGGCACGGGGAAGGAGCTCGTGGCGCGCGCCCTCGCCGCGCTCGGCCCGCGGCGCAACAAGCCGTTCATCGCCGTGAACGTGGGGGCGCTGCCGGAGAGCCTGCTCGAGAGTGAGCTGTTCGGCCATGAGAAGGGGGCCTTCACCGGCGCCGCAGAGCGGAGGCTCGGCCGGTTCGAGCTGGCGGACGGCGGCACCCTCTTCCTCGACGAGATCGGGGAGATCCCTCCCGCCACCCAGGTGAAGCTCCTGCGCGTGTTGGAGGAGCGCGAGTTCACGCGGGTGGGGGGCACCCAGAGCATCAGGGTGGACGTGCGCGTCATCGCCGCCACCAACCGCCCGCTGCGCGAGCACGTGGAGGAGGGGAGCTTCCGCAGCGACCTGTTCTACCGGCTGAACGTGCTGCGGATCTACCTGCCGCCGCTGCGCGAGCGGCCGAGCGACATCCCCCTCCTCGTGCGCCGGTTCATCCGCGACCTCTCGGCGCAGCACGAGCGGCCCTTCCCCGGGCTGAGCGCCGATGCGATGGCGATGCTCGTGGAGTACCCGTGGCCGGGCAACGTGCGCGAGCTGCGGAACCTGGTGGAGAGCATGGTGGTGCTGTCGCACGGGCGGGAGATCGACGTCCCCGACCTGCCGCGGCAGATCAGGGAAGGAGGGAGCCAGCGCTTTCTTCCCGTGCACGTGGGGCCCGTGGTGCGGGGGACGGAGCGGGCGGTGGGGGAGGGGCGGGAGCTGGAGTTCATCCTGCGCAGCCTGCTCGAGCTGAAGCTCCAGGTGGAGGAGCTGCGTCGGCAGGTGAACGAGGGGCGTGGGGAGGGAGGCGGGGGGCGGTTCGGCGCTTCTTCGGGGGCGTTCATCGGCGAGGTGCCAGCGCCGGGCGAGGTGCGTGGGGGCGGGGCGCCGGCGCTGGTGGATCGCATCGGGCCGCGTGACGAAAGCCCCCCGCCGAACGTCGTGACGGTAGCACCGGGGACCCGGATGTCCGACGTGGAGCGGATGGTGATCGAGGCCGCGCTGAAGGAGACGCGAGGCAATCGTCGTCGTGCCGCCGATCTGCTGGGGATCGGGGAGCGAACGCTCTACCGGAAGATCCGGGAGTACCGCTTGCCGGAGCAGGAAGTTTCGCTTGACTAGCTGGCCGGCAAGTGGAATATTGGCAACCACCTACCGCTAGCGGCCCCGACGACGGGACCGCTGCCGCGCCTCAAATTCCCGGCGATCCCCCCGCGTGGTAGGAGTTGCCCCACCAATGAATCGAGCGGAATGACGGTGTCGGCGAAGCCAGACAACGCCCCGCCCATCTTGTCGTCGCGCACGCCGCCTGGCGGATCCGCAAACGTAGGCGGAGCCGTTGCAGGAACCGTGCTCCCGATCGAGCGCGCCGAGGAGCTGCTGCTCACGCTGCCGGGCGTGTTGAACGTGCGCATCGTGGCGGGGCCGAGCGGGGAAGTGAGCGAGGTGCACGTGCTGACGACGACGGAAGTGTCGCCGAAGCAGACGGTGCGCAACGTGGAGAGCGCGTTGCTCGCGAACCTGGGGATGCGGGTGAGCCACAAGAAGATCAGCGTGGCGACGAGCGAGGGGCCGGCGGCGGAGGCGATCCGCGCGGCGCGCTACACGCCGGGTGCGGCGATGCGTGCGGTGCCGCAGGCGGAGCCGGTGTCGCAGGCGGCGGCGGAGCCCGCGCCGGCGGCGCGGAGCAACAAGCGGAAGATCGTGTTCGAGGACGTGGAGGTCCGGCGGTCGCGCATGAGCGGCATGAGCTGCCGCGTGACGCTGCGCTGTGGTGACGACGTGTTCGTCGGCGAGGCGCAGGGGCTGGAGACCGATCGTCTTCGCATCGAGACGGCGGCGCGCGCGGCGATGGTCGCGGTGGCGCAGGCCGATACGGATGGACGGACGCTGGCGTTCGAGGGCGCGAAGGTGGTGGACGCGTTCGACCGGCAGTTCGTGTTCGTCGGCTTGACGTCCAGGTTCGGGCGCGAGTCGGCGCTGTTGACTGGTAGTGCGGAAGTGAG
>DASURL010000136.1:0-16051 GCA_036280075.1 Gemmatimonadaceae bacterium | reverse complement strand
GCGCTCCCCGGCGTGGAGTTGAAGTCGCCGCCGACGATGACCACCTCGCCGGCATCGCGTGCGTGCGCGACGAGCTTCACCAGGGAATCGGCTTCCTGCTCGCGCCACGGGTCGCCGCCGAAGGCGTCGAGGTGGGTGTCGAACACGGTGATGCGTCCCTGCGGCGCGGCGACGACGACGCGCAGGGCGCCGCGGGGCTCGTGGCGCGCGTTGTCGCCGCCGGCGGGCGGCGGGCCGTCGAGGGGGATCATCCGCGCCTCGAGGATGGGCCAGCGGGAGAGGACGGCATTGCCGAAGCGGCCGCCGTCGTAGTCGATGGTGCGCCCGAAGGCCGAGCGATAGCCCGTGCGACGCGCGAGCTCGGCGGGCTGGTTCACGCCGCCCGAGCGGCGGGTGCTGTCATCCACCTCCTGGAGCAGCACGATGTCGGCGCCCTGCTGGGCGATGAAGGTGGCCAGCTCGGCGGTGCGCGGCGCTCCGGCGGCGTCCTTGCCGGCGTGGGTGTTGTAGACGAGCACGCGCACCGAGCCGGCGGGCGACGGGGCCGCGGCGGGCGAGGGAGCGGTGCGTGGTGCGCCGCACGACGCGGCAAGGGCGAGCAGCGCGAGCAGTGGCGCGCGGCGGGTCAGGGAGGCATCGTTGCGCATCCACGCAGCTTGGCACCGGCGCCGCCGCTTCGCAACCGATGGTGCGGCCGGCGATACTTCACCCTTCCTCACGACCGGTCGCAAATACATGAAGAAGCTCGTCGCGTTCGCCTGTGCCTTCGCCCTGCTGCTCGTGACGCCCGCCGGCGCCACGGCCCAGGAGCGCCACACCTACACCCACGCCGACACGCTGCGCGGCTCCATCGGGCCGGCGCGCGCATGGTGGGACGTGAGCTTCTATGACCTGCACGTGCGCGTGAACCCGGCGGACAGCAGCATCTCGGGGATGAATCGCATCAGCTATCGCGTGCTGGCACCGGCGACGGAGCTGCAGCTCGACCTGCAGGAGCCGCTGGTGATGGACAGCGTGACGCAGGAGGGCCGCCGACTCGTCACGCGGCGCGACGGCAATGCGTTCTTCGTCACGCTGCCGGCAGCGCAGCCGACGGGAAGCACGGGAAGCGTGACGGCGTACTTCCACGGCAAGCCGCGCGCGGCGCAGCGCGCCCCGTGGGACGGCGGCTTCGTGTGGGCGCGCGACAGCCTGGGCAACCGGTGGATCGCCACCGCCAACCAGGGACTTGGCGCGAGCGTGTGGTGGCCGAACAAGGACACCCAGGCCGACGAGCCGGACAGCCAGCGCGTGGCGATCACGGTGCCCGACTCGATCATGGACGTGTCGAACGGCCGGCTGCGCAGCGTGACGAGCAATGGCGACGGCACCACCACGTGGGAGTGGTTCGTGACGCAGCCGATCAACAACTACGACGTGGCGGTGAACGCGGCGACGTATGCGCATCTGGGCGGCGTGTACGACGGCGAGAAGGGTCCGCTCACCCTCGACTTCTATCCGCTGGCCTACCACGCCGACACGGCGCGGGTGCAATTCGCGCAGGTGCGGCCGATGCTCGCCTGCTTCGAGCACTGGTTCGGCCCGTATCCGTGGTACGAGGACGGCTACAAGCTGGTGGAGACGCCGCACCTCGGCATGGAGCACCAGAGCGCCGTCGCGTACGGCAATCACTACAGGAACGGCTACCTGGGCCGCGACCTGTCCGGCACGGGACTCGGCCTCAAGTGGGACTTCATCATCGTGCACGAAAGCGCGCACGAGTGGTTCGGCAACAGCCTCACGTCGAAGGACCTCGCGGACATGTGGGTGCACGAGAGCTTCGCCAACTACTCGGAGGCGCTCTACACGGAGTGCCAGCAGGGGAAGGAGGCGGGCGCGAGCTACGTGATCGGCACGCGGAAGCTGGTGCGCAACGACGAGCCGGTGGTCGCGCCCTTCGGCGTGAACGCCGAAGGCTCGGGCGACATGTACTACAAGGGCGGCAACATGCTGCACACCATCCGCCAGCTCGTGAACGACGACGAAAAGTGGCGGAGCATCCTGCGCGGGCTGCAGTCGACGTACCGCCACCAGGTGGTGACCGGCCAGCAGGTGGAGGACTACATCAGCCAGCACGCCGGGATGGACCTGAGCACGGTGTTCGCGCAGTACCTCACGACGACGAAGATCCCCGTGCTCGAGTACAGGGTGAACGGCACCACGCTGTCGTACCGGTGGGCGGACGTCGTGCCCGGATTCGCCATGCCGGTGCGGGTGACGGTCGGCACGGAGACGAGGCTCCTTCGCCCCACCGGGGCGTGGCAGACCACCACCGTGCCCGCGGGCGCGGAGCTGACGGTGGATCGCAACTTCTACGTGCTCAGCCGACGTACGCGCGGATGACGTGATGCCCACCCGGTGAGGCGCGAATGACCCCGGCCGACGCCATCCTGCTGCTCCTGCTGATCACGCTCGGCGTGTCGGCGCTGGGGCAGCGGCTGCGGACACCGGGGCCGGTGCTCCTCGCCCTTGCCGGCGTGGCGGTGGGGATCCTGTGGCAGCGGTTCACCTTCCTGCCGCCGCTCTCCTTCCCGCCGCGGCTCGTGCTGCTCGTGTTCCTGCCGCCGCTGCTGCTCAACGCGGCGTACGCCCTGCCGCTCGGCGCCTTTCGCGCCAACCTGCGCGCCATCCTCATGCTCGCGGTGGGGCTCGTGCTCGCCACGGCGTTCACGTCGGCGTTCGCGGCGCGACTCGCCCTGCCGGAGCTGCCGTGGCTGTCGGCGCTCGTCCTCGGTGCCATCATCGCACCACCCGACCCGGTGGCGGCCACCGCGGTGGCGCAGCGCACCGGGCTCTCGCACCGGCTCGTCACCATCCTGGAGGGCGAAGGGCTGGTCAACGACGCCATCGCCATCGTCCTGTACCAGCTCGCCGTGGAGGCGACGGTCTCCGGCCCGGTCGGGTGGAGCGACGCGGTGCTCGCGCTCGTGCGCGAGGCGCCGCTCGGGGTGGTGGTCGGGCTCGCGCTCAGCTGGCTGGTGGTCCGGGTGCGCCGCGGCATCGACAACAACGCGCTGGAGAGCGGGATCTCGCTGCTCACGCCGTTCGTGACCTACGAGCTCACCGACCGGATCGGGGGCTCGGCGGTGCTGGCCGTGGTGACGCTCGGCTTCGTGCTGCGGCAGCACGACCTCGCGATCTCCAGCCCGTCAACGCGGCTCACGACGCGCGACGTGTGGATCGCGGTGGATTTCATCGGGACGGCGCTGGTGTTCATGCTGATCGGCATCGAGATCGGCGCGGCGACGAGGGAGACGCTGTCGACGGGGTTGATCGGCGCTGGCGCACTCGTGGCGGCGAGCGCGATCCTGCTGCGGCTCGCGTGGATGCTGACCGTCCCGCGCCTGATGCGGCTGGTGCGCTTCGAGGATCCGGGCGCGCGAGCCCTTCCGTCGTGGCGCGAGCTGCTCGTGCTGGGCTGGTCGGGGATGCGCGGCGTCGTGTCACTCGCGCTGGCGCTCGCGCTCCCGATGACCACGGCCAGCGGCGCGCCCTTCCCCGGGCGCACGGAGGTGATCCTGCTCTCCTTCGCCGTCATCATGGCGACGCTGATCCTCCAGGGCCTGACGCTCATCCCCCTCACGCGGCTGCTGCACGTGGGTGATCCCGGCGCCGAGGAGCGAGCGGAGCGTCAGGTGCGCGAGCGTGCGCGGCGCGCGGCCCGCGCCTCCGTGCTGCGCGCCGTGTCGGCGGGCACGGTCCCGCCCGAGGAATGCCGCCGGCTGGCGAACGTGCTCGACTCGGGAGAGGTGGGGATTGCCGCGGGCGGGCGAGCCGCCTCGCGCGAGCTGCTCGAGCGGGCGATCGAGGTCCAGCGCTCGGTCGTGTCGCGGGCGCGCGACGGGGGACGCATCGGGGATCCGCTGGCGGAGCGACTGGAGGCGGAGCTCGACCGCGACCTCGTGCGCATGCGCGACGAGGAGATGAACAGCCGCCTCCGCCGGCGCGACGAAGGGAACGGCGAGGACTAGGACGCCGCGACGCGCGTGCCCCGCACGCAGGTCCCCCACAGTGCCGACGCGGCGAGGGCGACCTTGTCTCCCGCGCTCGTCACGGCACGGCGGTGCACGTTGTCGTAGCCGTTGCGACGGATCACGACGTGGATCCCCTCGTACACGGCCGCCGCGACGGCCACGGAATGCCGGAAGTGGGCGGGGAGCATGGGCATCGCTTCGCGCCCCGCGTCGTAGCCGGCCTCCGCCATGGCCATGAGATCCTCCATGAGGCGACGATACGATTCGTCCACCGGCCGCATGCCGCGCCGCATCGCACCGATGTCGTGGGGGACGAGGCCATGCCGGTGCATCATCGTGAGCGGCAGGTACACGCGACCGCGGTCCCAGTCCTCGCCGACGTCGCGCAGGATGTTGGTGACCTGCATGGCCGCCCCGAGGGCCGATGCCCGATCGAGCATCCAGGGGTCGCGCACGCCGTGCAGCTCGGTGAGCCAGCATCCCACGACGCCCGCCACGCGGTGCGCGTACAACTGCAGCGCCGCGAGATCCTCGAACAGGGTGAACGTCAGGTCGCTTCGCACACCGATGGCGAGGTCCTCCGCGTACGAGAACGGGATGTCGCGCTCCGCCATGTCGCCCATGACGCGATCCACGAGGGGCACGCCGCACGGGCGACCCTGGTACGCCAGGCGCGAGCAGGCCAGCCAGGCGTCGAGGCGCCGAGTCGTCGCATGCACCGACGCGGAGGGCGTGTCCACGAGGTCGTCGGTGAAGCGACACCACGCGTACACGCGCGCGACGCGCTCGCGATCCGCGCCGCGCAGCAGGGCGGCGGCAAAGCGGAAGGAGCGCGAGTGCCGCCCCAGGTAGGCATACGGCGCCGCGAGCTCGCGCAGGGCGGGCACTTCACGGAGCACGCGCAGCGCCGTCGCGTGCTCCTCGTGGAGGGGCGCGAGGTCAGCGCGCGCCACTGGCTGCACCGTCGCGAATGGTGAGCGGTCGCACGATCAGCCAGCAGAGGCCGAGCGCGATGGCGGTCGTCACCGCAGCGCCCCAGAGGCCGGCGACGACGGTCATGCCGAGCGGGAGGAGCAGGTTGGCGCCGTAGAAGCTCACCTGCCAGGGGAGGGAGAGGCGCGCGACCCAGTCGTCGGTGCGCAGCCACGCGAGGGCGACCATGAGCACGAGTCCGGTGACGTACCATCCCGCAAGGTTGAGCAGGGGCATGCCGTAGTACGGCCCCGCGGTGCCCCAGACCCAGAAGCTGGTGACGAGGCTCATCGCCGGGTCGAGGGCGAGGTCCCAGCTCAGGAGGAGGAGCGACCCGGCGAGCACGCGTGGCACCAGCTGTCGAGCGTCGGGAAAGCGCCGGCCCGCGACGGCCCAGGAGGGCAGCGCCATGAAGAACCAGGAGAGCGGGATGAGCAGCGGCACGTGGCCGAACCACTTCGCGCCGAGTGCGGCCGTGTAGTGGTAGGGACCGAAGGGAAGGCCGAGCGTGGTCCCGGACAGCTCGCTCGCCAGCGAGAGGACGTAGAGCCCGACGAAGGCGGGGATCCAGCGCAGGCCGACGTGGCGGGTGAGCACGAGGGCGAGCGCGGCGAAGGCGACGAGGATCTGCACGCGCGGCGCGAGCAGGAGCATCCAGCCGTAGACGGTGGCCGCGAGGGGCGCGCCGGCGAGGCGCTCCGGGTGGCGGCCGAACGTGGCGAAGCCGGCGAGGGAGAACACGGACACGAGGTAGACGAGGGCGAGCGCGCCCCGGTCCAGCCACGATGCCGCCCTGCTGGCCCTCGTCTCGATGCCGGAGATATCGTCCATGTGATTGTCCAAGTATATCCAATAAACTCTGGACGTAATCTTGACACCATTCCGGTATTTGTCCAGCTTTTCGTGCAACAGGGGTGGACGAATGGCGAAAGCCGTGGTGATCGGTTCGGGGTTCGGGGGGCTCGCGGCGGCGGTACGGCTGCGCGTCATGGGGTGGGACGTGACCGTGCTGGAGGCGCTCGACCAGCCGGGGGGGCGGGCGCGGGTGTTCGAGCGCGACGGCTTCACCTTCGACGCGGGGCCGACGGTCATCACCGCGCCGCACCTGATTGCCGAGCTGTTCGAGCTGGCCGGGCGCGACCCGCGCGACTACTACTCGCTCGTGCCGGTGGATCCCTTCTACCGGATCCTGTTCGACGACGGCAGCGCGCTCGACTACACGGGCGACGAGGAGCGGCTGCTGGCGCAGATCGCGCGCTTCGACGAGCGCGACGTGGACGGCTATCGCCGCCTGGCGGCGATGTCCGAGCGGATCTTCGACACCGGCTTCACGCAACTGGCCGACCGGCCGTTCGATCGTCTCTCCGACATGCTGCGCGTGCTGCCGGCGATGCTGCGGCTGCAGAGCTATCGGAGCGTGCACGGGCTGGTGTCGCGCTACATCCGCGATCCGCGCCTGAGGCAGGCCTTCACCTTCGAGCCGCTGCTCGTGGGCGGGAATCCCTTCCGCACGCCGTCCATCTACCTGCTCATCCATTGGCTGGAGCGGAAGTGGGGGGTGCACTTCGCCATGGGCGGCACCACGTCCGTGGTGCACGCGCTCGTGCGGCTGCTCGACGAGCTGGGGGTGGAGGTGCGGCTCGACGCGCCGGTGGAGGAGATCATCGTCGAGAATGGTCGTACCGTCGCCGTCGCCACCGCCGACGGCGCACGCCTGCCCTGCGAGCTGGTGGTGAGCAACGCCGACCCGTCGTGGGTCTACTCGCGGATGCTCGCGTCCACCGTGCGGCGCCAGCACACGCCGCGCGCGGTGTCACGGGTGCGGCAGTCGATGAGCCTGTTCGTCGGGTACTTCGGGACGCGGCGGACCTACCCCGACCTCGCGCACCACACGATCCTCCTTGGCCCGCGCTACCGTGCGCTGCTGGACGACATCTTCCGCCAGCGCACGCTGGCGAAGGATTTCTCGCTCTACCTCCACGCGCCGACGCGCACCGATCCGTCCCTCGCGCCGCCGGGGAGCGAGACGTTCTACGTGCTGTCGCCGGTGCCGAACATGCGCGCGGGGATCGACTGGCAGCGCGAGGGAGCGCCGTACTTCGCGCGCATCCGGGACTCGCTGGAGCAACGGCTGCTGCCGGGGCTCGAGGGGTCGCTCGCCACGCAGTTCCACATGACGCCGCTCGACTTCGAGCAGGCGCTCCGCTCGGTGGACGGTGCGGCGTTCGGCCCGGAGCCGGTGCTCGCGCAGTCGGCGTGGTTTCGCTACCACAACCGCGCGCCGGACGTGGCGGGGCTGTACTTCGTGGGCGCCGGCACGCATCCGGGGGGTGGGATTCCGGGCGTCCTCAGCTCGGCGAAGGTGCTGGAGCGGGTGGTGCCGCGGGGGGATCCGGTTGCGCATCCGGGCCGCTGACCGAGCGGATGGCGCGGAGCGCGCGGCGCAGCGCCGCGATGTCGTCGAGGACGCTCACGCCGCGCGCATGCGTCTCGTCCGCCACGCACGCCGCCGTCCTTCCGCCGACGAGGAGCGTCGTGCCCTCGGGGAGCGCGCGCGCCGTGGCCCGAAGCTCGGCGACCACCTGGTGTCCCTGCGCGGCGACGAGGCTCAGCGCCACGGCGCGCGCGTGCACCTCCTGCGCGGCAGCGGCGATCTCCGCCGCGGGGAGGCTCGCGCCGAGGTAGACGACGCGCCACCCTTCCTGCGCGGCGGCGGCGGCAACGAGCATCGCGCCCAGCTCGTGCTGCTCGCCGGCCGGCGTGGCGACGACGAGGCGCGGGGCGCGGGGCGACACCGCGAAGGCCTCGATGACGCGATCGAGCGCGCGACGCACGAGGCTCGTCGCCAGGTGCTCGTGCGCCACGCCGACGGTGCCGGCATGCCACCGATCGCCGACCTCGACCAGGAAGCGCGGCGCGAAGTCGTCCACGAACGGCGTGGCGCCCAGCGCCATGGTGGCGCGGCGCAGGATGGCCTCGAGCGCGCTCGCGTCCAGCCGCTCCGTGGCGTGCATCGCCTCACGCAGGAGGGCGGTCAGCTCCGCGTGGGGCGGGGCGGCCTCCGTCGCCGGCGAGCGCGCGAGGAGCGCCTCGAGGGCGCGGTCGTCGAGCGTGGCGATGGCGCCAATGCTGTGCCCGTCGACGGTGGCGCGGCGCAGGAGGAGGAGGCGCTCCACGTCGCGGTCGGAGTACAGGCGCTGCCCCGCCGGCGAGCGGTACGGCTGCACGGCGCCATAGCGGCGCTCCCAGGCGCGGAGGACGTCGGCAGTCAGCCCCGTCCGGCTCATCACCACCCGCATCGGATATCGCGTCACGCCATTCGCCCCGTCAGCCATGCGAGCAGGGTATCAGGTCGTCCAGAAACGGTCAATGACTGAACACGCGAAGCTGGACAGCGACATCACGTTCCAGCGCCAGCGCGACGGCGCCTGGCTGCTGCGGGCCATGCAGCGCATCCCGCTGCCGCGGGCGCAGCTCTTTCCGTTCTTCGCCGACGCGCGCAACCTCGCCGTCATCACGCCGCCGCGGATGGGATTCACCATTCGCACGCCTGGGCCGATCGTGATGCGCGTGGGGACGCTCATCGACTACACGGTGCGCGTGGCGGGCGTGCCGGTGCGGTGGCGCACGCGCATCGCGCGCTGGGACCCGCCCAGCGAGTTCGCCGACGAGCAGCTTCGCGGACCCTATGCGCTCTGGCGGCATCGGCACGTCTTCACGGCGATCACCGCGGACGAGACGCGCATGGACGACGAAGTGATCTTCCGGCTTCCCTTCGCGCCGCTGGGCAACGTGGCTCTTCCCTTCGTGAAGGGGGAGCTGCGGCGAATCTTCGAGTACCGGCGCGCCGCGATCGAGCGGGCGCTCGCCGACGGGTCGCTCGCGGCATCGAGCGCATCGCGGTGATAGCTTGGGGCGCAGCCAACAGGCCCACCCCTGCCCCGCCGACCATGCGCGCTTCGTCGCTCCCCTTCCTCGCCGCCGGCCTCGCGATCGCGGCCGGCTGCTCGTCGCGTCCCTCACCCGAACCATCGCCCGTGCCGGCCGACGGACGTGCCGTGCTCGCACGGATGCACGACCGCTACGCGGGCACGTGGTACCACACGCTCACCTTCGTGCAGCGCACCACGCGGCACCTGCCCGACGGCACGACGCAGGTCTCCACCTGGTACGAGGCGATGAAGGGACCACGGCTGCGCATCGACATGGGCGATCCGGCGCAGGGGAATGGCGCCCTCTACACGGCGGACTCGGTATACGTGATGCGCGGCGGCAAGCTCGCCCGCGCCATCGCCGACGGGAATCCCTTCCTGCCACTCATCTCCGGCGTGTACCTGCAGCCGCTCGACGTCACCGTGGCGCAGCTCGCGCCGTACAAGGTGAACCTGTCGGCCGTGTACCAGCGCGACTGGGAGGGACAGCGCACCTTCGTCGTCGGCGCGGCGTCAGCGGCGGACAGCACGTCGCCGCAGTTCTGGGTGGACGCGGACCGGCTCATCGTCACCCGCTTCCTGCTCCCGCTCTTTCCCACGCCGGACCACCACGTCCAGGACGCTCGGCTGGAGCGCAACGTGCCGGTGGGCGGCGGCTGGCTCGCCACGCGCGTGCGCATGCTCGATCGCGGCACGCCGGTGCAGACGGAGGAGTACTCGGACTGGCGCGCCGGCGTACCGCTCGCCGATTCGTTCTTCCAGGCCGAGCACTGGAGCGAGGGAACGCACTGGGCGAAGCCCGCCCCGTGACGCTGCGCACCGGGCACGCCTGTGCCCGGTCACAGCGGATGCGATTGCATGAAGCGACTGTTGGTGCGCTCGATCGGACGCGATGCCGATGTCCGGCCCCACCGTACGAGCGCTACACGTTTCATGTATTCGCGGAGGAATTGCAGTCATGGTGTCTTTCCGTATCGCCACACTCACGGCCATCATCGGGACGGGCGCGCTCGCCTGCGCTGACGGCACGAGCCCGGCCGCCACTCGGCCGATGACGGTGTCGTTCACCACGGCGTCGAGCTCGGGCGCGACCTTCCTGCGCAGCCCGGCCAGCGCCTCGCTCGACGGCACGACGCCGGCGACCAGTCCGCTCGTCATCACGAAGGCGCAGCTCGTCATCGCGCGCATGGAGCTGCAGCAGGTGGGCGCCTCCTGCACGAGCACGACCACCAGCGGCGACGATGACGCCGAGCACGAGGAGCACGGGTGCGCCGAGCTCCAGGTGGCGCCGACGATCGTGGACCTGCCGGTGAACGGCACGGTGGTGACGGCGCTCTCGATGCCGGTGCCGACCGGCACGTACTCGGGGCTCGAGGCGAAGATCCACCCGATCGGCTCGCAGTGGAGCCGTGGCCAGGCGTCCACCGCCTTCCTCGCCGCGCACCCGGAGTTCGATGGCGTGAACGTCCTCGTCGAGGGCACCTACAACGGCACGCCGTTCACCTACAAGGGCATGGCGATTGGCGAGCTCGAGCACCGCTTCGATCCCCCGCTCGAGGTAGGGACGGATCCGCTCAACCTGACGGTGAACGTGGACATGGCGTCGTGGTTCCGCGCGTCGGATGGCACGACGATCGATCCGTCCACGGCAAACCTCGGCGGCCCGAACGCGCTGCAGGTCGCGATCAACATCTCGCGTTCGCTGCACGCGTTCCGCGATGACGACCATGACGGCCACGACGACCATGGCGAGATCGGCGAGCACCACTGATCGGCTGGGGACGAGTTGACGTGAAGGAGGGGCCGGGCGATCGCCCGGCCCCTCCTTCATTCCGCGCCCCGCGTGTCCGCTTGGTATCGTTCGTGAATGAGGATGCGGCCGCGCCCCACGACCCGTGATCGCCCGCATTCCGGGCCCGCGCCAACGTCCTCACGCCGACCCGTGTATTCCCGGTTCCACCCGCGTCAGCCATGATGCCCGACGAGCGAAGCTCGCTCGACCACGATGTCCCGAGTGTCCTGCTCGTCGACGACCGCCCTGCCAACCTCGTGGCGCTCGAGGCCGTCCTCGAGCCGCTCGGGGTACGGCTCGTGCGCGCCACCGGCGCCGACGATGCGCTGGCGGCGGTCAAGGAGCGCGAGTTCGCCGTCATCCTGCTCGACGTGCAGATGCCGGAAGTGGACGGCTACGAGGTGTCGCGCCGCATCAAGGCGCTGGAGGCCCCGCGACTCACGCCCGTCATCTTCCTCACCGCGCTGGACGAGGACCGCCGGCACGTGAGCGCCGGCTACGAGTCGGGGGCGGTGGACTACCTGTTCAAGCCCCTCGACCCGGACGTGCTGCGCGCCAAGGTGCGGGCCTTCGTCAGCATGTACATGGAGCGCGACGCCGCCGAGCGCCGCGCGCGCCGCCGCTACGCCGACCTGGCGCAGAAGGAGGCCGAACGCGCCTCGGAGCGTCGCGCCGCGGCGATCCTCGAGAGCATCACCGACGCCTTCTACGCCCTCGATGCGAGCTTCCACTTCACCTACGTGAACCGCCGGGCCGAGGAGCTGTGGGGACGGGGCCGCACGGAGCTGCTGGGCCGCAACTACGTGGAAGAGTTCCCGCAGGTGGTGGGCTCCGAGTCGCACGAGATGCACCGGCAGGTGATGTCGCGCCGGCAGCCGGCGCGGTTCGAGACGATCTCCCCCGTGCTGCAGCGCTGGATCTCGATCAGCATCTACCCCGAGGCGAGCGGCGGCATCTCCTGCTACTTCCAGGACATCTCGGAACGCAAGGAGGCGGAGACGGAGCGCGAGCGTCTGCTGGATGCCGAGCACGCCGCGCGAGAGCGCGCCGAGGAGGCGAACGCGGTGAAGTCGCAGTTCCTGGCGACGATGAGCCACGAGCTGCGAACACCGCTGAACGCCCAGATCGGCTACGCGCAGCTGCTGGAGATGGGGCTCGCCGGCCCGCTCAATCCGGAGCAGCAACGCTACGTGCAACGGCTCACGTCGAGCAGCACGCACCTCCTCGGCCTGATCAACGACATCCTCGACTTCTCGAAGATCGAGGCGGGAGAGATGCTCGCGCACCAGGAAGATGCGTTCACCGGGCCCGTGGTGCGCGACGCCATGGAGCTGGTGCGTCCCCTGGCGCGGGAGCGCGGCGTGGAGCTGGTCCACGACCGTTCCGACGACGACGGCGTGCCCTTCGTGGGCGACGAGCAGCGCCTGCGGCAGATCCTCGTCAACCTGCTGTCGAACGCGGCGAAGTTCACCGAGTCCGGCGGGCGGGTCAGCGTCACCTGCGGACTCGAGCAGTCGGCCCCGCCGAACGTGCAGGTCCACGGCGCGGGCCCGTGGGCCTACCTGCAGGTGGCGGACACGGGGATCGGCATCGCGCCGGAGCAGCTGGCGCACATCTTCGACCCGTTCCACCAGGTGGACAGCACGCACACGCGGGCGCAGGGAGGCACCGGCCTCGGGCTCGCGATCAGCCGGCGGCTCGCGCGCCTGATGGGGGGCGACCTGGTGGCGGAGAGCGCGCTGCAGGCCGGCTCGACCTTCACCGTCTGGCTGCCCTCAGCCCGCATGGAGCCGAGTGAGATCTGGACCGCGGCGAGCGACGACAGCGGCAAGGAGGTCCGGGAGCCGGGCGCGCCGCAGCGCGAGCCGGCAATCGCGCGTGCGGCGCGCGCCACCCCGTCGGCGTCGGCGATCGCGAGGCCAGACCTGGGCGAGATCAGCCAGGTCGTGCGCGACCTGCTGGACGAGATCCTCGACGCGTACGTGGATCGGCTGCGGAACGACCCGGCGACGCCCCGCGCGCGCCGGATGCGTCGCCCGGAGATCGAGGATCACACGCTGACGCTGGTGTCCGACATCGCGCAGACGCTGCTCATCGTCGGGAAGGCGGGGCGCGACGCACCGAAGCTGCTGCGGGACGGCAGCGAGATCCAGCACGCCATCGCCGAGCATCACGGTCGGCGGCGGCGCGAGCAGGGGTGGACGGAGACGGCGGTGCACCGCGACCACCAGCTGCTGCGTGAGGAAATCGAGCGTGCGGTGCGGGCGCGGCTGCGCGGACGCAGCGGCGATACGGGCCTGGAGGAGGGAATCCAGCTCCTCCTCCAGCTCGTGCACAGTGCGGAAGGGGTGAGCGCGAATGCGTGGCGCCACGCTGGCGAAGAGCCGGACGGGCCAGGCTCTCCGCCAGCCACGGCGAGCTGACGGCCGTCAGCTCGCGCCGCGTTCGTCGGAGCGCGGACGGCGGATGATGATCTCGTCGTGGCCGCCCTCGTTGCGCTTCACCACCACGCTGTCCTCGGCGCGCAGCGGGACGCGGACCTCGGATTCCCCCGACGTGACGGGACGGTCGGCGACCGTGGCCGTGTCGTCCGCCCGGCGCACCTCACGATCGCCCTTGCGCGAGCTGAAGAATCGGCGATCGTCGAACGTCTCGTCGTCGTAGAAGTCGCGCGACTCACGCGCGGCGCTGGCCGCCTCGCTGGCGGCCATCCCTTCGGCAGCCGCCCGGCCGAAGGTGAAGTGACGGCGCACCTCGTACTCCTGCTCACGTGTCACCGCGCCGTGGGTGTACGGCGGGAGCAGTCCCACCCGTTCCGCGGTGAGGGGGATCCGCACCACGTCGTGATCCTGCTCGATGTTCGCCGCGCCGATGGGCACGAGCACATCGCGGTCTTCCGGCGCGGCGGCAACCTCGCTGGTCAGTCGGACGTCGAGGTAGCGCGTGCGCATGGCATCGAGGTCCACGAGGAGCTCGTGCACCTTCCCGACCTCCGTGCCGTCGGCGGCGTCCACGCGCCAGCCGCGCACGTCGGGGTAGCCCTCGGCAACCTCGAAATCATCCACCTCGCCCAGGGGTGCCAGGCGGGAGCCATCTGTGGTTTCGTAGTCCTTCGCCATCGTACATCCTCGAGTTGGAAGGTGGTCAGGTCGCGTCAGCGCGGTCTGGTGGTGTCGGCGCGCGGCGTGGTGGCGGCGCCAGCCGTGCTGTCGGCGGGCGTGGTGGCCGGCGGTGGCACCGGAGCCGTGACCGCGGTGGAGTCGGCCGGCGTGGTGGTGGTGGTGCCATGGTTCGCCCACAGCCACCAGGCGACAGCGAGCACGACGATGAGAATGAGGAGCCACAGCCACCACAGGCTGCGCCCTTCCTTCCTCTGGATGGGAATTTCGGCCATACGATCAACTCTCCCCTTTCGCGAGTGGACGACGGGTGGCTGCTGGGACCTCCGCATCACCGCTGAGCAATGGCCGTTCCGGACGGGGGCGCAGTGCGCGAATCGTCGTGCCCGCTGGGTTGCGCGCCATGCGTTCCCGCGCCGCCCGTAGCACGACGAAGCCGAGGCGGAGGCAGCAGAGGATGCCGATGTAGGCGGCCACGTCGGCGACGTTGATCACGAGCGCGCTGCCCCGTCCGTCGCTCAGCGCCAGGAAGTCGGGCACGCCGGCCGTGTTGCCGAACATGCTGGCGAGGTTGCCGATGCCCGCGCCGGCGATGAGGCCGAGCGACTCGGGCGCCCCGCGATCCAGCCGCGCCAGCCGTGACGAGACCGCCATGGAGAGCAGGACGGCAACGACGGTGGCGGCGATGTTGATCTCGCGCGTCAGCGGTCCGAGCGAGAGGCTGAAGGCGCCGAGCGGATTGTGGACGACCTCGATGCCGAGCAGCCGGCCGAGGAGGGGCTGCTGCTCACCCGTCCAGAGGGTGACGGCGAGCCACTTCGTCACGAGGTCGCCATACGCGACGAGGCCGGCCATGACGGCAAAGGACGCACCCCCCGTAATGGGCACCGACGCGAGGCGCGCCGGGAGCAGCGAACGGAGGGGATACGACGACGACACCACGGTGCGACCTCATGCCGGAACGACGGACGACGGATACGTCGGTCGTGAGATGCAGGAGGGATGCCGGGGGAGGAGGACCGGAGGAGCGAAAGACCGGAGGACCGAAAGACCGAAAGACCGGAGGACCGGAGGACCGAAAGACCGGAGGACCATCGGTCCATCGGTCCATCGGTCCATCGGCCCTTCTACCTCAGATGCTCCCCCAGATACCGCGTCAGCAGCTCGAAGAGGTGCACCGTGGTGCCGTCACCTTCGCAGATGCAGTGGGTGCGATTGGGGTAGTCCATCATCGTGAACGGCCGGTTGGCGGCGACGAGGACGTTGATGAGCGCCTCGGTGTTCTGGAAGTGCACGTTGTCGTCACCAGAGCCGTGCACGACGAGCAGGTTGCCGCGCAGCCGAGGCGCGAAGGTGATCGGGGATCCCATGCGATAGCCCTCCGCGTTCTGCTGCGGCAGGCCCATGTAGCGCTCCTGGTAGATCGTGTCGTAGTAGCGCTGGTCGGCCACCGGCGCCACGGCCATGCCGGTGCTGTACAGCTCCGGCGAGCGGAACATGAGGTTGAGGGTCATCGAGCCGCCGCCGCTCCATCCCCATACGCCAAGCCGCGTGGAGTCCACGTACGTGCGCGTCCTGGCGAGGGTGCGCGCCGCCGTCGCCTGCTCCCTCGACGCCAGCACGCCGACCTGCCCGTAGATGCGCTTGCGGAAGAAGCGGCCGCGTGGCGACGCGGTGCCGCTGTTGTCGATGCTCACCACGATGTAGCCCCGCTGCGCCAGCATCGTGTGCCACAGGTACGTCGGTCCCTCCCACGCGTCGCGCACCGTCTGGTCGGCGGGCTCGCCGTACACATAGAACAGCACGGGATACTTCCGCGTGGAATCGAACGCGGGCGGCTTGATCATCCAGCCGTCCAATGGGTAGCCACTTCCTCCGTCCACACGAAAGAACTCCGCCGGCCCGCGCGGCACCGTCGCCAGCCTCGCCTTCAGGGCGGCGTTGTCCACCAGCGTGCGCACCACCTGGTGGCCCGGCAGGCGCACGAGCTCGATCGTCGGCGGAACGCCGAAGCGCGAGTACGTGTGCATGGCGAACCGTCCGCTCGGCGAGATGTCGTAGCCGTGCGTGCCGGGCTCGTTCGCCGGCGTGACGCGCTGCATCGGCGTGCGACCATCCATCGCCACACGGTAGAGGTAGAGCTGCGTCGGGTTGTCGGGCGAGGCGGTGAAGTAGACCTCGTCCGACTGCTCGTTCACGCCGAGCACCTCGTTCTCGCCGAAC
>DASURL010000135.1:0-15396 GCA_036280075.1 Gemmatimonadaceae bacterium | reverse complement strand
CGCTGGTACGTCGTCCAGCGCACGAAGTCGAGCGTGGAGAGGCCGGAGTACGAGCGCGCGAGGCCGCCCGTGGGGAGCACGTGGTTGGCGCCAGTCATGTAGTCACCGAAGGCAACGGAGCTGCTCGCGCCGACGAAGATGGTGCCGGCGCCGCGCAGGCGCGTCAGCGCCGGGTCGGGGTCGGCGAGGAGCAGCAGGAGATGCTCGGCCGCGTACGCGTTGGCCACGGCAATCGCCTCGTCGAGATCGTCCGCGACCAGCACGGCGCCCTGGCCGGACAGCGCTGCACCCGCGATCGCCGCACGGGGCTGCGCCGGCAGCTGCTGCGCCAGCTCGTCGAGGATGCGCTGCGCGAGGGGCGCGTCGGAGACGACGGCCACGACGGCCGCGAGCGGATCATGTTCCGCCTGGGCGAGCATCTCGCGCGCGACCAGCCCTGGCTCCGCCGAGGCATCGCCGAGCACGAGCAGCTCGCTCGGTCCGGCGGGCGAATCGATGGCGACGGCATGCGCCACCTGCAGCTTGGCCTCCGCCACGTACGCATTGCCTGGCCCGACGATGCGATCGACGCGCGGCACGCTCGACGTGCCGAAGGCCATGGCGGCGATGGCCCCGGCGCCGCCGAGCGCGAAGACGCGATCCACGCCCGCGAGCGCCGCGGCGGCGAGCACCACGTCGGCGGGCCGGCCCGTCGCGCGATCGGGCGGAGAGCAGAGGATGATCTCGCCGACGCCAGCCACCCGTGCCGGCACGGCGCCCATCAGCACGCTGCTCGGGTACGCCGCGCGTCCGCCGGGCGCATACACTCCGACGCGCGCCAGCGGATCCGGCCGCCGTCCGACCACGATGCCGGGCTCACTCTCGGTCTCGTGCGGCACCGGCGCGAAGGACTCGTGCACGCGCGCAATGTTGGCCGCCGCTCGTTCCATGCTGCGGCGGAGGGCCGGGTCGAGGGCGCCGAGCGCGCGCTGCCAGGCGACGCGCGGCACCTCGAGCGAATCGAGCGCGACGCCGTCGAAGTCGCGCGCCATGTCGCGGAGCGCCGCATCGCCGTGCTCGCGCACGCGGCGCACGATGGCGGCCGAACGCTGGCGAATGGAGTCGTCGGCGCTCAGCGCGCGGTCGAACAGTGCGCGGCGGTCGGCGGCCGAGAGGTCGCCGCATCGGCCACGCCAGCGAACGATGCTCGATGAAGGGGCGGAAGCGCTCATGCCATCAACCGCTCGATGCGCGTCACGAGGATGCCTTCCGCGCCGAGCGCCTTGAGGTCGGCGACCGTGCGGTAGATGGTCGCTGCGGCGACGACGGCGTGGACGGCGACGTGTTCGCCGCCGTTCAGGATGTCGATGACCGTCGGGCCGTTGAGGCCGGGTACCACCTGCCGCACCGCGTCCAGCCGGGCGCGCGGCACGTTGGCCATCACGTAGCGGCGGCCGCGGGCCGCGATCACGCTGGTAAGCGCGGCGACCAGCTCCTCGAGGGCGCGCCCGCGCGCGGCGTCCCGCCGCGGATCGGGCGCCGCGATGAGACGGGTGGACGACTCGAGGACCGTGGCGACTTCACGCAGGCCGTTCACGCGCAGTGTGGACCCGGTGGACACGAGATCCACGATCACGTCGGCGATGCCGATGTGCGGCGCGATCTCGGCGGCGCCGGAGACCGGCACCACTTCCACCGACCGTCCCCGCTGCTCGAAGAACTCCCGCGCGAGCCGCGGGAACACCGTGGCGACGCGCGTGCCGGGCGTGATGTCGTCGAGCCTGCCGAAGCCCGACTCCTCCGTGGCCGCGACGGCCAGCCGGCAGCGGCCGAACTCGAGATCCGCGAGCTCGTCGAGCGTGCGGCCCGACTCGCGCACGAGGTCGAACCCGGTGACGCCGGCGTCGGCGGCGCCATCGGCGACGAACTCGGGGATGTCGCGTGCGCGGACGAAGAGCGCCTGGAACTCGCCGCCGAGCGACGCGGTGAGGGCGCGCGGGCCGGCGGCGCGCACTTCGAGGCCGGCGTCGTTGAACAGGTCGCGGGCGTCGTCGGCGAGGCGTCCCTTGTTGGGTAAGGCGATACGAAGCATGTGAATGGCCGTTGCGGCCTCGAAGGATGCGAATGCCGGCGCGGGGTCGGGTGCCGCCGGCAACGAAAAAGGCCCGTCCGGATGGACGGGCCAGGAGCCGACCGGCAGCGTGCCGGGAGACGGGAAAGTCTGTCTTCCTATGCGTGCACGCGCGCGTCGCCCCGACCCGTCGGGCCGTGGTGATGATGGCGATGGTGCGCGTGGAAAGCGGACATGAGCGCAAGCTAGCGAGTGACTTCGGGATTCGTCAACGTCGCGGCGCGCGCTGTGCAAGAGACAGCGCGCGGCGGCGCCGGAGCGAATTGCGTGGCGCTCGTCTTGTGAATAAATTCACAATACCGACGGGGCCCCGTCGGCCGGCACTTTCACGATCCAGGATTTCGGAGGCCTTCAGAAATGCGGTTCTACGGTATTGCAGTGCTCGCAAGCGCGGTGGTGCTCGGTGCGTGCGGCGGCGAGAAGCAGCCCGTTGCGGACACCACGGCGGCGACGACGACCCCGAGCGCGGCGACCACGACGGACACCAGCGCGACGGCGGCGGCGGGCGCTGCGGGCGCGGTTGCGGCGGCTCCGGCCACCGGCACCACGCACGAAGTGAAGATGATCGGCGATGCGAAGGGATATCGCTTCGAGCCCGCTGACATCACCATCAAGCAGGGCGATGCCGTGAAGTGGATCATGGTCTCCGGCGGCCCGCACAACGTCGCGTTCCTCAACCTGACGGACCCGACCACGAAGGCCCAGCTCAACGCCAACATGCCCGGCCAGCACATGGCCGAGGATTCCAGCCCGCTGCTCATGCAGCCGAACGAGGCCTACACGGTCTCCTTCGCCAAGATCCCCGCTGGCAAGTACGACTACGATTGCACGCCGCACGCGGCGATGGGGATGAAGGGCTCGATCACGGTTCAGTAAGCAGAGCCGTTCGATCACGCGACTCGACGGGGTGGGTGCCGCTGGCACCCACCCCGTCGTGCATCGGGCCGCAGCGGTGGCCCGCCGCGTGCGCTATTCCAGCGTGTTCCACACCACTGCCCGCCGGATATCCCCCACCCATGCCTCGACGCCGCCGCCCCGTTCGCAGACGTCCCACTCCACCGCTTCCCTCCCGGGCCGCGTGGATGGCGTCGCGAGCGCGCAACGCGCTGCGCCGACCGATCTTCATCGGCACGGTCAGCATCGTCATCTTTGCCGCCGCGCTGATCGCCATCGTCGTGGTGCCCCAGCAGGCTCGGCGCGCGGCGAGCGCGCTGCGTCCGCCGGCGAGCTCACGACCCGATACCGAGCCCACTGTCCTCGCCCTGCGCCTCGCACAACGGCAGGTGGCGAGCGCCGACTCGGCCGTGGTCGCCGCACGTACCCAGATCGGCCAGATGATCTCTGCGGCTGCGGCCGCCGCCGCGGCCGATACGGCCGCCGGGGGCGGCGCCCTGAGCCTCGACGCGCAGACGCGCCGCGATTCGCTCGCCGCGAACGTGGCGCAGCTCACGAGGCTTCTCGCGCGCGCCGCGAACGCACCGCTGCTCGCCTCCTACCGCGCCCTGGCCGAAGCGCCGCCCATGCAGGCCGACGTGCGCGTGAAGCAGATTCTCGACTCCCTCGTCGAGATCGAGCGCGAGCGGGACAGCTACAACGCCGTGGGCGGCGTGGATCCGGTGTTCGTCGCCCTCACGGCACGCGCCAATGAGCTCGGCCACAGCATCGAGGTGCTGGCCGACGCGCGGCGGGCGGCGACGCAGCGCGCCATCGACTCCCTGGCACCACCGCCGCCCGCCGTCGCGGCCATCACGAACGCGCCCCTGCCCGACACGCTGGCCCGCCGCAAGGCCGCCGACACCGCGCGCGTCGTGGCCGCTGAAGTTGCCGCACGACTCGCGCACGAGCGCGCCGAACTGCGCGCGCTCGATGCCCGCGAGGCGCGCGCGCGCGAGCTCGCCAACGTGGGCGCCTCGCCTCCGGCCATGCTCGCCGCGGCGCTGGTCTTCGGTGCGATGCTGGGCTTCGGCGCAGCGCTCTTCGACGAGGTGCGACGACCGCGTGTGGCCAATGCATACGAGATCGAGCGCGCCACCGGCATGCGCGTGCTCGGCGTCATCAAGCCGCTCCCGCGTTCGCCAGAGCGCGGACGCCGCGCCTCCGATCGCGAAGGGCCACCCTACATCGATCCTGGCGCCGACGGGCATCAGCTGATCTACCTGTCCGTCGCCACCGCGGGGGCGAACGTGGTGATGGTCAGCATCACCGGCGACAACCCGGCGGTGAGCGCCGTCGTGGCGATCAATTTCGCCGCCATCGCGGCGCAGGAAGCGCGCGACACGCTGCTCATCGACACCGACACGGCATCGTCCCCCGTCGGGTCGGCGCTGCGCCTGCCCCCCAGCGCCGGCATGCGCGGCCTGGTGGACGGCAGCGTGGGTTGGCCCGAAGCTACCCGCGTCACCCGCATCGGACGGGATCGCACGATCGACGTGGTGCCGAGTGGGCATGGCGAGCTGCCGGTCGAGGGCGCGGTCGAGCTGCTCGAGCGTGACGCCGCGCGCCTCGCGCGACGGTACGACGCGGTCGTCATGGTTGCCGCCCCTTCGCAGGTCGCCGCCGGGCTGGCGGCGGCGCTGCCCATTCCCGACGTGGTCTTCTGCGCGCGTGCCGGCCAGACACCGATCGCGGAGCTCAAGCAGCGGGTGGAGGAGATCGCTCGCGGCGGAGGCACGATCCGCGGCGTGGTGCTGTGGGATGCCCCCGACCCCGTGCTCTACGAGGTGAAGCCCGCCGAGCGCGCGGAGCGCGAACCGGTACCCGCAACCGCCTGATCGCTCGTTCGCCGCCCTCCCATGCGCGAAGGCCGTCCGCTAGCCTTCGCGCATGTCATTCATGTGGGCCGACACCCTGCTCGCGGCCGAGGGCGCGCACCTGCTGCGTATCCTGTTGTGGGGCGCCGCGAGCCTGCTCGTCGGCACGGGACTCCTCGCCTGGCTTCGCCTCGGCGCGCGGCGCTCCGCGCTGCTCGAACAGTTCGCCATCCAGACGGCCGCGTGGGGGACGGCGGAGCTCGCGCTCGCTGGCCTGGCGAGGGCCTCGCTCGCGATGCGTGACCTCACGGCGGCCACTCGCCTCGACCGCCTGCTCTGGCTCAACCTCGGTCTCGACGCCGGCTATGCCATGCTCGGCCTCGCGCTGGCCGTCGTCGGCTGGCGGCTTGCCCGCCACCTGGGCTACGTGGGCGCCGGAATCGCCATCATCGTCCAGGGGGGCGCGCTGGCCCTCCTCGACCTCACCTTCGCCCTCCAGATCTCGCGCTAGATGACCGCTCCCGTGACCGACCGTGGCTGAAGAGACGCTGGACCTCCGCGGCGTCCCGAAGCCCGACGCCTATCGCCAGCTCGACGAGCACATTCGGGCCGTGCTCGCGGGCATGCGCGATGATGTCGCTGCAATGGCGACGATCAGCGCGCTGATCCACCACGCCTTCGGCCACCTCTGGACCGGGTTCTACCGGGTGGTCGCGCCCGGCGACCTGCTGCGCGTAGGCCCGTACCAGGGAACGCTCGGCTGCCTCGAGATCCGGATCGGTCGTGGCGTCTGCGGAACCGCGGCTGCCGAGCATCGCACGGTGATCGTGCCGGACGTGCAGGCCTTTCCGGGGCACATCACGTGTGATGCGCGTTCGCGCTCCGAGATCGTCGTGCCGGTGACAGGCAGGTCCGGCGCATTGATCGCCGTGCTCGACATCGACTCGGACCAGGTCGCCACCTTCGACGAGGAGGACCGGCAGGGGCTCGAGCGCATCGTCCGCTGGTTCGTCACGGAGGGCGACTAGCACGTCACGCGGGCCATGCGGCAGGGAGCGGAGCGCGCTATCTTTCGGTCCCTCCCACCGCTGGGCGCCGACTTCCGGCGTTTCGCAGTCCCGTGATGTGATGATGACCCGCGGCTATTCCGACCGCATCAACCACGCGTTCGCCTTTGCGGCGAAGCATCATGATCGCCAGGTCCGCAAGGGCACGCGCCTGCCCTACCTGACCCACCCGGCGAACGTCGCGGTGATTCTCACGCGCTACGATCGTGATGACGACACCGTGGTTGCCGGCATCCTCCACGACGTGATCGAGGACTGCGTGCGGGACGGCTACACGCGCGCCATGCTCGAGCAGCGCATCGGCGACAAGTTCGGCGTGGTGGTGCTGGACACCGTCCTCGCCGTGACGCACCGGCAGGTGGACGAGGAGGGCGTGGAGCTCTCGAGCGAGGAACGGAAGGACGACTACCTCGCGCGACTTGCCGAGGCACCGGAGCGCGCGCGCTGGGTGTGCGCGGCGGACAAGATCCACAATGGCAGCTCCATCCTCGCCGACCTCGATCGGACGATCGATCCCGACACCGTGTGGTCACGCTTCAACGTCGGGCGCCAGGGAACCGTGCGCTGGTATCGCCGCGTTTACGAGCGGCTGCGCGAGCTCGGTTTCGACGCGCCGATCATGGACGAGCTGCGCGAGGTGGCCGAGGCGCTCGAGGCGCGAGGCAGCGCGGACACGGCGGCAGGAGCCGGGCGCGCCGGCTGACGCGCCCTTCCCCGCCCCGACTCAGCTCGCCGCGACGAGCGGCTCGGCGGTGGTGCCGGGGTAGGTGCGTGCCACGTACTCCTCGAGGATGACCAGGAACTCCTGCACGATGTGGTCACCCTTGAGCGTGGTGACGAGCTTCCCGTCCACGTAGACCGGCGCCTTGGGCTCCTCGAAGGTGCCCGGGAGCGAGATGCCGATGTTGGCGTGCTTGGACTCGCCGGGTCCGTTCACCACGCATCCCATGACGGCGACGTGCATCGTCTCCACGCCGGGATGCGACTGCTTCCAGACGGGCATCTGCTCACGCAGGTAGGTCTGGATGTCCTCGGCCATGTGCTGGAAGAAGGTGGACGTCGTGCGGCCGCAGCCGGGACACGCGGTGACCTGGGGCGCGAAGCTGCGCAGGCCGAGCGACTGGAGGATCTGCTGCGCAACGAGCACCTCTTCCGTGCGATCGCCGTTCGGCTTCGGGGTGAGCGAGACACGGATGGTGTCGCCGATGCCACGCGCGAGCAGGATGGAGAGCGCGGCGGCGCTGGCCACCTGCCCCTTCATTCCCATCCCCGCCTCGGTGAGGCCGAGGTGCAGCGGATAATCGCAGCGTGCGGCGAGCCGCTCGTACACCTCGACGAGGTCGGGCACGTGCGACACCTTCGCGGAGATGAGGATGTGGTCGTGGGGCAGCCCCACTTCCTCGGCGAGCTCCGCCGACTGGAGCGCCGATGCGAGCATCGCCTCGATGTAGACGTCCTTCGCGGTGCGCGGCGAGCCGGCGCGCGCGTTCTCGTCCATCATCTGCGTCAGCAGGTCCTGGTCGAGCGAGCCCCAGTTCACGCCGATGCGCACCGGCTTGTCGTGCTCCACGGCGATGCCGACGATCGTGCGGAAGTTCTCGTCGCGCCGCTTGCCCCCGACGTTGCCAGGGTTGATGCGGTACTTGGCGAGGGCACGCGCGCACTCGGGATAGCGCGCGAGCAGGAGGTGGCCGTTGTAGTGGAAGTCGCCGACGATGGGGACGGAGACGCCCATGTCGTCGAGACGCGCGACGATCTCGGGGACCGCGGCGGCCGCTTCCTCGTTGTTGACGGTCACGCGCACGATCTGCGAGCCGGCGTTGGCCAGGCGCGCCACCTGCTCCGCCGTCGCGGCGGCATCGGCGGTGTCGGTATTCGTCATCGACTGCACGACCACGGGGTGCGCCGATCCGACGGGAACGGCGCCGACCCAGGCAGTCACGGTGTTGCGGCGGGACGAGAAGGGCACGGCTCGGAGGGGAAAAAGACTCCCGAAATCTAACGCGTCCGGGCCTGATGCGGTGCGGAACGTGGCGCGATAAGTTGTGCGCCGACCGTGGCAGCATGAGGAGAACCATGTGCACCCGAGGCATCGATGGACGAACGTGACACCGGGCGCGACGCAACGGGAGACGAGCCCCGTTCGCACGACGACCCACCCGCGGCCCACGTCGCGCCGCGGAAGCGAAAGCGGCACTGGGGGCTGATCCTGTTCGGTGTGTTCATCCTGCTGCCCATCGTCGCATTCGTCGCGTGGACCGCAGTCGCACTCAACTGGTCGTACGCCGTGGAGCAGCGTGCCGGCTACATCCAGAAGTTCTCGGAGAAGGGCTGGCTCTGTAAGACGTGGGAGGGCGAGCTCGCGATGGCGAACCCGTTGCCGGGCGCGATGCCGGAAAAGTTCGAGTTCAGCGTGCGCGACGACAGCGTGGCGCACCAGATCCAGCGGCTCATGGGCTCGCGCGTGACGATCACGTACGAGGTCCATCGGGGCGTGCCACTCCGCTGCTTCGGGGAGACGGAGTACTACGTGACGGGAGTGCGGCAGACCACGTAGGGGGATCAGGGAGCGAGTCGGCGGCCGCGTCACGGTGATGGCGGGCGCAATGGTCGGGTCCGCCAGCGCTATTGACCGTTTTCCCAGGCCTTGCTACGTTAGCCGCTGCTGGGGCCCCTTCCGGCTTCAGCGCACGTTGTGGCGGGACATCGGTGCGCCCGCGGTTCAGGGTATTGTCAGGGTACGGCGCGTTCCGCTCCCTCGACAATCAGTTTCCTCAGGAGTGGTACATGCGTACGACCGGCAAGGTGAAGTGGTTCAACGACGCGAAGGGCTTCGGCTTCATCACCCCCGACAGTGGCGAGAAGGACTGCTTCGTGCACTACAGCGCGATTCAGGGCAACGGCTTCAAGTCACTGGCCGAGGGCGACGCGGTGGAGTTCGACATCGTCCAGGGTGCCAAGGGCCCCGCGGCGGAGAACGTCACCAAGGCCTGAGCCGCGGTGATCACAGCAACGAAGGGCGGGATGCCGAGGCATCCCGCCCTTCGTGTTTCCGGACGCTCGTCGTCGGCCGTACGTGTCAGCTGACGGGACCGGTGGCATCGGTGCGGCGCGATCGGCCGGCAGGTCGTCCACGGCGCGGGGCCGGCGCCGACTCCAGCGCATCACGGAGCCGAGCACCGACCGAGAGTTCGAGCGCGCGTCGATCGCAGGTGACACGCAGGTGCCCTCCACGGGAGACAGCGCCTTCGCTGGACGACAGGAGGTCGCCCGCCAGCGCGAGGGCATCGCGGACGCCCACGCCAAGCTCGATGTGGAGCTCCCTGGCGAGGGCGAGGCGGACGAGGGCGGAGTGGGGGATGCGGCGTGCGACGCCACGCCGTTCCGAGCCGACTTCCGGGAGAGGGAAATGGGAGAGCAGGTTATCGAGCCATTTGAGCGGTGCTCCGATGGCAAGTGACGATACGGCAACGCTGTAAGAGCGCATCTAATAGTTCCTGTAATATTAGGAAATAAATCGTCGCAGGCTGGATTGCGTTATTTCCTGTTTTATAAGGAATATTATACCACAGACGTGCCGCGGCCAGAAGAGGCAGCCGCCGCACGCTGCAGCGTCAAGCGCACGCGTTCGGAGACCCGACTATCTCCCGTTCCCCGCAACCGCGGATCACCCTATGCGCCCCTCGGCGACGTGGCACGGTCCTCGTATCGCCCCTTGCCGCACTTCCACTCCCTCAGGAGGAACCAGCATCATGTCTCGTCGGCTTCTTGCCGTCCTCGCCGCCGGAGCCCTGTTCGCGCTCCCGGCAGCCGCACATGCCCAGGGCAGCACGTCCATTCTCGTCTCGGGGGGACTCTCCGTCCCGATGAGCGACCTGGGTGACTTCAGCAACTCCGGCTACAACATCAACCTCGGTGTGGCCTTCGGCGCGCCGATCATCCCCGTGGGCGCGCGCATCGAAGGTGGCTTCAGCAGCTTCGACGCGAAGGGCGGCGGTGCCTCGACGCGCATCGCGTCGGCGACGGCCAATGCGGTGCTGAACCTCGGGCCCACTGGCGCTGCACCGTACCTGATCGGTGGCCTCGGCATCTACAATCGCCGCTTCAATTCCGACCTCACCAACGCCTCCAACAACAAGACCGCAGCGGGCGTGAACATCGGTGGCGGCATCCGCTTCCCGCTCGGCGGCCTGTCCACCTTCCTCGAAGCTCGCTACCACGTGATGCTCGGCAATCAGGACGAGGCGACGAACCTGCAGTTCATCCCGATCTCGTTCGGCGTGCAGTTCTGATCGTACGCAGTACGGCATAAAGCGAGGGGCGACGACCAGCGGTCGTCGCCCCTCGTTGCACAGGCGCCGGCACGAGCGCTACGAGCCGCGTCGCTTCGCGCGACGTGTCGGCGACGCAGTCAGCGGATCCTCGGGCCACTCGTGCTTCGGGTAGCGACCGCGCAGCTCCTTGCGGACCTCGAAGTACGACGAGCGCCAGAATCCCGCGAGGTCGCGCGTGACCTGCACCGGCCGGCCGGCTGGCGAAAGCAGGTGCAGCGTGAGCGGCACGCGTCCGTCGGCGACGCGCGGCGTCTCGCTCTGGCCGAACAGCTCCTGCAGCCGCACCGCGAGCACCGGCGCCGCGGGATCGGCATAGTCGACGGGAACGTTCGAGCCGGTGGGCACGACCACATGGGTGGGCGCAAGTCGGTCGAGCGTTCGGCGCTGCTCGTGCGAGAGCCACGACTGCAGCACGCTCGCCAGATCCAGCTGCTCGACGTCGCTGCGGCGACGGATGCCCACGAGATGCGGCAGCAGCCACTCGTCCATGGATGCACGCAGCCCCGCCTCCGACCAGTCGGGCCACGACGAGGCGTCGAGCGAGCGGAGGAAGGCGACGCGTTCCCGGAGCCGCATCGCGGCCACGCTCCACCCGAGACGCACTCCATCATCGCGCTGGATCGCGGCGAGCAGCTCCCGCGCGACGGCGTCCGCGTCCGCCTCCGGCGCGGGCGCGTCACGCAGCACCAGCGCGCCCAGGCGGTCACGTCGGCGTGTCGCGACGACGCCAGCGTCATGTTGCCACTCGACCACCTCCTCGCTCACGACCTGCGACGCGAAGGTGCGTTCGATGTCGTCCAGCGTCACCGGCGCGGCGAGGAAGATGCGCGCTTCCGGACGCCGGCCATCGGTGTCCGCGACGACGAGCCACGAGGCATCGGCGAGCGAGCCGACATCCTCGAGTCGCGCCCCGACCCCGGAGCGAAGGAGATACCGATGGCCGACCGCGTCGCGGCGCATGGCGACACGGTCAGGATAGGCGAGGCAGAGCAGGGCGCCCGCCGCCTCCTCGTCCACGGGCGCACCGCGGATCCCGAGCGCCGAACGCCATGCCCCGCTTCGCTCACGCACGCGGCGCAGGCGCTCCCGATCCACGCGTGGGTCACGCTCCGCCGTCGAATCGGCGAGCCGATGAAGCCGCGGGCGGAGATCGGCATCGCGCATCAGCGCATCGCGACGAAACAGGTCGCGCTCCTCGAGCAGGGCGGCAAGCGCACAGGCCGCGGCCCCCAGGCCGCGCGCCACACCACCGAGCAGCAGGTTGGCGATGCGTGGATGCGTGCCGAGCGATGCCATCCGTCGTCCGTGCGCCGTGATCCGCCCCTCGGCATCGAGCGCCTCGAGCTCCACGAGCAGCTCCCGGGCGTGCGCGAGCGACGCAGCCGGCGGCGGGTCGAGCCAGCGCAGCTCGGCGGGATCCACGATCCCCGCCACGGCGAGATCGAGTGCGAGCGGCGCCAGGTCAGCCATGAGGATCTCGGGCGTGCTGCGCTCGAGGAGTGCTGCCTCCTCCTGCTCCGACCACAGCCGGTAGCAGACGCCCGGCGACGTGCGTCCCGCGCGGCCGCAGCGCTGATCCGCCGATGCGCGCGACACGCGCACCGTCTCCAGCTGCGCCATGCCGGTGCGGGGGGAGAAGCGCGACACGCGGGCAAGCCCACTGTCCACGACGACCCGCACCCCCTCGATGGTGAGGCTCGTCTCCGCGATGGAAGTCGCGAGGACGACCTTCCGCGTGCCGGCGCGCGCGGGAAGCACGGCCGCGTCCTGGTCGCGCGAGGACAGGTCTCCGTACAACGGATGCAGGACGACCGACGACGCCAGCGACGACGCGAGCAGTCGGTCCGCCACGCGCGCGATCTCGCCCACGCCAGGGAGGAAGGCGAGGATGCTCCCCTCGTCGGCGTCGAGGGCGCGACGCACGGCGCCGGCGACCGCGGCGTCGATCGCCACCTCCGGCCGCATCGCGACGTGGCGAACGTCCACCGGATACGACCGTCCTTCACTCGTCACGAGTGGGGCATCGCCAAGCAGCGCAGTGACAGCGAGCCCATCGAGCGTGGCGGACATCACGAGCAGCCGGAGATCGGGGCGAACGATCTCCTGGGTCTGCAATGCCAGCGCGAGACCGAGATCCGCGTGCACGCTGCGCTCGTGAAACTCGTCGAAGATGACGCAACCCACACCCTCGAGCGCCGGATCGGCCAGCAGCATCCGCGTCAGCACGCCCTCCGTGACGACCTCGATGCGCGTCGCACGGCCGACGCGCGTCTCGCCGCGCACGCGGAAACCGACCGTCGCTCCCACCTCCTGACCGAGCAGCGAGGCCATCCGTCGCGCTGCGGCACGCGCGGCGAGGCGACGCGGCTCGAGGATCACCACGCGCCGGCCGTGCAGCCATGGCTCGTCCAGCAGCGCGAGGGGTACATGGGTCGTCTTGCCGGCGCCCGGCGGCGCCCGCAGCACGGCAGCCGAGCCGCTGGCCAGCACCTCGCGCAGCGCCGGCAGCGCATCATCAACGGGAAGGGGCGTGTCGCGCGACCAGGCGAGCGTCATGGAGTAGAATGTAGCGCGCCCCGTGGCGCGCGAACGCGGCGCAGCGCCATCACGACCCGCATTCCGTCATCACGCATGCAATCGTTCCACATCTTCCAGCCGTCCGTGATCAGCACCGACTGCGACCGCTGCGGCGGCCGCGTGGACCTGGTGAAGGGCGGTGTCTGCACGCGATGCCGTCGCATCCTCTGCTACACCCACCTGCATGGCGGATGGGTGCGCCGGTTGCTCGCCGACCTGCGGAACGAGAGCATCTGCGTGGAGTGCCGTGCCGGCCGACCGACGGCCGCTGGCGCTGCAGTCGACGCGCGTGCAAGATGATGCTAGCTTGGTGCACCATCGCGACATCGCACCACCGACACGCAGCAGGGCAGGAGAGCAGATGAATGATCCCGTGATGACGCGCCGCGCCTGGATGGCGACGGTCGCACGCACCTTCGGCACCGGCGCTGCGCTGAGCGCACTGCTTCCCCTGGCGAGCCACGCCAGCCCGACCAGCGCACCGGTGCCGATCACCGTGTACAAGGATCCGAGCTGCGGCTGCTGCGCGAAGTGGATCGAGCACCTTCGCAGCGCCGGCCTCCGCCCGGCGGTCCACGATCGCAGTGACATGGATGCGTTGAAGGACAGCCTCGGCGTGCCGGCGGCGCTGCGGTCCTGTCACACCGCCGTGGCCGGCCGCTACGTGATCGAAGGACACGTGCCGGCCGCCGACGTGAAGCGATTCGTCGCCGCCGCGCCGAAGGGAATCGTCGGCATTGCCGTGCCGGGGATGCCGGCGGGATCTCCGGGCATGGAAGTTCCGGGACGTGCCGATCGGTACGACGTCATTGCGTTCGCTGCCGACGGCACGACAAAGCTGTACGCGCACCACTAGGCAGCAGCGCATCGAGGCAGTACGGCGTCCCAGTCGGGCGGACGCGAGCACGACGAGCAGCACGAGCCCGACCGGAGAAACCGGGCAGTTGCCGGCCCTCCGGCGCGACACGGTCGAGGTGCCGTCCGGGCGGTACCCGACCGTCGTCGTGCGTGCCGCGCGCCGGGCGGTCCGTTTCTCGCGCTGAATCCGCGCGGACCTTCCCGGCGGTGCGACGATGCAGGCGACGGAGCTTCATCGACAGATCTGCGCAGCCATCACGCGGCGATCGCTCGTGATGTTCGAGTACGGCGACCTGATCCGCGTGGTCGAGCCACATCGCTTCGGCGTGAACAGCGCCGGACATCCCATGCTCAGCGGATGGCTTCGCGCGGGATACAGCCGCTCCGATCCTGCCGGCGGCTGGCGCAACTACCTCCTCGGCGACATCAGGGCATTCCAGATCCTCGACGCGCCATTCGCCGGCACGCGGCCCGGCTACAGCGCCCACGACGCACGCATGCGCGAGGTGTTCTGCGAACTGACGCCGAGCGCGGTGGAGGTGGCGGCCGACGGACCGTACATCGTCCGCGAGCCGTCGGCGCCGGCGTCGGCCGAGCCGGAGGCGAACGACGTGGGTGAGCGCCGTCCGGCGGCGGACGGGCGCGCGCCAGAGGTGAACGCAGACGCGACGGACCGACTCGGCTGAGTCGGTCCGTCGCATCATCTTACCCTGCCGACCGTCGGGTCAGATCGCCGCGTTCGAGGACCGGGGGGTCGGCGGTGGCAGCAGCGCGGTGCGCGCCGCGTCGATCTGCGTGCGTACGGCCACGGGGCCCGTGCCGCCTTCCGACTCACGGTGCGCGACGGAGCTCGCTGCGCTCAGCGCCTCGTACACATCCTCGCCGAACTTCGCGTGTGCGTGCTGGAAGGAGCTGAAGGGGAGTGCCGTGAGCTCGACGCCCAGCTGCTCGCCCTCGCGCACGAGTGCGCCCACGGCGCCGTGCGCCTCGCGGAAGGTGGCGCCGCGCCGCACCAGGTAGTCGGCGAGATCGGTCGCCATCATGGTGCTGGAGAGCGCCGCCGCCATGCGGTCCGTGCGGAAGGTGCATTCCGCCAGGGCGCCGGCGGCCGCCGGCAGCACGAGGAGCAGGGTGTCCGTGGCGTCGAACAGCACCCGCTTGTCGTCCTGCAGGTCCTTGTTGTAGCTGGTCGGCAGGCCCTTGAGCGTGGCGAGGAGCGTCGTGAGGTCACCAAGCATGCGCGCCGCCGAGCCGCGCGCGAGCTCGAGCGCATCGGGGTTCCGCTTCTGCGGCATCATGCTGGAGCCGCTGGTGTACCCCTCGCCGAACTGGACGAAGCCGAACTCGCTCGATCCGTAGATGATCAGATCCTCGGCGAGCCGAGACAGGTGCGTGCCGATCAGCGTCGCGGTGAAGAGCACCTCGGCGATGAAGTCGCGATCGCTGACGGCGTCGATCGAGTTGGGGCTGATCGCGTCGAAGCCGAGCGTGCCCTGCAGGAGGACGCGCGAGATGGGATAGGCGCACCCCGCCACGGCGCCGGAGCCCAGAGGGAGCACGGCGGCGGAGCGCTGTGCCGCACGAAGACGGGCGCGATCGCGCTCGAGCGGCCAGAAATGCGAGAGCAGCCAGTGCGCGCCCGAGACCGGGATGGCGCGCTGCAGGTGCGTGTACGACGGCATCAGGGCCGTCTCGATCGA
>DASURL010000134.1:0-5096 GCA_036280075.1 Gemmatimonadaceae bacterium | reverse complement strand
GGCTCTCACCACACCTTCCGGCGTCCCCCGCACTGGGGGCATGCCGTCGGTACAGATTGTCGAACCCACTCGAAGGACTTATCGGCTCAAAAACGTTGCTCTCCGCCCCGTGCACGTCTTGCAGGTGACGATGTAATTTACCCCGGGTCACGATGCGGGTCAATTCACGCGAGCACGGAGCACAACATGAACTGGGGAGTCGTCGGCGCGCTGGTGCTGCTGTTGATCTGGGCAATCGCCGCGCTCGTGATGGAGGGCCCCGGCTGGGTGCACCTGCTGCTCACGGTCGGCGTGTCACTGCTCATCTACAGCATCGTGACGCGCGCGAGCCGGCGGGAGCCGGGCGGACGGACCACGCCGCGCAACGACCGGCCGCGCTGAGCGCGGCGGGGCGTCGTCAGCGACGCTCGCCGCGGCCGGCCAGCCGGGAATGCAGCAGGCTGTCCGGAGTCATGCTGCGCATGGCCGCGTCGGCGCGCGCGAGGAGCTTCAGCAGCGCCTGCACCTGCGGCGTCGTGGGCGACGTGTCGAGCACTTCCGGTGAGGCGGGGGAGATCACCGACAGCACGTAGGTCGTGCTCTTCGCCGTCATCTGCCGCACCAGCCAGAGCCCGTCGATCGGCGTGGACACGGTGACCTCGCCGTCGCCAGCCGTGGGCTCGGGGGCGCGCATCACCGCGTTCGCCGTGTCGAGCCACGCGCGCAGCTCGTCGCCGCGCCAGCGCGCCATGGCCGACGTCATCGTCGCCGAGGTGCCGGCGGTGACGGTACCGTCGTCGTAGGCGAGCAGCTCCAGGCGCGCCTCACCGACCGCGACGGCGCCGATGCGACGCGCGCGCGGTACGTGCTGCGAGAGTGCCACGGGCGGACAGGCGAGCCCGAGGCTCGTCAACACCAACAGGCCGAGACGGCGATACGGCATCGTATGAGTGGATGCACGGACAGCACGGCGGGCAGCGTCGCCCGGCCCTGACCCGACGCAAGTATCCAGCCGTCGGGGTCGCTACGGAAGGTGCGCTACCGGACGATCAGTCCGGACCGCGCAGGTCGGGACGAGCGCGAACGACGGCACCGAGCAGCTCGGCGTCGCTCCACTGCGTCCAGGCCGGTGGGACGGGCGTGATGTAACGGCGGTCGCCAAGGGTGGCACAGCACAGCCAGTCCTGCCGTCGCATCTCGATCTCGGGATCCCACCGCATGCCCTCGTGGATGTGCATGACCACCCAGGCGCGTCCATCGGGGCCGCGCACGATCCGGAGGTCCGGCTCGAAGCTGTAGCAGCTCCGCATGAGGGCGCGCAGCGCCCTCACGTGCCGGGCATCCCGCTGGCGCCGCGCGGCGGGCTCCATCGTGAGCGCAACGCTCGTCCGCAGCTCCACCCCCTGGAGGGCGGCCACGAGGTGCTCGGCCGCGATCCCGTTCGCCCGGGCGTGGCGCGCGAGCGCCGCCGCGGCGTCGTCGAGCACGCCGACGTCGTCGTCGGCGCCGTCGACCCATGCGCCAAGCTCCTCGACGTAACGGTCGAAGGCGGGGCAGTCGCGAATTGGCCTGAAGGACAGGTGACTGCTCATGGCGGCGGTGTCGTGGGCCGAGAGCCTACGCCCGGGGACGACGGGAGCCGCCGATTGGTAAATTTTCAGCGCCCGTCAGATCTCCCAGTTGGACCATACCACGCCGGTGGCCGGCTTCACCTCGGCATGGCCGGCATAGGACATCCGCAGGTCGGTCCAGCGAACGCGCGCCCCCATGCCGATCAGGCGGCGATACAGTGCGTCGTACTCCCCCTGGACGCGGAACGCCACGCTGCGCGTGCCGCTCCGTCGCGCATAGTCCCGCAGCGCGCGCACCATCGGGTCGAACCGGCTCTCGTCGGCCAGCACGAGCTTGAGGACGCGGAGCTCCTCGCGCACGCGGCCCTCCACGAGCGGCGCCGTGTGGCACAGGGCGAACCCGACGAGCTCGTCGTGGTGGTGCAGCAGCACCGTGTCGCCGAGCGAGAGCGACTCGGTGAGCTCGATCTCACGCGTGAAGTCGTACCCGGGCTGCAGGCGCGCCAGCAGTGCGCGGGCGGCGATCATCGATTCCTCGTGATCGCGAACGCCCATGCGGCCGAGGAGCTCCGGCGTGCGCTCGCTGCTCACCGCGTCGAGCGTGAGGGTGATGGTGAGCCGGCCGGGCGCGAAGCCGATGCGCGAGTAGAAGCCGATGTTGTCCATCGTGCGCGGCATCGTCTCCAGGCCGATGACCTTCACCCCCTCGCGCGCGAGCCAGGCGATGCCGCGCTCCACGACCTCCTTGCCGAGCCCGGTGCCCTGGTACTCCGTGCGCACGGCGAGCGGCCCCATCCATCCTTCCACGCCGGAACGGTGCACCATGTTGAAGGCGGCGATGTCGCCCCGCGCGTCGCGCCAGACCATGGCGCCATCGGCAGAGTCCTCGATCGCGTAGCGCCACACCTGCGGGTTGAGGTTGGGGACGCGCACGCCCACCATCCCGTCGCGGCGATAGCGCTCGGTGAACGCGTCGCTGAACACGACGTTCAGCGCGCCGATCTCCTCGACGCGCGCCGGGAAGGGCCCGTCCACCGGCGGCAGGGAGCGCCAGCTGCGCGCGATCGCCATCAGTCCCCCGCCCCCACGGCGGCCAGGAGGCCGCCGGTGTTCGCGTCGGCGTCGAGCTGCGTGACGACGGAGGTGCCCGTCTCCTCGTCGTAGCGCACGCTGATCACGCGGTCGAGCCCCTCGCGCACCTGCTCGATGTGCGTGATGAGGATGACCTGCTCGAAGCGGTCCTGCAGGCCGCGCAGCAACTCCACGACGTTCTGGCGGCGCGACTCGTCGAGCGACCCGAACACCTCGTCGAGGATGAGCAGGGAGAAGCTCTGGCCGGCACGCTCGGCGATCATCTGCGAGATGGCGAGGCGCAGGCAGAGGTTGGCGACGTCCTGCTCGCCGCCCGAGATGACGGGCTTGGGGACGCCGTCCTCGAGCACGGTGAGGTTGTAGCTGTCGTCCAGCTCCAGCTCGTCGTAGCGCGCGTCGGTGAGCTCGGTGAGGAAGGCGCTCGCCAGCTCGCTCATCTCCGGGCGGAGCTGGACGTTGAGGTCGGTGCGCAGGTCCGTGTACGCGCGATCGAGCTCGTCGTGCAGGCGCTTCTCGCGCTCCAGTGTCTCGAGCTGCCCCTTCGCGCGCGCGAGCTCGCCCCGTGCCTGCTCGGCGCGGGTGACCGCGGCCTGGGCCGTGGCCGCTTCCCCCTGGGCGGCCACGGCCTCGAGCTCCGCCGTCCGCAGCTCGGCGGCGGCGGCATCGTGGCGCGCACGCAGGTCGGCGTAGCCCTGCTCCGAGAAGCTGAGCAGGTCGCGGCGCGCAGCGAGTGCGGCAGCACGCGCCTGCGCCGCGGCGAGGCCGGCTGCCGCGCGGTCACGCTCCGCCTCCAGCGCAGCACGCCGCTCGAGCTGCGCGGCGAGGCGGGTGGCGCGCGCGTCGAGGGGACGCAGCCGCTCCAGCTCGCGCCGGGCGGCCATGTGGCGCTCGGCATCGTAGGCGCCCGGGATGGCCTCGCGATCGCGACGCACCTGCTCGTACCGCTGCTCCTTGGACTGCAGATCGCGCGCGAGCTGGCTGAGCTCCTGCACGGCGAGCTGCACCTTGGCGAGCCGCCGCTCGAGGCGCCCCACCTCCTCGAAGGTGGTGCGACGGCGATCGTCCAGCTCACGGATCTCGGCCGGCATCTCTTCCAGCTGCTCGAGGCGCGCCTTGAAGTACCGACCGTCGGCGACGAGCGCCTCGAGCTGCTCGTCGAGATGGTCGAGGACCGTCCGATAGTGATCGTGCAGCGGACGCTCGCAGGTGGGGCATTGCCCGTCCTCGCCGGTGGCAAGGAGCCGTTCGCGATTCTCGTTGACTTCGGCGTACTGCTGCCGGAGCGCGGTGTGCTTGGTCTCCGCCTCCTGGCGGTCGCGCACCCACTCCGTGCGCCGCGCCTCGAGCTGCCCCTGCACCTGCTCCAGGGCGGCGCGCTTGCCCTCCAGCTCCAGCGTCACCTCCTCCTCGAGCGCGGGCGCCGTCTCGATGCGCTCGCGCCGCTCGCGCAGCCGGCGCAGCTCCTCCTCGAGGGAGCGCTCGGTGTCGAGCAGGGTGCGCCGGCGCCCCTCGTCGCTCGCGAGCTGGTCGAGGCGCTGCAGCTCCTCGCTCAGCGGGGCCAGCGGCGCGAGCTCCTCCGCCAGCCGGCGCAGCTCTGCCTCGGCGTTCTGGATCTCGCCGAGCTCGCGGCCGACGCGCGCCGCATCGCGGGTGAACGATGCCACCTCACCCTCGACGACGCGCAGCTCGGCGAGCGTTTCCTGCGACTGCTCGCGCTCGCGCTGCGCGGCGAGCCAGCGCGGCACGAGGTCGGCGAGGAGGGCGTTCGCCCGGTCGCGGCGCTCGGTGCTCTGCCGGGCGCGCGTCGTGGCTTCCGCGAGCCGCGTCGACGCGTCGGCATGCATGCGCTCCACGCCTGCCGCATCGGGCATGGCGAGGCGCACGCCGGCTGCCTCGGCGCCGATCATGCGCGACCGTTCCCGCACCAGGCGCTGCGCCACGCGGAGCCGCTCGTAGCCGAGCACGCGCGAGAGGAACTGCGCTCGCTCCGACGGCGCCATCGCCGCCATCACGTCGAGCTCCTTCTGGCCGGTGAAGTAGGTGTTGAAGAACTCCTCGCGCGTCATCCCGAGCCGGCGGCGCAGCATGTCGCCGACACCGGTGATGGAGTTCGCGATCGGCGAGCTGGCGCCATCCAGGTACAGCTCGGCGTGCGTGAGCCCGCGCTCCACCCGGTAGCGATGGCCGCCGAGCTCGAAGTCCAGCTCCACCTTCACGCGCGCGTTCGGGCCGGCGCGCAGGGAGCGGATCGTCTCCTTCTTGCCGCGCGCGGCGTCCTGGCCGTACAGCGCCCACGCGATGGCCTCGAGGATGGTGGTCTTGCCGGAGCCGTTCGCGCCGATGATTCCGGTGAGCCCGTCCTCGAACGTGATGTACGTGTCGGCGTGCTGGCGGAAGTTGCAGAGGCGGAGGCTGTTGAGCCGCATCTACCCCTCCACGCTCGCGGGCGGCGGC
>DASURL010000133.1:0-63013 GCA_036280075.1 Gemmatimonadaceae bacterium | reverse complement strand
TCTGCCCCTCCGACGACTCGAACACGAGCCACCCGCTGCGACGGCGGTCGTGCTCGAGCAGCTTCGCCAACGTCTGCGAGAGCGTGGGCGTGCGGATCTCGCGGACGGTCCACTCGATACCCACCGTGTCGATGAACGTGCGCGACAGCTGGGGGTGCGTCATGGGCGACATGGTCCCGGGAGCATGCGGCCGCATCGTCGCGACGTGCGATACAGATATGGGTGGGAGGCGCCATTCGCGCCAGCCCGCCCACAAGTGTTTTCCTCTGGCGAACTACTGGTACTGGATGTACAGCGGGCGCGGCCACAAGCGCAGCACTTCCTGCGGCGTGAGCAGTGGATCGCCCCCCTTTGTATCGTTGTGGAAGAAGAGCTTGAACCCGGTGAACTGCACCGGATGCTTCTTGATGTAGTCGTGGTACGAATCGAACTTCAGCCAGGGCGGACCCCAGCCGTCCATGTCCATTACTACCTGGACGTTCGGCGTGAAGCGGATCTGGTCCGCGTTCGTCACCATGTTCTTCGTGAACCGGTGCACCACGAGCACCTTCGGCGGCAGGTGATTGGCCTTCACCAGCGAGTCGAGGTACTGGACCGCCCAGTTCACGTCCCTCGCGTCCATCGTGCCGATCTTCGTGCCGGGCACCTTGCCCGATGGCTTCATCGAGAACTCGGGGTCGATGGCCAGGTGCACGTCCGGCTCGACGAGGAACTGCGCGAACTTCGGGATCTCCGCCTCGACGGTGCTCATTCCCACCTGGAGGTCGATGAAGAACACGCCGTGCTTCGACTTCGCCCAGGAGTGCACCTGCTTGATCAACGTGTCGCGCATCTGCAGGCGATAGAGCCCGTTCTTGCCGGGCGCGCCCTGCGCCACCATCACCACCAGGTGCAGGGCGGGCATCACCGGATGCGACGGATCCGCCTTCGCCCACCAGCGCACGGCCGTGTCGAGCTTGGCGAGCATCACGTCCTTCGGATACTCACCGAGCACGCCCATCTTCTTCTCGAGCGGGTTGCCGTAGAAGGCGACGATGCGGTGATACGGCAGCAGTGCTCCCGGCAGCGGCTCCGGCATCTTGACGGGCCACAGGGCATCGAGCGCGCTGTCCGGCTTCGTCATGCTCGCCAGCGCCACACTGTCCCGCCGGTCGCGCTTCGGAAGCTCGCCGTAGGTGGGTGGGGCGGCGCTGCGCGACGGTGGCAGCACGGTGGCGAGGGGTGGCCGCGGTGGCGGTGCCTTGGCGGTGTCTGCACTCGCCACGGTGTCGCGCTCCCCGCCCGCGCCCTTCGGCTTGGGGGCGCTGTCGGCGCAGCCGAGCAGCGAGGCGGCCAGAAGGACGAACGAGCATGACGGCATGTAGGCGCGCCGGCGCGCCAGCCTGGTGTTGGTCGGCACAACGAGATGGGTGATGGGAAGGGCCCGCGGATCCGGGCCCGGGGATGCTAAACGGAGCAAGTGCAAGCGCCAAGCCCCCGATCAGGGGGAGCCAGCCTGGTCCGGAGAACCGGCCGCCGCGGTGGCCGTGGGGTCGCTGCCGAACAGCCCTTCGATGAAGGGCTTGGCAATGCACTCGTAGAACCCCTTGCCGTTGCAGATCGAGGTGGCCTTGTTCTCCACGAAGTTCTTTACCTTGCCCGGATACGTGTGGCAGCGCGGCGTATTCGTTCCCTTCACGCAGCCGTTGTAGCGCAGCAGCGCGGTGGACCACGCCACGTTCTTCGTCCCACCACCCCTCGTCTTCGGGTGGAAGTACTGGCTGAGGATGAAGACACCGTACTTCACGTTGGTGGAGTCGCTCGCGAGGTCCGCCCCGAGCGAATCCTTCATTTCCTTGGTGAGCCACACCTTCGGATAGACCTGCATCAGTCCCACCGCGCCCACGTTGGAGGTGGCCGCCGAGATGAAGCGCGCGTTCTCGGTGAGCATCACGCCGAAGATGAGGGCGGGCGAGATGCCGCGCACGTACGCCTCGCGAACGGCGTACGTGGCGATCGAGTCGGCGCGCGCCGAGTCCACCTGGTTGAGGCGCATCACGTCCTCGTAGAACGCGCGCTTCTGCTGCTGGAACTCCGGGGTGGCCATCACGCGTGCCGCCAGCGTCGTGTCACTCGGCTCGAGGGTCGCGGCCACGCCAGGCGCGTGCTTGCGCAGCTCCTCGGCGAGCGTGCCACGCGTCGCGTACACGGGGCGGGTGTGGCGCACCGTGAAGATGATGATGCCGACGAGCAGCACGACGGCCGCGAGTGAGCGCAGCAGGTACTGCAGCGGCGACAGGGACTTCTTCTCCCCGCGCCGGTCGCTCCCGCCCGCCTCCCTGCGGCGATCGTCGTGCGTGCGGCGATCGCGCTGGAGCTCGCCGTGCTCCGTCACCAGGCTACTGGAAGATGTGGAAGTGGCCGAGGAGCCACCACAGGAGGATGAAGATGAGGATGGTGCCGCAGCCGCAGCCACCACCACCCAGCTTCTTCGCGCCATAGCCCGCAACGACGCCGCGCAGCAGCTTGCTCATGATCACTCCGGAGTTGTGCGTGGCGCTCCGGAGTGCAGCATCCGTACCGGCGGGCGCCGCCGGTCAGTGTGTGGATTCGCTCTCCGACCGGCTCGCGGCCGAATCCTGCTCCGTCCGCGCCTGCTCCACGGTATCGGGAGGCGCGTCACCGGCATGGTCCGCCGGTGCTGCCGCTGCCGCCGGCGTCGCCGGCGCCTGCGGCAGCACGAACCGCAGCGGATCCACCTGCCGGCCTCGCACGAGCACCTCGTAGTGCAGGTGCGGTCCGGTGGTGATGCCGCTCGAGCCCACGAAGCCGATCTGGTCGCCTCGCGCGACCGTGTCACCCACCTTCACCACCGCGGCGCGCATGTGTGCGTACCGCGTCATCACCGTGGGCGAGTGCCGGATCTCCACCACGAGCCCGAAACCGAACTTGTGCCCGACGAATGTCACGCGGCCCGGCGCGGGCGCCGTGATGTGCGTGCCGCGGGGGGCCGCGATGTCGAGCCCGAGATGCGGGCGGCGGATGTGCAGGATCGGATGCCGGCGCGAGAGGGAGAAGGTGCTGGAGATGCGGCCCAGCACGGGCAGCGCCGCCAGCGTGCGCGGCGCGAGCGCGATGCGGTCCACCGCCGACACCCGCGGCGCTCGCGCGAGCAGCTTGCGCGTCGGCTTCGGGGCCGGCTTGTCCCCCGCGACGATGCGGGAGGCGGCGTAGGCGATCGCCGAGTCGCTCGCGGCCTCCCGCGCGTCGGTCAGCTCGGCGCGGAGCAGCGAGATGGAATCCTGCGAATCGAGCAGCTGGTCGTACATCAGCGCGGCGTCGGCGCTGGTGACGAGGAGATCGGGTGACTGGAGCGCCGTGACGAAGGCCCCGACTGCGCCCGCCGCGATCAGGAACACCAGCGAGAGGCCGGCGACGACGATGCGGGCCTGCCAACGCGCCACGCCGAAGCTTCGCGTGGCAGCGCCCGGCATCTCCGAAACGATCATCACCCGCCACGGACGGCGGGCGACCGGCTTCGCCTTGCGGCGCCGGCGCGCCGGCGCCGCGGGCGGCGCGGGCACCGGCGCATCCACCACGGGCACATAGGCCGGCGTGATCCGCCGGATCGGGATCACCTGGGCCTCGGCATTGGCCCCGACGACCCGCAGGTTCCGCTGGGGAATCTGCTCTACGTACCGCGGCGTCCGCTTGGCGGAGCTCATGGCTTAGCGCTCGGCCAGCTCGGGGGAGATCCGGAACTTGCTCTTCCGGCCCGCATCGGGAGCTGGCGGGCTCATGATGACACGCCCGTTCACCACGCCTCCCTCCTGGACGAGCACGCTCACGGTATGAACGTCGCCCGTGACGACCGCAGTCGCCTGGAGCTCCACGCGCTCGGACGCGTGGATGTTTCCGGTCAGGGTGCCGCCAAGGATGACCTCGCGGGCATGGACGTCGCCGGAGATCGTTGCGCCGACCCCGACGACCACCGAATCGGCCTTGAGGATGCTTCCTTCGAGGCGACCCTCGATGCGAAGCGATCCCATGGTCTGGAGGTCGCCGGTCACGGCGAGGTTGACGTCGAGCAGGGAGAATCCGCTGGCTGCGGCGGCGGACGGGGCGCTACGGCGCCGATTGAAGAGGCTCATGACCACGACGGCTGGAGGAAATCGTGACGGGTCGAGCGTCGGCCCGTCCTTCCAGCATCCAGACGACTCATGGGCTCGCTAGCCACAGCCTGACGGTCACGGAAATGGTTCAGTGATCCGGCGCACAGCGGGTCTTCCGCAGTTGGGACGTGAATACCAGCAGCCTGGGAGCGGCAGGGCTCCAGTCTTGCTAACAGGCTGTCCCAGTTCGGCTTAGGCCGACATAACCAGGAGGACGAATGAAGGCAGGCCTCAGGATGTTGATCATTGTGCCGGTGGTGGCCCTCTCGGCGGCGTGCAGCAAGGAGAAGTCGGCCGATCCGTCGCTCAACACCGATCTCGGACTGGCCGCGCAGGCGGGCACCCCGCTCGACTCGGTGACCGCCGCGGAGCAGACGCAGGGCGCCGCGCCGACGAACGTGATGCGCAGCGGGACGACGGCGAGCGCGCCGAAGTCCACGAGCACCACGACGCGCAAGTCCAGCTCGACGACCACGAAGTCGAGCGGCACGAGCACGGCGAGCAGCTCGACGAGCGGCAGCGCGAGCACGGCGCGTACGCCGACGACGACGGTGGAGAAGCACACCAAGCGTGACGCGGCGATCGGCGCTGCCGCGGGCGCGATCATCGGCGCGACGACGAGCAAGGACAAGGTGAAGGGCGCGGTGATCGGCGGCGCCGCCGGCGCGATCCTCGGTGGAGTGATCGGGAACAACGTGGACAAGAAGACGACGACGAAGCCGTAAGGGCGGGGGACCGGAGGACCGAACGATCCTCCGGTCCGCCGGTCCCTCGGTCCCTCTGATTGACAGTCCCAGCCCGCCACCATAATATTCGAGGCTGCATCGTTCCGCGCAGTGTGCGCGGGCATACAATCCTGGGAAGGGGAACTGATGGTCGAGATTCATCTCGAAGAGAGCGACAGGCTGGACTGGGCCCTCAAGGCGTTCAAGCGGAAGATCGCCAAGGCCGGCATCCTCAAGGATCTCCGGAAGAAGCGGTACTACGTGAAGCCGAGTGAGGCGCGCCAGCTCAAGGCTGCTGCCGCCCGCCGCCGCAGCCGCACCGAGCGCTCGCGCTGAGCCCTCGGCCGCGCACTCACGGATGGCGAAAGAAGACGCGATTCAGCTGGAAGGCTCGGTCACCGAGGTGCTCCCGAACGCCACGTTTCGGGTGCAGCTGACCAACGGCCACAACGTGCTTGCGACGCTCGGCGGCAACATGCGCCGATTCCGCATTCGCGTCCTTGCCGGAGACCGCGTGACGATCGAGGTCTCGCCGTACGACCTGACGCGCGGCCGGATCACGTTCAGGCACAAGAACTGAGTCTGACCCGCGAGCCGGCGCACTGCGCCGGCTCGCTCGTCTGACCCCCTACCGCCGCACCGCCTCCAGCGTCGCTCCGCGCCGCGCCCCCGGATACGCGACTCCCGGCTTGACCGCCTCCCAGATGATCCGGTTGAACGGATCCTCCGCCGCCACGTCCTCGATCTCCAGGTCGAGCTGCGCCGACTCGCTGGCCCCGCGCGTGTTCGCGGGGTTCTTCGCGTTGAGGTCCACATTTGGCCTCAGCACGGTCCACGGCGTCAAGTCGGGGGTGGCGCTCCAGATGTCACGCAGCGGGCGTCCGTGATAGTCGAACTGCGACAGCGCGTCGAGGCCGAGGATCTCCTCCATCGTGCGGATCACGTCCGTCGTGTTGGCGAAGCGGTGCACCACGCCGGCGCGCGAGTACGGAGAGATGATCTGCACCGGCGACCGATGTGAATCCACGTGGTCGGGGCCGTTCTGCGCGTCGTCCTCCACGACGAACACCACGGTGCTCTTCCAGAACGGGCTGCGACTCAGTCCCTCGATCATGCGGCCCAGGGCGAGATCGTTGTCCGCCGCATACGCCTGCGGCGTGGGCGCACCGGCCCGTGCGCCAGCGGTGTGGTCGTTCGGCAGGCGGATGATCTCGAACGCCGGCATCACGCCGCGCTTCGTGAATTCGGCGAGCTCGGCGAGCCACACGTCCGCCCGATGCTGGTCGGTGATGTTCAGGTCGAATCCCGGATACGCCGGGTTGGTGTGCGACGCCAGGAATGGCTTGTTGCCGCGGTAGCCGGGGGGGAGCACGTCGTCGGGATCGGCGCGTTCCGGGATCACGAACTCGCCGTAGTTGCGGAAGGTGAGCCCCTTCCGCTGGATGAGGTCCCACAGGTAGCCGCGCGCCGGCGCGGCCGGGTCGTCGTTGGGAACGACGGTGCGCGCGCCGAAGTTCGCGCCCTCGTACTCGTACGACCGGCCGCGCCCGGAGTAGTTGAGGGGCACGGTCTTCTGCAGGTAGTCGGTGGTGTACGCGGCCATGCTCCAGTTGTGGCCGTCGGGGCTCACCTCGGCATTCACGAAGAAGCGGTCGTAGATGCCGAACCGCTCGGCGAGCGCATGCTGGTTGGGCGTCACGTCGCGGCCGAACAGCACGAGCGACGTGTCGCCGTCGGCCTGCGGCAGGTCGCCCAGTACCTGGTCGTAGGTGCGGTTCTCCTTGACGATGTAGACGACGTGCTCGAACGGCGGGTAGCCGCGCGCGGCGGTGCGCGGCGTCGTCCAGCCGTTGGCCTGGGCGACGCGCGCGGTGTAGCGAGCGAGTGCCTCGCCGCCGGCACGTGCGACGGGCGCGATCAGCAGTCCGCCATTGAGCTGCGAGAGCGTGCGGTTCACGCCACGGGGGCCGAGGTGCTGCCGCTCCGGCACCGGCTGCGGGCCGTCGGGATTCGGGAAGGTGCCGCCTCCCTTGCCGCTGGCGACGACGAGCGTGTCGCCACGCGCGAGCAGCGACGTCGGATACCATCCGGCGGGGATGCGACCGGCGAGGAGGTCGTCACCGTTCGCACCCGCCACGCCGCTCGTCATCGCCGACAGGTCGAACACGGCCACCGCATTCGCGTCCGCCTCGGCGACGTAGAGCCGCAGTCCGTCGCCCGAGAGGGCGAGGGCGTTGGGCGTGCTTCCTTCGCCCGGTCCGGAGGGTGGCGGGTCGAGCAGCTCGCCGATCACGCGGCGACGTGCCGGATCCACCGATACTACGCGGTCGGTGCTCGCGGTCGCGACGAAGATCCGGTTGCCGCGTGGATTGAGCAGGAGCGCCGAAGGATGGCGCCCGACACGAATCGTCCCGGTGGCGCGAAGGCGGCCGTCGCCGGCGGCGGCGAAGGTGGAGAGGTCCCAGCCGCCCCAGTCGGAGACGTAGACGCTGCCGTCGGGCGCGACGACCACCGCGTAGGGGTAGTGCCCCGTGGCGATGCGCTGCACCACCTGGCCGCTGGCGAGGTCCACCACGGCCAGTGAGTCGGCGAGGTTCTCCGCCACGTACATGGTGCGGCCATCGCGCGAGAGGGCGAGTCCCGCCGGGTAGCGCGAGCCGTTGACATTGGGCCGGGGCTTCGCCTGGAGCACGAGGCTGTCGCGCAGCGTGGCCGCGCCCGCACTCCAGTCCAGGCGATAGACGACGTCGCCATTTCCGCCCGACACGTAGAGCGAGCGCCCATCGGGCGAGAACTGGAGGCCGAGGAAGACCGCGGGAAGCGGCAGCGACTGCAGCACCCGCCCGCTGCCGCGGTCCACGACCTGGATGCCTTCGTCGCGCCAGCCATTCACGAGGAGCACGACGCGATCGCCCTCCGGTGCGTCCATCATGGCGAGCGGCATCTGGCCCACCACATGGAGGGGAGCCACCGGGTCGAGATGCACGCCGGTGGGGAGGCGGGCGTGGGCGTCGTCGACCGGGTTCGCTGGAGGCGTGGCGGCTGGCTGCGGGGTGGAGCAGGCGGCGAGCAGGGCGAGGACCGCGAAGAGGCGACGACGAGGCATCGGCTTTCCAGTGAAGATCTTGGGGGCGTCGAGATTCAACGGCTGCGGTGACAGATCGAAGCTGTCGCCTGCAACCCTCGCCCGTCCACCCCCGTCTAACACTCACCAGCGAATCCCTTACATTTCGTCATCCGGCTCGCGCCCGCCCGCCGGCGACACTTCCCAGAGGTCCACTGCATGTTCCGCCCCCGCACCGCGGCCGTTGCATCGCTGTTCCTGATCCCCATGGTGGCCGGTGGGTTCCTGCTCCAGCAGGCGCCGCCGCAGGCCACGCCGAAGCTGTTCGATCAGGTGCTTTCCATCGTGGCCAATCGCTACGTGGACACCCTGCCCGGGAACGAGGTGTTCGAGAAGGCGGCGCGCGGCCTCGTGCACGAGCTGAATGACCCCTACAGCGAGCTCCTCGCGCCGAAGCAGAACGAGGAGTTCAACCGCAACGTGGGCGGCCGCTACGGCGGCGTCGGCATGCTGCTCGAGGAGCAGAAGCGGGGCGCGGGAACCAACATCGTCGTGGCGCGGGTGTTCCCCAACACGCCGGCCGAGGAAGGCGGCGTGCAGGAGGGCGACCGGATCGTGCGGGTGGATACGATGCCGGCGACGGACGTGAAGATCGACCTGGTGTCGGATGCGCTGCGTGGCGTGCCGGGGACGAAGGTCAACGTGGTGTTCGCGCGCCCGGGGGTGAACGAGCCGGTGAAGCTGCAGTTCAAGCGCGCCGTGGTGCACGTCCCGGCGGTGCCGTATGCCACCATGGTGGGCGATCACATCGGCTACATCCCGCTGCAGACGTTCAACGAGAATACGGCTGAAGAAGTGGAAGCGGCCGCCTCGAAGCTCGTCGCCGGCGGCGCGCGCGGCCTCGTGCTCGACCTCCGGGACAACGGCGGCGGCATCGTGGACCAGGCGCTGGCGGTGAGCTCCCTCTTCCTGAAGGAGGGGCAGTCGATCGTGAGCGTGCGCTCGCGCAACACGTCGGACGAGATCGCGCGGGCGTCGAACGAGCAGCTCATCGCGCAGCCGCCGCTCGTCATCCTCACGGATGGCGGCACGGCGTCGGCGAGCGAGATCGTGGCTGGTGCGCTGCAGGACCACGATCGTGCGCTGGTGGTGGGCACGACGAGCTTCGGCAAGGGGCTCGTGCAGTCGCTCTTCCCGCTCGATGGCGGCTACTCGCTCAAGCTGACCACGGGCAAGTGGTACACGCCGAGCGGGCGCAGCATCCACCGCGAGCGCACGCTGCTTCCCGACGGACGGTTCGTGGAGACGCGTCCCGATTCGCTGGAGACGGAAGCGGAGAAGAAGGCGCGGCCGAAGTACTCGTCGGACGCCGGGCGCACCGTGTACGGCGGCGGCGGGATCACGCCGGACGTGATCGTGCCCGACGACACGCTGCTCACCAGCGAGCAGCAGTTCCTGCGTGCCGTGGCGCCCAAGGCGCAGCAGTTCATCACGGTGCTCAACCAGTACGCGCTCGACCTGAAGAAGACGGCGCCGAAGGACTTCACCGTGACGCCGGCCTGGCGCGCCGAGCTGCGGCGCCGGCTCTCCGACGCCGGGGTGACGATCGAGGCGAAGTACGATTCGGGTGCCACGATGGTGCTGGATCGCGAGCTCGATCGCCGCGTGGCGCGGCTGATCCTGGGAGACGCCGGGGCGAGGCAGCGCTCGGTGAGCGAGGATCACCAGCTCGCGCGCGCCGTCGCGATGCTCAGCAACGCGCGGACGCAGGCGGCGCTGTTCGCGATGAGCCACGCTTCGTCCAGGTAGGGCGCGTGGCGGATGAACCGACGGTGGCGACGCACGCCATCGTCGTGCCGCGCACGGCGCGCTACTGCACGCTCGGCCCGACCCACGGCTTCCCACGCGAACTGTGGTTCGTGTGCCACGGCTACGGCCAGCTCGCGCCGCGCTTCATCCGCCAGTTCGCGTCCCTCGACGACGGCACGCGGCTGATCGTCGCGCCCGAGGGGCTGTCACGCTTCTACCTGGACCCGATCCCGAAGCGGCGCAACGATCCGTCGCCGCGCATCGGCGCCACGTGGATGACGCGCGAGGATCGCGACGCGGAGATCGCCGACTACGTGTCGTACCTGGGGCGCGTGGCGGACGAGGTCCGGCACGGCCTCACCGGCGCCGCGCCCCGGATCGTGGTGCTCGGCTTCTCGCAGGGGACGGCGACGGTATGCCGGTGGCTGGCCGCGAGTGCGCTGCGCGCCGACCAGCTCGTGCTGTGGGCGGGCACCATTCCTCCCGAGCTGGATCTCGCGGCGTGGGCCGACCACCTGCACGGCGCCGCGATCACGCTCGTGGCGGGCGAGCGGGACCTGATGGTCCCGCCGCCAGCGATGGCCGCCGAAGCGGAGCGCCTCTCCGCGGCGGGGGTGGCGTTCACGCTCCAGAAGTACGAGGGAGCGCACGAGATCACCGAGGGTGGACTGAAGTCGCTGCTCGGCTGAGCCTACCGCCGTCGCCACTTGTCGATCTCGCGGCGATCGCGCTTGGTGGGGCGGCCCTTCTCCTCGTACATCAGAGGGGCCGGGGAGAGGCGGAGCTGCTCGGCGAGCTTCGTGCGCGCGGCGAGGCTTTCCGTGGTCTCCTCGTAGAGCGTGGCCGCGACAGTGGCCGGACCGCGCCGAGCGGAGAGCTCGCGCACGCGGACCACGTGCTCATAGGGGCCGAGCCGGATGGAGAGCTCGTCGCCCGGCTGGAGGGGGCGGGCGGGCTTCACGCGGTCGCCGTGCATGGTGACCTTGCCGCCGGTGACGGCTTCGGCGGCGAGAGCGCGAGTCTTGAAGAAGCGGGCGGCCCAGAGCCACTTGTCGAGGCGGACGCGGCCGTCGTCGTCCTCGTCGTGGTCGTCGTTGCGGGACATGCCGACAGTATAGAAGGGCGATGCGTGGGGTGGGGGTTGCATGGACGGTCGGTTGTACTAACTTACTGACCGGTCATTTAGAAACCATGTCCTCGACTCACTCCGCGAACGAACCACGCTGGCGTCGGCTCCCCGAGGAGCGGCCTCGACAGATCCTCGATGCCGCCCTCGAGGTCTTCGCCGAGCGCGGCCTCTCCGCGGCCCGCCTCGAGGACATCGCCCGGCGCGCCGGCGTCTCCAAGGGGACCATCTACCTCTACTTCCCCAACAAGGAAGAGCTCTTCCGGGAAGTGGTCCGCACCTCCGTCATCGCCTACATCGAGCGGGCCGAAGCGTCGCTCTCCAACCAGGCCAACGCCGAGCAGGCACTTCGCGACTGGATGACGGGTTACTGGGCGTGGCTCAGGTCTCCTGTCTTCCCGGCGATGCACCGGCTCGTGCAGTCGGAGATGCACCATTTCCCCGACCTCGTCGCGTACTACTCGACCGAGGTCATCGAGCGCGTGCATCGGCTCGTCTGCGGCATGATCGAGCGCGCCATGGACCAGGGGCGCATCCGACGCATGGATCCCCTCGTGGCCGCACGAATGCTGTCATCGCTGTTCATCACCCATGCGCTCTGGTACCACCAGCGCAGGTCATTCAAGTCCATCGCGCGAGTGTCGGATCGGGTGATGCTCGATCAGATCCGCGACTTCTTCTTCCACGCCATGCGTCCGGACGATGCGGCCATGGCGACGCACGATCACCCATGAACCGTCAGACCCTTCCGCGTCGCATCAAGCCGGGCTTCCTGCTCGCGCTCGTCGTCGCCCTGATCGCCTTCCTCGCTCGCGCGGCCGCCGCGCAGGCCGCTGCCGACTCGACCATTCGCCTGAGCCTCGGCGAGGCGGTGCGGCTGGCCGCGCAGCAGAACACCGCGGTGCAGAGCGCGCGCTACCGCGTGGCCGCCGCCCAGGCGCGCGTCACGCAGTCGCGCGCCGACCTGCTGCCGAACGTGAGCGGCGCCGCAAGCGAGCGCCGCTCCACGCTGAACAGTGCGGCGGCCTTCCCGATCGAGCTGCCGATGCCCGGCATCGACCGCAACGGCACCATCCTCGGCCCGCTCGACGTGTTCGACGCGCGGGCGCGACTGAGCCAGAACGTGTTCGACCCGGCCGCGCTGGCGCGCGTGAAGAGCGCGAAGATCGGCGTGGCCGCGGCGGGCGCGAGCGTGGGGCAGTCGGCCGACCTGGCCGCGGCCACGGCGGCGAACGCCTACCTCTCCGTGTTGCGCGCCGACGCGGCGTACGAGGCGCGGCTGCAGGACTCGACGCTCGCCGCCGACCTGCTGCGCATCGCGCAGGACCAGCTGCAGGCGGGCACGGGCGTGGCGCTCGACGTCACGCGCGCCCGCGCGCAGCTCACCGGCGCGCGCACGCAGCTCATCATGGCGCGCAACGAGCGCGACCGCACGCGCATCGACCTCGCGCGGACGCTCTCGCTGCCGCTGGTGAACCTCCAGCTCACCGACTCGCTTGGCTCGCTGCCCGTCGACGTGGCGACCACGGAGCAGGCGGCGCTGGACGCCGCCCTGCAGGGGCGCAGCGACCTGCGTGCGCTCGAGCTGCAGGCGCAGGCGGCGCGCCAGCAGGCGAGCGCGATCAGGGCGGAGGCGCTGCCGACCGTCGGGCTGCTCGCCGACTACGGCCTGAGCCAGCGCAACGGTCGCAGCTTCCTGCCCACGTACGACCTGGGCATCGCGCTGTCGGTGCCGATCTTCGACGGCTTCCGTCGGGAGGGGCGGATCGAGGAGCAGACGTCCACGGCGCGCGACCTGGAAAACCGCGCGCGCGACCTGCGGATCCAGGTGGAAGCGGACGTCCGCACGGCGGTGCTTGACCTGGCGTCGTCCACCGAGGCGGTGGCGGCGGCGCGCGAGCGGCTGTCGCTGGCGGAGCAGGAAGTATCCCAGGCGCGTGAGCGCTTCCAGGCGGGCGTGGCGGGCAACGCGGACGTCATCACGGCCGCACTCTCGCTCAACACCGCACGGACGCAGCTCGTGGACGCGCTGACCGCGTACCAGGCCTCGCGCGTCGCGCTCGCCCGTGCGCAGGGCGTCATCTCCACTCTCGACTGATCAACTCCCGCGCCGGCACCAGCCGTCGCTCACACACGCACGCTTTCCGAACATGGCAACCGCAACGGAACCGAAGAACGGCGCGCCCCGCGCCCCGCACACCCCCCACACGCCGCCCGTGGCGCCGAGCAACAAGCGCCGCATCGTGCTGCCGCTCGTCGCACTGGCGGTGCTCCTGGGTCTCGGCTGGGGGGTCAAGCAGTGGCTGTATGGCCGCGCCCACGAGTCCACCGACAACGCACAGGTGGACGGCCACCTCGTCCCCGTCCTTTCCCGCGTCAGCGGCTACGTGACGGCGGTGAACGTCGCGGAGAACGACGCGGTGAAGCAGGACTCCGTGCTCGTGCGCATCGACGAGCGCGACTACCAGCTGAAGCTCGAGCAGGCCGACGCCGAGCTCGCCGCGGCACGCGCCGCGGCGGGGGGCAACGGCCTGACCGGGCAGGCGCAGGCCGCGGTGCAGAACGCCACGGGACAGCAGGCGGCGCTCAACGCGAACGTGTCGGCGGCGCGAGCCAACTTCACCAAGGCGGAGTCCGACCTGCGTCGCGTGCGCGAGCTCGTGGACAAGCAGGTGGTGAGCCGCCAGCAGCTCGACGCCGCGCAGGCGGCGTACGACGCGGCGCGCGCGCAGCTCGCCGCCGCGCAGAACAACGCCGGCGCGGCCGGCGCGGGTGTCGCCAATGCGCAGGCGGGGGTGCGCCTCGCGACGGCGCGGCTCAGCGCGGCGCAGGCAGCGCGCGACAACGCGGCGCTCCAGCTCTCCTACACCAAGGTCACCGCCCCGGTGTCGGGCGTGGTGTCGCGCAAGCAGGTGGAAGTCGGCCAGCTCGTGCAGGCGGGACAGCCCCTCCTCACCATCGTGTCCGACACGGGCGTCTGGGTGACGGCGAACTTCAAGGAGACGCAGCTCGCCGACCTCAAGGTCGGCCAGCCGGTGGAGATCGACGTCGACGCCTACGGCGGTTCCACCGCCAGGGGCGTGGTGGAGAGCCTGAGCGCGGCGACGGGGGCGAAGTTCGCTCTCCTCCCTCCCGACAACGCTACGGGGAACTTCACGAAGGTCGTGCAGCGCGTGCCGGTCCGCATCCGCATCACCGAGGGGTTGGGCAAGAATCGTCCGCTGCGCCCGGGGATGTCGGTCGTCGCCCACGTCAGCACGAAGTAGCACGCACGCTACCGACCACCTGGAACTCGAATGACCTCAACGGCCATCCGGCCCGGCGGCGCGTTCGGTGAGCTGACCGACCGCTCCGGTCCAGCTTCCGTCGCGCACGCCGACGCCGAGGACCGCTACAAGCACAAGTACCTGATCGCCATCGCCGTCACGCTGGCGGCGGTGCTCGAGCTGATCGACACCTCGATCGTCAACGTCGCGATCCCGCACATGATGGGGAACCTGGGCGCGACGCTGGACGAGATCTCGTGGGTGTCCACCGGCTACATCATCGCGAACGTGATCGTGATCCCGCTGTCGAGCTGGCTGTCGGGATTCTTCGGCCGCAAGCGCTACCTCACCGGTTCCATCCTGCTCTTCGTCGCCGCGTCGTTCTTCTGCGGCGCCGCGCACTCGCTGGGCATGCTCGTGTTCTGGCGCGTGGTGCAGGGGCTCGGCGGCGGCGCGCTGCTCTCCACCTCGCAGGCCACGCTGTTCGAGTCGTTCCCGCCGAAGGAAGTGGGGATCGGCCAGGCGATGTTCGGCGTCGGCGTGATGGTGGGCCCGACCATCGGGCCCACGCTCGGCGGCTACATCGTCGACAACTTCAACTGGCCCTGGATCTTCTACATCAACGTCCCGCTCGGCATCCTGGCGGCGATCATGGTGTGGACGTACGTGCACGACGCCGAGCACCAGGAGCGCACGTCGACGATCGACGGCACGGGGATCTTCCTGCTCGCGCTGTGCGTCGGTTCCCTGCAGTGGATGCTGGAGCGGGGGGAGCGCTACGACTGGTTCGATTCGCGGTTCGTGACGGCGCTGTGCGTGACGTCGGTGACGTCGCTCGTGCTGCTGCTCTGGCGCGAGCTGACGATCAGGGAGCCGGTGATCAACTTCCGCATCCTGCTCAACCGCCAGCTCGCCGCCGGCGTGGCGTTCGCCAGCATGCTCGGCTTCGCGCTCTACGGCAGCGTGTTCGTGCTGCCGGTGTTCCTCCAGAGCCTGCACGGCTGGACGGCGAACCAGACCGGGATGGTGATCCTTCCCGGCGCGATCGCCTCGGCCGTGACGATGGCCGTCGTGGGGCGGAATGCGGCGAAGCTGGACGCGCGCATCACCGTGACCATCGGCTCGCTGCTCTTCCTGTTCAGCATGTGGAAGCTGTCGCTGCTGTCCTACGACGCCGGTGCGCACGACCTCTTCTGGCCGCTCATCGCGCGCGGCGTCGGGCTCGGGCTGATCTTCGTGCCGCTCACCGGGGCGACGATGGCGGACCTGAAGGACAGCGAGCTGGCGCAGGGCACCGGCATGTTCAACCTCACCCGCCAGCTCGGCGGCTCGCTGGGCATCGCGATCAGCGCCACCCTGCTGTCACGCTTCACCGCCCAGTCCCGCGCGCTGCTCGCCGAGCACGTGGTGGTGGGGGATGCGCAGTCCATGGCGCGGGTCCAGGGGATCACGCGCGCCCTGATCGCCAAGGGCGCCGACGCGATCAGCGCCAAGCAGCAGGCGCTGTTCATCCTCGACAAGCAGCTGCAGGCACAGGCGAGCGTGCTGGCGTTCTCGAAGCTCTACCTGCTGAGCGGCATCGCGCTCGTGGTCTCGCTGCCGCTGATGCTGCTGTTCCGGACGGGGAAGTCGAGGGGGCTGGGGCCGGGGGCGCACTGACGACTTTCAACTCTCGACTCTTCCTGAGTTTCCGGTGATGAGTCGGGAGTTCGCACGGCGCAGCTCAAAGTGAAAGCTGTAAGCTCCTGGTACTCGTCGTAGTGCACCGCGCGCCGAGAGCTCGCAGCACCGGGGCGGGAAAGGACCGAAGGGCGGAAGAGCAACGGCGCTGCTCTCCGCCCTTCGTGCACTTTCCCCCTCGAGGAGCTCTACAACGCCCTGGCTCTTCCGTCAGTTCGTTCCCTGACAGCCCCGGTGTGACGAGCTGTAAGCCCACGAGAGACTACGAGTGGAACAGTCAGCTTTCAGCCTTCACTTTGAGCTGCGCCGTGCGCACTCCCGACTCCTCCACTTTGTACTCAGTGCGAGAGTCAGGAATCGGAAGCGTAGACATCCACCACTGCCCGCCCGTCCCGCCCGTACGTCACGTACATGAGGATCGGCCGGCAGCAGACGTGACAGTCCTCCACGTATTCCTGCTCCCCGCCGCTTCCCGGATCGAGGGCGATCTCGTTGGGTGCGCCGCAATACGGACATGTCACGTGCGCCTCCGTATCGGCGGTGCCATCGCCGAGCGGGAAGTCCGCATCCAGGTCCGCGTGCGACCAATCATCCATCGGGAAGTCCATGGTGGAAAATAGCGGGCGGCGTCATCTCGCGAAGAGGACGGTTGTCCTCCGGAACTGAAACACCGGCGTCCGCGCGCGTGGACACCGAAATGAAGACGAAGCACCGTAAGTGATTGTAAGATGCCGGCTTGTGACCGGCATCACCGCTGGTCTGGCCCCTGCCTTCCCCGGTGTGCGAACGAAGCCCACCAGGAGCCAGTCCATGTTCACTCGTCGCTCGCGTCGTACCCTGTTGCGCGCCGCCCTCGGTGCGCTGGTGATCACCGCCGCCGGCTGCGCCACCAAGCGGGTGGCGCGCATCGAGCCCGGCGCCGTCACCGATCTCTCGGGACGGTGGAACGACACCGATTCCCGCCTCGTCGCCAACCAGCTGGTGGAGCAGACGCTCTCGGCCGGCTGGGCGAAGCGCTATACCGAGACGCACGGCGGCGAGCCGCCGACGCTCATCGTCGGCACCTTCGCCAACCGGACGATGGAGCACATCGCCGTCGGCACCTTCGTGAAGGACATCGAGAAGGCGCTCGTGTCCACCGGCGAGGCGCGCGTGGTCGCGTCCGGCGACGAGCGCAGCGAGCTGCGTGGGGAGCGGCAGGACCAGCAGCAGAATGCCCGTGCCGATACGCGGGCGCGCCAGGGGCAGGAGCTCGGCGCGCGGTACATGCTCGCCGGCCAGCTTCAGGCCATCGAGGACGTGGACGGCCGCGAGCGCGTGGTCTTCTACCAGGTGGACGCGTCGCTGATCGACCTCGAGACCAACGCGAAGGTCTGGGTGGGGCAGCACAAGATCAAGAAGTACATCACGCGCTCGGCGTTCGGGCTCTGACCCTCAGCGGAGACATGACCATGACCAGCTCCCGCATTCCCCAGCTCGCGCCGACGCTGTTCATCAGCGCGCTCATCGTCAGCGGCTGTGCGCCGAAGCGCATCGACGAGCTGCCGATCACCATCATGCGCAACGGCGACCGCGTCGCCGAGCCGACCTCCGCGGTCGAGGCGGCAGCGGCGCGGGCGAGCGCCACTCGAGCGGCGGGACGCGAGCGCCGCGACTCGATCGCCGCGGTGGCGTATACCGGCTGTGCGCCGGACGTCTGCGCGGCGCTCGGCCGGGGCGAGATCGCACTTGGCATGAACGAGGCACAGGTGCTCGCCGCCACCCGCACCACCAGTGACGCGTGGACGGTGCGCCGCAGCGGCGGCGTGGCCGTACTCGCGCCCCGCGATGCCGAAACGGCGCCGCGTGACGCGGTGGCCCCGCTGGCGCTGGTGCAGATCGCCGACGGGCAGGTGGCGAGCGTCACGTACAGCGAGCCGCAGGGGCTCCGCACCGTGAGCAGCGCGTCGGACGTGGGCAACGCGAACCGTGCACGCGCCGAGGCGCTCGTGAAGGAGGGTGACGCCCTCGCCGCGGCCGGCGACTTCACCGGCGCGCTGGAGCGCTATGACCGGGCGAGCGTGGTGGACCGCGCCGATCCGATGCTCGAGTACAAGATGGCCACGTCGCTGGACAAGCTGCTGCGGCCACGCGAGGCGGAGCTGCGGTACATGCTCTTCCTGCACCGGATGGAGCTGGAGAAGATCGACGCAGTGGGCACCGCGAATGCGAAGCTCGCCGAGGCGATCGCGCAGGCGCGACAGCGCGTGATCGTGCTCGAGAAGCAGGCTCGCTGAACGACCACCGGTGAACCACCATGCGCGCTCCCACCCGCGCTCGGACCGTTGGTCGGCTCGTGCTCTGCGGCAGCCTGCTGCTGCTTGGCGGGTGCGCCACCCTGGGCAGCACCCTGAGTGGGTACGCTACGGGACGCGACGGCATCGCGCGGCCGCAGCAGCGGTTGCGTGATGCCCTGTCGCGCGGGGACTTCGCCGCCGCGCTGGCGTGGCACGAGGACGATGAGCTGCTCCGCCGGCTCGATGTGGGGATCGCGAGCTACTATGCCGCGCAGTTCACCCGCAGCGCCTCCGTGCTCGACAGTGCAGCGCTCCTGGCGGACGATCGCATCACGGCGAGCCTGTCGAAGGACGCGCTGGCGCTGGTGACGAGCGACCTCGCGCGTCCGTACCAGCCGCGGCGCACGGAGCGGCTGTTCATCCCGTACTACGCCATGCTCGCCTACGCGCGCCTGGAGCAGTGGGAGGCCGCCGCGGTGGAGGCACGCCGCCTGTCGTCGCTGCTGGCGCAGTATGCGGAGGGGCGCGACGATCGTGATCGCTCGCTGCACGCCGCGATGCACGAGCTGGCTGGCGCCGTGTTCGCACGGTCGGGCGAGAGCGACGATGCCGCGGTCGCCCGTCGCGCGGCGCGCGCGCTCGCGCCCGGCTACGCGGCGCTCGACAGCGTGGGGGGCGGCACCAGCGCTGCCAGCGGCGCTCCAGGCGACAGCAGCATGGGGGACGTGCTGGTCGTCGTGGAGCGGGGCTACGTGGCCCACCGGGTGACGGAAACGATGGAGCTCGATCTCGGTGGTCGCGACCGGGATTCGGTGCGCGTGCCAGACGGCGGGTGGAACGTGGCGCACGGCATGAGGCAGGCGCCGGGCGGTCCGCTGTCGGCTCCCGCGTACGTGTCAGTGCGGTCGCACCACGCGGACGTGGACGACGATGACGACGACTACCACATGACGATCGCGTTTCCCGCGCTGCGGCGCTCGTCCCGTCCGTGGGGCGCGAGCGTGCGGGCCGGCGCGTCCGGCGATACGCTCGGCGCCGCCGGCGTGGTGGCGCACGTGGACGACGCCACGGCCGCGGACGCGCGTCGCGAGCTCGGCGCAATCATCGCGCGGGCGGCGGCACGGGCGGCGGCCAAGTACGCGGTGGTGAAGGCGGTGCGTGACAGGAAGGGCGAGGTGGCGGGAACGCTGGCCAACCTGGGCGCGTCGCTGCTCGAGCGCGCGGACGTGCGCTCGTGGCACCTCCTGCCGGGCGAGCTCACGCTCGTGCGGCTGCGCCTTCCATCGGGCCCGCAGCGCGTGACGCTCCGCGTCGGTGACGGCGCGCAACAGCGAACGGTGGATGCCGGCACGGTCCTGGTGCGGGCGGGTAGCGTGGCGCTTGCCCCGGTGCGACTGTGGCAGACGCCGCCCGCGGCGCCAATCGTGCCGCCCGACTCACTCCAGCCGAGACCGTGACATGCCCAGGTGGACGCCCGTGTTCCTGCCCGCCGACGTTCCCGCCCCGAAAGGCCCTTACAGCCCTGCCGTGCGTGCCGGCGACTTCATCTACGTGAGCGGCCAGACGCCGCGCGATCCGGTCACGGGCGAGCTGGGCGGCAGCGACGTAGCGAGCCAGACGCGGAGCACGCTCGGCAACCTGCGGCGCGTGCTTCAGCAGGCGGGGGCGGAACTCGAGGACGTGGTGAGCGTCACCGTCTACCTGCAGCGGTCCGACGACTGGGACGCGATGAACGCGGTGTACCGTGAAGTCTTTCGTGGGCCGCATCCCAGCCGCACCACGGTGGGGGCCGACCTGCGCGGGATCCTCGTGGAGATCAGCGCCGTCGCCTATCGCCCGTCCGCGGGCTGAGCGATCGAAAACAAGCGTCTTAACAAGCCGGAACGGGCGGCGTCTTCCTGTCTGGTAGCGCGTTGGAGCGCTCCAACACTTTGGAGGATGCATGGGTAAGACTCGTGTAATCGCACTCGCCGTCGCGACGCTGGTGTCCGCTGGCTCCTTCGCCGGAGCCCAGGCTCCCGCACAGCAGGGCGCTCGTCATGGCCAGCACGAGATGCAGCGTGGCATGCGCGCCGGCGTGCGCGCCGAGCGTGGGCTGTTCCGTGGCATCACGCTGAGCGACGCCGAGAAGGCGAAGATCAGGGACATCCACACCAAGTATGCGGCGCAGGCCAAGTCGCTCCGCGAGCAGATGAAGCCGGCCATGCAGGAAGCGCGGGCCGCGCGCCAGAAGGGCGACACGGCCGCCGCGCGGGCGGTGTTCGCGAAGAACAAGCCGACCTTCGACAAGCTGGCCGAGCTCCGGAAGAGCGAGCAGGCAGAAGTCCGGTCGGCGCTGACGCCGGAGAACCAGAAGCTCTACGACGCGAACGTCCAGCAGCTCGCCAAGCGTCGCGACGAGATGAAGGCAGGACGGAAGGACGGCAAGGCTGGCAAGCGGGGCGGTTTCCGCACCCAACGGTCTGGCCAGGCTGGGTGAATAAGTAGGTAGCGATGGCGAGTGCCTGGGCGCTGGTGGGGCGCACAGCACGAACCGGAGCGACCACGGATGGGCTGGCAGCAACGCTGCCAGCCCATTCGTGCGTATATAGGGGTCGAGACCGGCGGTCCGGTCCGCTCCCACCCCATCCCCACCGATGATGTCGACATCGCGTTCCGTCGTCCTGCTCGCGCTGCTCGCCGCCGCGCCCGCCGCTGCGCAGCAGGGCACCGCTCCGCGGGCCTTTCAGCTCGCCGACTGGTACAAGCTCACCACGCTCAGCAGCCCGGCCATCTCCCCCAGTGGGGATCGGGTGGCCGTGACCGTGACCACCGTGCGCGAGGCGGAGAACAAGCGCCACAGCGAGATCTGGGTGGTACCGACCGCCGGTGGCGATCCGAAGCGCTTCACGTCGCCCAGCCAGGAGAGCAGCCAGCCCCGCTGGTCCCCCGACGGCCGCTTCCTGCTCTTCACCTCGAACCGCACCGGCGGCAAGGGGAGCACCTGGGCCATCCGCATGGACCAGCCGGGTGGCGAGGCCGAGCAGCTCGAGAACCATCCTTCGGGCTCGGTGCCGCGCGACGGGCGCTTCGCCATCTGGGCGGAGCCCGACAGTGCGCCGCGCGCCGATTCGTCGAAGACGAAGAACGACCCGTACGCGAAGATGCTCCCGATGGCGCGCCCGCCCTATGGCGCGATCACGAAGCCGGCGAACCCGGCGCGTTTCGACGGCCGCCAGGTGGTGGACATGCGCTACAAGTCCAACGATCGCGGCTACGTCCCGGGGCCTCGTGAGGCGCGCACGTACCGCCCCGCGCAGCTCTGGCGCCAGGCGTTCGACGGCAGTGCGAAGCGCGCGCTCACGCAGACCGCCTACTCGCACCGCAGCGCCGTCGTGAGCCCCGACGGCAAGTGGGTCGCCTTCCTCGCCGACGCCGGGCTGCGCCCCGATTCGGTGGTGGAGCACGAGCGCGACTCGCTCGCCTTCCTCCCGTACGATGCGAAGCGTGACGAGGCCCCGCGCAACGACGTGGACGTCTTCGTCATGAGCACGGACGGCGGCGAGCCGCGGCGACTCGCCTGGTCCGGGGCGGAGAGCGACATCACCTGGTCGCCCGACTCGAGGCGCATCGCCTTCGTCGGGCGTCCGACGCGCACCTCCTCGGCGCGCATCTACCTCGTGAACGCCGCCGGGGGCACGCCGGAGAACGTCCTCGCCGACGCGTTCCGCTACGAGCCGTCGGGCATCGAATGGCTTCCCGATGGCTCGCTGGTGTTCAACGCCGAGGTCGGAGGCAGCAGCGGCCTGTTCAGGCTCGACCCGTCAACGAAGCAGCCGATCCAGCTGCTGGGCGGACGGCGCAAGATGAACGGCTTCAGCTTCGACAAGGCAGGAAAGAAGGTGGCGTACGTCGCCACGAGCATGACGAAGCCGACCGAGCTCTTCGTGGCCGACGCGAACGGGAAGAACGAGCGCCGGCTCACGTCGTTCAACGACAAGCTCGCGAGCGAGGTGGCGTTCAGCGACGCCGAGCGCTTCACCTACCCGAGCGTAGGCGGCATGGAGATCGAGGGCTGGCTCATGAAGCCGTACGGCTACGAGCCGGGGAAGAAGTATCCGGTGGTGCTCTACATCCACGGCGGCCCGCACTCCCAGTACGGCGAGGGCTGGTTCGACGAGTTCCAGAACCTCGCGGGGCAGGGCATGTTCGTGCTGTTCACGAATCCGCGCGGCTCGAGCGGCTACGGCGCCGACTTCACCTACGCCACGCGCGGCCGGTGGGGCGCCGAGGACTACGAGGACCTCATGAAGGCGGTGGATCTCGTGGCGAAGCGCGCCGACGTCGACTCCACGCGCCTGGGGGTGACGGGCGGGTCCTACGGCGGCTTCATGACGGCGTGGGTCACCACGAAGACGAATCGCTTCAAGGCCGCCGAGACGGACCGCATGATCAGCGACTGGACGTACTGGTACGGCGCATCGGACGCGCAAGGGCTCACCGAGTTCGAGTTCTACGGCAAGCCGTGGGACAACTTCGCCATGTACGACACCCTGTCGCCCATCCGGCACGTCACCAGCGTGCGCACGCCGACGCTGATGGTGCAGAGCGAGGAGGATTTCCGCACTCCGATGGGCAATGCCGAGCTGTGGTACATGGCGCTCAAGAAGATGGACGTACCAGTGGAGCTGGTGCGCTATCCGCGGTCGACGCACGAGCTGTCGCGCTCGGGCGAGCCGTGGCTGCTGGTGGACCGGCTCGGCCGCATCCGGCAGTGGTTCGCGTACTGGTTGCAGGACAAGCCTGACGGCAGGACGGCGGCACGCTGACGGAGGACGCGCATGCGGGCGTGGGCCCGCGTGGCACGAACCGTGACTCCTCGTCCCGCATGCGTATTCGTGCCATTGCCATAGTTCCCCTGATTCTCTGGGCGGCCACCGCCTGCGCGCAGGGCTCGGACAGCGAGCGCGTGGCGGCGGTGGACGTCACCCGCTCCGATTCCGGGCGCATCACCGGCGACAGCGCGGTGATGCGCGCGGACTCGCTCGTGCGAGCCGGTCGCTACTGGCATGCCACGCGCCTGCTGGTGCGCCAGCTCACACGGCCCGATTCCGCGTCTCCCGCCGCCCGACTGGTCGGTGCGCGCGCAGCCTCCGGCTGGCAGGGCTGGGACGAGGTGGAACGGCTTCTCCGCACCGCGCCGTGGCTGGATTCCCTCTACGGGGGCGAGGGACGCGAGCTCCTGGCGCGCAGCGGGCTCGCGCGTGACAAGGACGCTCGGCCCGACGCGCAGCTGGCGCTCGCTGACGCGCGCACTCCGGCGGCGCGCGTGACGCGACGCGTGCTGCTCGCGCGCGCTCTCGATCGCGCCAACGTGCTCGACAGCACCGCCGCCGCCTACGCGAGCGCGGCGAAGCAGGTGCCCGAGATCGCCGACTGGCTGCGATTGCGCGCCGCGGGCGCGATGGCGGACAGCGGCGACCGCGCGGCGCAGTTCGCGGACATCACCACTCCGGTGGCCCGCGAGCGCGTGCCGTGGACGGACGCGCAGGCGCGCGAGCGCACCGGCGACTTCGCTGGTGCGTCGCGCGTGTACCGATCGCTCGGTGCCATCGGCTCCGCCTTCCGCGTGGAGGCGCTGGCGGCGAAGGACTCGGCTTCGCGCCTGACGCTTGCGCGCCGCATCGTCGCCTACCTCGGCGGGCGAACGAGCTACGGGAACGCGCGCCAGGCGGTAGGCGTGCTCGATGGCCTGGCCGTTCCGCTCACGCGTGAGGAGGAGCTCACCGTGGCACGCGCCGCGGCCGACAACGACCTCGCATCGCGCGCGGTGCAGGGGTTCACGTCGGCGGCGAAGAGCGCGCCCCTCAGCCAGCGCGACCTTTACGCATACTCCGGCGCGCTGATGGGGGCGGGGCGCGAGTCCGACGCCGCGAAGCAGTACGCCCTGATCACGGAGCCGTCGCTCGCTCCACGCGCGTCGTACCAGCGCGCGCGGGCGCTCGTGCGAGCCGGCAGTGGTTCCGCCGCCCGCTCGGCGCTGCGCAGCACGGCGACGCGCTACTCGAACGTGCCGTCCGTCGCGGCGCCTGCGCTGCTGCTCCTCGCCGACCTGCAGGTGGATGACGGGAACATCTCCGGCGCGGCACGCTCGCTCGCCGAGATCGGCGCGCGATACCCGTCGTCGTCGCAGGCACCGCTGGCGCGCTTTCGCGCCGGCCTGGTCGCCTGGCAGTCGAGCGCTTCTCGTGCGGCATCCACCTTCGACACGCTCTTCACGCGCTATCCGAAGGACGACGAGGCGGATGCGGCGCGCTACTGGGCAGGACGCGCGTACGAGCGCATGGGGCGCCACGCCGAGGCCGCGACGCGGTGGAAGGCGATCATCACCGGGTCGCCGTACTCGTACTACGCCTGGCTCGCCTCCCGACGGCTGAAGCTGAACGGGTGGGCGCCACCCACCGGCGCCGACACCTCGGCGCACGCGGCCGCCGTGGACAGCATCTCGGCACGCATCGCGGCGCTGCAGCAGTTGGGGATGGACGCCGAGGCACGCTTCGAGCTCGACGCACTCGTGGACCGCGCCAGCAGGGCGCCGGCGCAAGCGCCAGCGATCGCGCAGGCGCTGCTCGCCGCGTCCGAGCCGGCGCGTGGCCTGCGCGTGGCGCTGCGCGCCATCGATCGAGGCACCCCCACTCGCGCCCTCTTCATCGCCGCCTTCCCGGTGGTGCACGAGGACGCGCTGCGGGAGGAATCGCGTCGCCACGACCTCGATCCGGCGCTGGTGGCGGGGCTGATCCGGCAGGAGTCGAGCTTCAACCCGCGCGCGGTGTCGGCGGTCGGCGCGCGGGGCCTGATGCAGCTCATGCCGAGCGTGGGGGCGGCGGTGGCGAAGAGCATGAGCTATCCGATGTGGGACCCCGCGCTCCTGTTCGATCCGGATGTGAGCCTCGAGCTGGGGACGGCACACCTCGCGTCGAGCCTGAAGCGTGGCGTCCCGACGGCACATGCCCTCGCGGCGTACAACGCTGGCGCATCACGTGTGGCCCGGTGGGTGAAGCGACCGGGGAGTGCCGGTGATCCGGAGCTGTTCACGGAGTGGATTCCGTACACGGAAACGCGGGATTACGTGCGGATCGTGCTCCGGAATCAGCAGATCTACCGCGCGCTCTATCGCTTCTGAGAGCTCGGTTGCCAGTGCGAAGTCGGGGGTGCACACGGCGCAGCTGAGAGTGAAAGCTGTCAGCTGTCAGCTCCACTCGCAGCTCCTCACTGCCCCTCCGCTCCTCTCGCCAGCGCGGGAAAGGAACGACGGCGGGAACGGCACCGGCGTTGCAGGCATGCCGATGGATGAAACGCGGTGGGGCGGAACGACGCCGGCGCCTACGACGCCGTTCGCAGTTCCGCCCCACCGTTCCATTGTGACCCTGCTGCCCAGCACTCTCGCCGCGAACCGAGCGACGAGTGGAACAGTCAGCTTTCAGCTTGCACTTTGCGCTGCGCCGTGCGCACTCCCGACTCCTGAACTGACCACCATGAACTACCAGCCAGGAGCGAGCTGGAGGCCGACTACCCATCCCTTCCCCTTCCGCTGGAAGGGGCGCGCCACGTACGCCTCGAAGACCGCGTAGCCCAGCAGGTTCATGCGCGCGGAGACGCCGGCGCTCGACACGATGCCGCGCTCGGTGCCGTCCGGATTCTCGAAGGCGAAGTGCGGCGTGGTGCCGCTCGACCATGCCTCACCGGCGTCGAAGAACGGCGAGATGGTGGTCGGGAGGTACGGGAAGTTGATCAACCCGTACTCCGGCACGCCGAACAGCGGAATGCGGAACTCGGCGCTGAACACCCCGATCCGGCTGCCGAAGAGGCTCTGCAGCACGTTGCACTGGTTCGAGTTGCACTCGTCGCTGGTGAACGAGCCGTAGCCGTAGCCGCGCAGGAGCGTTTCCTCGCCCAGATAGATCTGGTACTGGCGGGGATCCTCGGCGTCGCGTCCGTATCGTCCGTAGTGCAGCCCGCGGAAGGCGAGCGTGAACGGCCGCATGAAGAAGTACTTCCGGTAGTCGGCGAGCCCGGTGGTGTACTGCAGCGAGCCGAACGTCGGCGACACCTCCAGGCGATAGCGCGAGCCCTGCACCGGACCGGTGAAGGCGGAGTACGAGTTGTCGCCCACGTACGCGACACTCCCTGACTCGTAGTACGAGGTGGGATAGGTGGGCAGCCCGGTGGTGGGAATTTCCTGGCCGGAGTAGTAGTCGAACGCCTGCGAGCTGTACCCCAGGCGCGTGGCGTTCGCACTGAACTCGATGCGCCGCGTGCTGGAGAACGGATACGCGGTCATCGCGCTCGCCTGGTCCACGAAGATGCGCTGGAACACGAGCGCGGCCTGGTTCGGGCCGATGGGCGCGAGGTAGCCGAACAGGTAGGGGATGTGCTCGAGCCCCACGCCGTAGTTCCAGCGGTGCTTCAGGTTCTGGTAGACCACCTGGCCGCCGATGTCCTGCACCTGGCCGTTGGCCTGGACGGCGACGCCGATCTGCTTGTCGCTGAGCTGGTCGCCGAACAGGAAGGAGACGCCGCCCGCCACGCCCGTCCCGAAGGGACCGCCCGCCGATACCCCGACCGAGGGCTGGCCGATGGCGTCGAGCGAGAACTTCGAGCGATACGGTGCGACGGTGAACTCGTCGCCGGAGGGCAGTCCGGTCAACGGGTCCTTGAGGTAGTTCGTCACCGTCGCCCGGCCAGGCGTGTCACCCGGCGGCAGCACGCCCGCGCTGGCGACCATGCTGCCGAGGACGAGCGGCTCGCCATGCGTGCGCGAGGAGTCGAGTGCGAACACCGCGTAGCCCTGATCCTTGAACACCGAGAAGAGCATCCGTCCCGTGGCCGGCGCCACGGTGAGGGCGGGGGAGATCGCCGTGATGCCGCTCACGCCGGTGGAGAGTCGCGTCACGCGCGACACCGCGCCGGTCGCGAGCTGCAGCCGGTAGATGTCGCTGAAGCCGTCCTGGTCGCTGATGAAGAACAGCGACCGCCCATCGGGGGAGTACTGTGGATTGATGTTCTTTCCGCTGGCGAACGGCGAGAAGACGCTGATGTGTCCCGTCGCCACCTCGTACGTCGCGAGCTTGAGCGGCGAGAAGTTGAGCGTCGCGAAGCTCGTCTCGCTCCCGCGGTCGGTCGCGAAGGCGATCGTCGTGCCGTCGGGCGACCACGCCGGCTGGATGTCGGCGTACCGGTCGTTCGTGAGCTGCCGGACCGACCCCGCCTCGAGGTCGATGAGGTACAGGTCGCTCAACCCGCCGTGCTGGCCGGAGAAGGCGATCGTGCGGCCGTTGGGCGACCAGGCGATGTTGGAGATGGCGCCGACGCCCGGCACGCGCAGCTGCTTCTCGATCTTGCCGTTGGCGACGTCGAGAATGGCGATCTCGTGGTTCCCCTCCACCTGCGCGATGAACGCGAAGCGCGAGTTGTCGGGCGACCAGGCGCCCGACGAGGAGATGAAGGTGATCGCGTCGAAGTGGGAGTTGCTCGTCGGGCCCGCGAGCTTCTTGATGACGTGGCCGGTCTGGGCGTCGGCGACGAACAGCTCGATCTCGAACAGGCCGCGGCGCGCGAAGAACGCCACGAGCTTGCCGTCGGGGCTCACCGTCGGCGCGAGGTTCATGTCGCCCGTCTTGCGCGAGGTCTGCAGCACCGGATCCCCCGCGGCGTTGGGGCGCGTGCGTCCTTCGAGCAGCGGCAGGTACGCGCGCTTCGTGGCGGCGATCCAGTCCTTGGAGAGCGAGTCGGTGCTCAGGCCGAGCACGCGCTGGATCCCGTCCTCGAAGCCCACGCGAAGCGACGTGCGGTAGACGTCCACCACCGCGCGGTCACCCCAGCGTCCGCCCACGTATGCCCACAGCGCCTGGCCGTACCGGTACGGGAAGAAGCGCGGGTCGGTGGTGAGCTGGTGGATGGTGGGCAGGTTGTCGCGCTCGGCGGCATCGCGCAGCCACATGGCCGTGAGCGGGTTGTCGCGGCCGAGGGAGAAGTACTCCGCCATGCCCTCGATGAGCCAGAGCGGCAGGGAGTTGAGGCGCGCCAGTCCGCCGGGCCCCGATTCCGCGATGCTGTACTGGAACACGTGCACCAGCTCGTGGCCGAGCACGTGGTCGTTGTCGGCGTAGATGCCGGTGAAGGGCATCACGACCCGCGTGCGCAACCCTTCGGTGATGCCGCCCGTCTCCTCGCTGATCGCCTCGCCGACGACGTTCGTCTGCTGGAAGTCGGGCTGGTCCGCGTACAACACCACCGACTTGTGGTCGAAGGTGTGACGGAAGGTGTCCGAGTGTCGCGTGTACCAGCGCTCGGCCATGCGGCCGGCGTCGAAGGTGGCGAGCGATTCGGCAGGGTAGTAGTACAGGTCGAAGTGCGGTGTCCGCAGGATGCGGAAGTCGAAGTCTTCGTACTGTACCTTGTTGCGCCCGAAGTACTGTGCGGTCGCGGTCCACGGCAGTCCTGCGAGCAGCGCGCCGAAGAGCACGAGAGGCGCCACGCGGCGCCGGGTATGACTGGTCATCGCGAGATCCCGCGGTCGAACCGCGACTGAGGAGAAAGCGGGCCGCCACTACATGAATGGCGTCCTGCTACCCCACCGGGGCAAGGTTGGTGCCCCGTGTGGAGTCCTGCCATCGAGGCGCGACGGAAGGACGCTTCCGTATCCCCTCGACCCGGGCCGGCGACGGCGACACGCTTGGGCCCGCCACCCAAAGGTCGAGCGATGCGCGCTCCCCCACAAGCGTGGCGGACGCGGACCCCTGTAACGTTTCGCGACGGCGACCGCCCACCGCGTGACGACGACCCTCGCCCTCAGTCGAAGGAGTCGCTTCGACGCTGGCGCTTCGTCTCGGAGCGCTTTCGCTTGTCACCGAGCCTCGCCTCCTTCGCCGCGCGCGTCGGCTTGGTGGCCTTGCGACGGCGGGGTACGGCCAGCGCGCCGCGAACCAGCTCAACGAGCCGCGCCTCGGCGGCCTCCCGGTTCTGGACCTGGCTGCGCCGCGCGCTCGACACCACGCGCAGGGTTCCCTCCCCGTCCAGGCGCGAGGCGAGCTTCGTCGTCACGCGCGCGCGGGCGCCGTCGTCCAGCGCCTGACTGGTCGTGACGTTCCACAGCACCTCGATCCTGGTGGACGAGGTGTTGACATGCTGGCCGCCGGCCCCGCCGGCCCGGGTCGCCCGGTACTGCAGCTCCGCGCGCGGGATGGAAACCGTCCCGGTGACGGCGAGTGCTCCCTCCTTCGGCATTCGTAACTCCGTGTGTGACCAGTCGTCCTTGAGTGACTATGGCAGAATGCCAGATCGCGCGCACCCGCCGCCCTCTGGCACTTTGCGACTCCCCCTCCCGTGCGACTCCTCGACCAGCCGACTTCCAGAGAGCGTGCGCTCTTCCTCGACCCAGCCCGCCTCGTGCGCTGGGTCTATGTCGGCCGTGTCAGCGTGGCCGCGGCGATCTTCGTGGCGGCCGTTCTCGTGTGGCAGGACGAGAACACGGACACCCGCAAGCTGCTGCTGGCCTCCCTGAGCTTCGCCATCACCCTCGCCGTGACCGGCGTCTCGGTGGTCTACAGCGAGTTCCGGCGCCGGCCCCTGCGACCCACCTTCTTCTACCTGCAGCTGGTCTTCGACCTCCTGCTCGTGACGACGGTGGTGCACGTGACCGGCGCGAGCACCTCGATGTTCGCCGCGCTGTACATCCTGGTGATCGCCACCTCCTCCATGGTGCTTCCCGTCGGCGGCGGCCTGCTCGTCGCCGCCCTCGGGAACGTGCTCTACGTGGCCGACGCCTTCTGGAGCGTGGATTCCTCGCTCACGGCGTCGGTCTGGCTGCAGCTCGCCGTGTTCGCCATCGTCGCCCTCGGAAGTGCCTGGCTCAACGCCATGCTCCGTGAAGCCGGCGCCGATACGGCCGCGGAGCTCGCCCACGTGCGGCTCCAGGCGTCGGACATCCTGTACAACATCCGCAGCGGCGTCCTCACGGTGGATCACGAAGGCCGACTGCTCTACGCCAACCCGATGGCCCAGCAGCTCCTCGGGATGGAGCTGGAGGGGCAGGTGGGACGCCCCGTCCTGGAGCGGCTGCGCCACGGGTCCCCCGAGCTGGTGGAAGCGGTCGAACGCTCGATGCGCAACCGCGTACGCACGACGCGCGCCGAGGGGGTGATCACCACCCCCGAGCGCCGCTTTCCCATCGGCGTGACGACGACCTACACCGACGGCGACGGGCAGATTACCGACCGCACCGCGACGGCCATCTTCCAGGACATCTCCGACCAGAAGCGCATGGAGACCCTGCGGCTGCGCGCGGAGCGGCTCGAGGGTGTCGCCGAGCTGTCGGCGTCCCTCGCCCACGAGATCAAGAACCCGCTCGCCTCCATCCGCAGCGCCTGCGAGCAGCTCTCGATGGCACCGTCCACGAGCGCGGACGACAAGGTGCTCACCAACCTCGTGATGCGCGAGTCGGACCGGTTGAGCCGCCTGCTCACGGAGTTCCTCGACTTCGCGCGCGTGCGCGTCTCGCGCCGCACGCCGATCGACCTGGCACGCGTCGGCGCGGGCGCGGTGAACCTCGCCCTCGCGCATCCCGATCGCCCGGAGGGCGTGACGGTGCGCTGCACCGCCGAGGAGGGGGTCTGCTTCGTGGAGGGCGACGACGACCTGCTGCACCGCGCCGTGTTCAACCTCCTCCTCAACGCGATGCAGGCCTCGCCGGCCGGCGGGGAGGTGGCGCTCGTCGTCGGGCCGGCGCGCCCCGACCAGCTCGACGTGGGCAGCACGTTCACCCATGGCGGCGTCGCCCTGAGCGTCACCGACGCGGGGCCCGGCATCCCGGCCGAGATCCGCGACCGCCTGTTCGACCCTTTCTTCACCACCAAGGTCGGCGGCAGCGGCCTCGGGCTCGCGGTCGTCCAGCGCGCCATCGACGCGCATCGCGGCCTCGTCTTCCTCGACACGGGTGCTGGCGGCACCTGCTTCACCATCGTGCTGCCACGTGCCACGCGGGTCACCCCGCCGGCACACCCGCTCATCAGCAGCCATACCTCAGCCACGGTTCCCGCGTGAGCACCTCCCGCATCCCTTCGGTCCTCATCGTCGACGACGAAACGGGTATCCTCGAGTCGCTCGGCATCCTGCTTCGCAACGCCGGCTTCTCCGCGCACACCGCGCGCGGCGGGCGCGCCGGCCTCGAGCAGCTGAACGCGCTCCAACCCGACATCGTGCTGTCCGACGTCCGCATGCCGGACGTGGGAGGCGTGGAAATCCTCGCCGCCGCGAAGCAGCAGGACCCGGACACGCCCGTGATCCTCATGACCGCCCAGGCCACGCTGCAGTCGGCCATGCAGGCAGTGAACGAGGGCGCGTTCTACTACATCCAGAAGCCGTTCCGCAACGACGAGCTGCTGGCCATCCTCAAGCGCGCGGCAGAGCATCGCGAGCTGCGCGTGGAGAACCGCTCGCTGCGCCAGGAGATCAAGCGGCGCGAGGGACCCAGCGGCGCGCGGCCGGTCGGCAACAGCCGCAGCTGGCTCGACGTGCTGCGCCTCGCCGAGACCGTGGCCCCCACCGAGAGCACGGTGCTCATCCAGGGCGAGTCGGGAACCGGCAAGGAAGTCGTGGCGCGCTACATCCACGAGCTGTCGGCGCGGGCCGAGCACACCTTCGCCAGCATCAATTGCGGCGCGCTTCCCGAGAGCCTGCTCGAGAGCGAACTGTTCGGCCACGTGAAGGGGGCGTTCACCGGCGCGGTGAAGGACAAGAGCGGCCTGTTCACCGCGGCGGCCAAGGGCACCTTCTTCCTCGACGAGATCGGCGAGACCACGCCCGCCACGCAGGTGAAGCTCCTCCGCGTGCTGCAGCATCGCGAGGTGATCCCGGTCGGCGCCACCGACCCGCAGCCGATCGACGTCCGCCTCATTGCCGCCACGAACCGCGAGCTGGAAGAGGAGATCCGTCGCGGCTCCTTCCGCACCGACCTGTTCTATCGCCTCAACGTGATCGCGCTGCACCTGCCCACGCTGCGGCAGCGCGCCGAGGACATCCCGCTGCTCGCGACGCACTTCCTCACGCGCATCGCCGAGCTGCGGCAGGAGGCGCCGAAGGAGCTGTCGAAGGGCGCGCTCGAGGCGCTGGTGAACTACTCGTGGCCGGGGAACGTCCGCGAGCTGGAGAACGCGCTGGAGCGCGCCGTGATCCTCACACCCGGCGAGGAGATCGCGACGTCGGCGCTGCCGGAGCGCGTCACGGAGCGCGTGAGCGAGCCCCTCGTGGCCGAACGGGCGCCCACCAACCCGACGCTCGAGAGCATCGAGCGGGCGTACATCATGTGGGTGCTGCAGAGCGAGAGCGGCAACAAGAGCCGCGCCGCCGAGGTGCTGGGGATCGACCCGTCCACGCTCTATCGCAAGCTGTCGCGCTACGGGGTGGAGGCATGACGACGTCCCAGCGTCCCGCGTCGGCGCGCCTCACGCCGACCGTCGGCGCGCCGGCGCTCGTCCTCGCCGCGGTGCCGCGTGCGCTCACGCCGCTCAATCCGCAGTCGATGCGGCTGTCGGTGCTCATTCCCGTCTACAACGAGCGCAACACCATCGAGACCATCCTCGACCGGGTGCACGGCGTGCCCCTCGCCACCGAGATCATCTGCGTGGACGACTGTTCCACCGACGGCACGCGCGAGCGGCTGATGGAGCTCGAGGCGGCGGGGTTCATCCACAAGCTGATCCTGCAGCCGGAGAACCGCGGCAAGGGCGCGGCCATCCGCACGGCGCTCGCGGCGAGCACGGGCGAGATCGTCATCGTGCAGGACGCCGACCTCGAGTACGACCCGCAGGACTGGCCGGAGCTGCTCGAGCCGATCCTCGACGGCAAGGCCGACGCCTGCTTCGGCTCGCGCTTCCTCGGCGGGCCGCACCGCGTGCTCTACTACTGGCATTCGGTCGGGAACCGGCTGCTGACGATGTTCAGCAACATGGTCACCAACCTGAACCTCACCGACATGGAGACGTGCTACAAGGCGGTGCGCGGCGATCTGGCGCGCTCCCTCGAGCTGACGTCGGACCGTTTCGGCTTCGAGCCGGAGATCACGGCGCGGCTGGCCCAGCGCGATGCGCGGATCTACGAGGTGCCGATCTCGTACGCCGGCCGCACCTACGCCGAGGGCAAGAAGATCGGGTGGCGGGACGGCGTGGCCGCGTTCTGGCACGTCCTCAAGTTCGGACTCCTGAAATGATCCGTCGCGACTGGCGCTCCACCACGCGCGGGTGGATCTCGCCGGCGACGGTGGCGCTGCTCGCGCTGCTCGCCACGGTGACGAGCATCGGCCACGATTTCGCCTTCGACGACGTGTACGTGATCATGACCAACGATCGCGTGCACCACCTGGCGGGAGCGTGGAAGCTCTTCGGCCAGAGCTACTGGCCGAAGGAGCTGGGCGGCGACGGATACCGGCCCGTCATGATGGTACTCTTCGCGCTGCAATGGGTGGCGGGGGGCGGGTCGCCCTGGTTCTTCCACTTCGTCAACATCCTGCTCGCCATCGCCACCGCGCTCGCGGTGTACTGGTGCGCCGTTGCCGTGCTGCCGCGGACGGCGGCCTGCCTCAGCGCCGCGCTGTTCGCCATCCACCCGGTGCACGTGGAGGTCACGGGCAACGTCGTCGGCCAGCTCGAGCTGATCGCCGCGCTCTGCCTCTGCCTCGCGATCGGCATCTACCTGCGCGCGCGCCGCGCCGGCCCGCTGTCCGCGCGACACGTCGCAGCCATCATCGGCCTCTTCACCATCGGGCTCCTCACCAAGGAGCACGTGATCGTGCTGCCCGCGATCCTCCTCGCCGCCGAGTGGACGGTGCTCAGTGACGTCCCGTGGCGCGATCGCGGCCGCGACGTGCGGCTCCTCGTGCTGCTGCTCGGCCTGTCGGCGGCGTGCTATCTCTACGTGCGCGGCCGCGTGCTGCCCGATCTCGGCGGCTTCGCGCCGCACCCGGTGTTCGTCTATCTCAAGATGGGCGCGCTCCCGCGGATCGAGACGATGATGAACGAGATCCCGCGGATCGCCCAGCTGCTCGTCTTTCCGGTCAGGCTGAGCGCCGACTACACGCCGGGCGACGTCGTCATCTCGCAGCGCCCGGAGCTCATCCAGCTGCCGGGGGTGTTCATCTGTCTCGGCGTGACGGTGCTCGCCGTCGCGCTGCGCCGGCGGTCGCCCGTCGCCAGCTTCGGGCTGCTCTGGCTGATCCTCGCCTTCCTCCCGGTGAGCAACCTGATCGTGCCCGCCGGCTTCGTCACGGCGGAGCGCACGTTGTTCTTCCCGAGCGTGGGCGTCGTGCTCGTCGCCGGCGCGATCATCGACGCGGTCGCGCGACGCGCACGCCGAGTGGAGCAGTGGACGCTGGCGACGGCGATCTCCTGCCTGCTCGTGCTCGGCCTCGCGCGCAGCATCGACCGCCAGAAGGCGTGGAAGGACAACGAGACGCTCTTCCCGCAGACGGTGCGCGACCAGCCGAACGGCTATCGCGCGCACTACATGTACGGCCGTTACCTGGCGCTGCACAACCGGCCGCGCGAGATGGAGATCGAGTTCAAGCACGCCCTGCGACTCTTCCCGTACGACGTGTCGATGGTGCTCTCCATCGGCTCGATGTACTACCGCCTCGGCCTCTGTGAGCCGGCCAATGCGCTTCTCGGATGGGCCTACGACATCGAGCCCGCATCGGTCGAAGGCCGGTACGCCTACGCGCGCTGCCTGGCCAAGGCGCACCGCTGGAACGATGCGCGCGACGCGACGCTGCAGGCGATGCGGATGTTGCCTGGCCAGCAGCTGCCGCGTCTCCGGCGTGCGCTCGCCGAGGCAGACAGTGCGCTCGGCCGACCGCACCACACGCCGCCGAATCGAACCGCTCTGTCGCAAAGCGCCAGACAACCTGCAAAAACCCGGAGCGCCGCCTCCGGAAGTAAGGGAGACTGATTCTGTAAGTAACACAACGACAACGGGTTGCAGCCGACACAACCAGTGGCCCAGTCGTTGCCCTTACCCCCGCCGAAAGTCGGCACAGCGGCATCCCACCGACGACGTGAAGTCGTCATCCTTCCTCCCAGAGAGACCCCATGACTCGCATTCGCAAGGGCTTCACGCTCATCGAGCTCCTCATCGTGGTCGTCATCATCGGCATTCTGGCCGCGATCGCGATCCCGAAGTTCGCCAACACCAAGACGAAGGCCTACCAGGCCGCCATGAAGTCGGACCTGCGCAACCTGGTGACCGCTGAGGAAGCCTTCTTCTCGGATTCCGGCTTCTACGCGACCGACACGCTGCAGGGCCTGAAGTACAAGACCTCGACGGGTGTCGTGATGAACATGCCCGGCGACATCACCACGGGTGCTGGCTACTGGAGCGCCACGGTGACGCACACGCAGATCCCTGCGCCGTTCTTCTGCGGCATCGGCATCAACACGACGAACCCGGCGGTCGGTACGGCGGGCGACGGCGAGCCGGCCTGTCAGTAATACCTTCGTTCTCGAAGGCTCTGGGCGGGGCGCACCGGTTTCCGGTGCGCCCCGTCCGCTTTTCCCCCCCCCGCGATTGCTACCGATGACCTCGCTGCGTGGCCGCTCGTCCTTCCGGTACACGCGCCTCTCCCCTCCGATGCCCCGCGCCCGCTCCACGACCCTCCCGTCGCTCCGCACGGAGCTCCTCGCCACCTTCGCCATCCTGGCCGCTGCGGCGCTGACCTTCGCCGTCGCCAGCGTGGTGCTGCTGTACGACGCCACCGACCCGGCGCGGGGCGCGCTCTACATCTGCCTCCTCATCGCCGCCGACGTGCTGGTGGTGGTGGCCTTCGGCGCCTGGAAGCTGCGCCAGCTCGTCCTGCATCCCCTGCGCGCCGCGGCGGCAATCGCCGAGGAGATCGCCGACGGCGACCTCCACCTGCGCCTCCCCGATCAACGCTCGCACGAGCTGCAGCAGCTCGCCGCGAGCGTGAACCGCATGACCGAGCGCCTCATCCATGAGCAGGCGCAGCTCGTGCGCGCGGAGAAGCTCGCCAGCGTGGGACGCCTTGCCGCGGGAATTGCGCACGAGATCGGCAATCCGCTCGGCGCCCTCAATGGCTACGCCCACCTGCTGCGCTCGTCCACGAAGGATACCTCCGCCCGTGAAGCCGTGTCCGGCGTGGAGCGCGAGACGGCGCGCATCGACCGCATCGTGCGCGGCCTGCTCGACTACGCTCGCCCCCGTCGTCCGATCCCGACCCCCATCGACATCAACGATACGCTGCGTCGCGTGGTGGACCTGCTCAGCGCCCAGGGGCAGCTCAAGCGCGTATCGCTCGTCATGGAGCTCGCCAACGAGGGTCCGTTCGTCCACGGCGAGCAGCACGAGATGGAGCAGGTCTTCGTCAACCTGCTGCTCAACGCGGCGGACGCGGTGAACCATACCGGCACCATCGCCATCCGCACCGCGTGCATGCCGAGCGAGATGCTGGAGCAGGGCGCGCCGCGTCGCTCCAGCGACTCGCGCTTCACGCTCGTGCCGCATCCCCCCACGCCGCGCGTGCAGCACTGGCTGGGCAGCGAACGGCGCTCGTCGTGGGTGGTGAAGGTCGTCGTCGCCGACTCGGGACCGGGCGTCTCTCCCGAGCACGCGGAGCGCATCTTCGATCCCTTCTTCACCACCAAGGAACCGGGGAAGGGCACCGGCCTCGGCCTCGCCATCGTCGCGCGCGTGGTGGAGAACCTGGACGGCATCGTCTGGGTGGATCGGGCGCGCGAGGGCGGCGCGGCGTTCCACCTCCTGTTCCCGCTCGCCGAGGCGTCGTTTGCGCTCGACGACCCGATGGTGATCCCGAGGGAATGGCGCGCATGAAGGTGCTCGTCGTGGACGACGAGCTGGGGCTGCGCCAGACGCTCACCCTGATCCTGAAGGCCGAGGGGCACGACGTCCGTGCCGCCTGCGATGGCGGAGACGCCTTGCGACAGCTCGCCGACGCGCCGGCGGACATCGTGCTCTGCGACGTGCGGATGCCCGAGCTCGACGGCCTCGCTTTCCTGGAGCGCTACGGCGAATCGGGGGGCGGTGCGCTCGTGATCATGATGAGCGCGTATGGCGATGACGACGCCGCGGTGGAAGCCATCCGCCGCGGCGCGTACGACTTCATCTCCAAGCCGTTTCGCGCCGACCAGGTGCTCCTCGTGCTGCGCAAGGCCATCGAGCGCGAAGGGCTGCGCCGCGAGGTGGCCAAGCTGCACCAGGAGCTGAGCGCGCTCCGCGCGCCCACGGGCATCGTCGGACGCAGCCCGCAGCTCGCCGCGGCGCTCGCGCTGGCGGACAAGGTGGCCCGGCATCCCTCCACGGTGCTCGTCACCGGCGAGAGCGGCACTGGCAAGGAGCTCGTCGCGCGGCACATCCACCGCCAGAGCCCGCGCGCCGCGGCGCCGTTCGTCGCCGTGAACTGCGGCGCCATCCCGGAAACGCTGCTCGAGAGCGAGCTGTTCGGCCACGCGAAGGGCGCCTTCACCGGAGCCACCACGGACCGGGACGGCCTGTTCGCCGATGCCGACGGGGGGACGCTCTTCCTCGACGAGCTGGGCGAGCTGCCGCCGCCCCTGCAGGTCAAGCTGCTGCGCGCCCTGCAGGAGGGCGAGGTCCGCCGCGTCGGCGACAACGTGGCGCGCCAGGTGGACGTGCGCGTCGTCGCCGCGACGTCGCGCGACCTCGAGGCCGACGTGGCCGCCGGCCAATTCCGCGCCGACCTCTACTACCGCGTGAATGTCGTGCGCATCCACCTGCCGCCGCTGCGCGAGCGCACGGAAGACGTGCCGGAGCTGGTGCGGCACTTCGTCGACCGGTTCAATGCGCGGCTCGGGCTGCGTGTCACGGGCGTGAGTGCGGCCGCGATGCGCGCGCTCATCGAGCACCCGTGGCCGGGCAACGTGCGCGAGCTCGAGAACACGGTGGAGCGCGCGATGGTGCTCGCGGACGATGATCGCGTCAACCTCGCGCAGCTGCCGATGCTCGCGGCGCCGGGCGCGAGGGCTGCGGCGCCAGCGGGGGACGCGACGTCGCTCGACCTCTCGGTGAAGCGTCGCACCGACGCGCTCGAGCGCATGCTCATCCGCGAGGCGCTCGCGCGCACGCAGGGGAACCGCACGCGCGCGGCGCGGTTGCTCGACCTCTCCCATCGCGCCCTCCTCTACAAGATCCGCGAGTACGGCATCGGCGACTGATCGCCGCCGTGCGCAAGGAATCGGTGACACCTGCCGCGCGGTTCATGGCAGAGTGTCGCCATGATCTCTCCTGTCGGACCTCGGAGCTCGCGACCGGCCCCACGGCCGGGGTTCACCCTGGTCGAGGTCCTCGTCGCGCTCATGCTGGTCGCCGTTGGGCTGCTGGGCGTGGCGGGTTCCTCCGCCATCGCGCTGCGTGCCGCCAACGCGGCCGTGCGCGAGCAGGCCGCGATCTCACGAGCCCGGACGCGCCTCGCCCTCATCGAAGCTGCCGGCTGCGCCGGCGCCGCGTCGGGGGACCATGACGTGGAAGCCGGGCTCGAGGACCGGTGGACCGTGGAACCGCTCGCGGGCGGTGCGCGCCTCGTGGATGTCAGCGCGGACTGGGACGACGTGGGCCGACGACGGACAGTGACCCTGCGGAGCGCCCTGCTGTGCTAGCGCGCCGCGGCACCACCCTCGTCGAGCTCATCGTCGCCATGACCCTCGCCGCCATCATCCTGAGTGCGGCCACCGGCACCTTCGTGCGTCAGCGTCGCGCCGCCAGCGACCACGCCTCGCGAGTCGGTGCCGAGGCGCAGCTCCGCGCCGCGCTCGGCGAGCTGCAGGTCGCGCTTGCCGGCGTATCCGCCTCGGCCGGGGACCTCGCACCCGGCGAGGCGCGCGACACCGCGATCCAGCTGCGCTCCCTGGTGGGGAGCGCCGTCGCCTGTGACAGCGGCGCGGGGCAGGCCACCGTCGCGGCGAACGATACCAGCGCCACGCGTGCGAGCGCCTTCGCCGCGAACCCGCGGGTCGGTGACACGCTCTGGTGGCGCGTGTCGGGAGCTTCGTCCTGGGCCGCGCGGCGCGTCGCGGTCATCACCACGAGCGTGGGAGCATGTCCGGCGGCGGGTGCGGACCCGCAGCCGCTGCTGCGCCTCACCTTCACGTCTGCGGACACCGTTCCGCGCGGCGTCCCCCTGCGCGTGACGAGACAGGAGCGCTTCTCCTTCTATCACGCCGCGGACGGCAGCTGGCAGCTCGGCATCTCGGAGTGGAGCGACGTACTGCACGCCTTTGCGCCCCCGCAACCGGTGGCCGGCCCCTTCCGGCTCGTCGCGCCCGGGGCCCGCACCGGCATGCGCTATTTCGACGCGAGCGGTGCCGAGCTGTCCATGGGCGCGCCGGGCGTCACCGTCAGCAGCGTGGCGCGCGTGCGCGTTGCCGTGGTTGCGCCCTGGCTCCGGTCCGACGGAACGCCAGGCCCGTATCGACGCGATTCCCTGGACCTGGCACTGAGCCATGGGCCGTAAGGCGCATCCAGGCGCGCAGCGGCTCGCCGGCCGCGCCACGCCATTGCGTGCACGGCGGCGCGAGCGGCGCGGCATGGCCCTCGTCGCCGCCCTCGCCCTGCTCGCACTCGCCGCGGCGCTCGCCACCGCCACCTTCTCGGCGGCGCGCGCGACGCGCCGTGCGGCGCTGCTCACGAGAGTCCGCGCGCGCGTCGAGGCTGGCGTGCCCCGCGCCTTCGCCGAGGTGCTGGCTGGCTGGAATGCAGCCATCGACACGCTCACCGTCGGGACGGTCGTGGACGTGGCGCTGGCCAGCGACTCTGCGCCCGGCGGTCCGCCGCTCCAGCGCATGGCGTGGGTGACACGCACCACCGAGCGCCTGTACGCCGTCACGATCGACCTCCGCGCCTTCGGTGGGAATCACCCGCTCGCGCGGCGGCGTGCACGGCTCTGGCTCGAGCGGCCGGCCGGGGCGCCTTCGACGGTCGGGGCAGGGGGCGGGCCGCTTCCGCCCCCCTTCGTTACTCCGTGGGCGTTCAACGATCTGTATTGAGCCGCGTCGCACCGCGGGCGGCAGGAGTCGCATTTGTCCACCGGATGGGAGGGCACTTCGCGAGTTCATCTGTTACCAACGGCAGGGTCGGTCGTGTGTTCGGTATCAGTGACCGGACGCACGGTCACCTCGCCCGATTCGCTCCTGATGTTTGGCGTGCCGCGCTCTCCGGAACGCGGTGCGACAGATCCCGAAGTCTCTCTCGCACCGGCTCAGTAGTTCCCGCCGTCCGGTGCTCCCGCATCCCGAACTTCCCATGGCACTGTTCGGTCGTTCGAAAACCACGGTCGGTCTGGACATCGGCTCCGGATTGATCAAGGTCGCGGTGGTCGATCACTCCAGGAAGGAACCGGAGCTGGTTCGCGCCGCGGTGGTCCCCCTGCTTGCCGATGCCATCGTCGAGGGCGAGGTCATGGATCCCGGCATCGTTGCCGAGGCGATCCAGGCCGCGCTCGCCGCTGCCGACGTGAAGGGGAAGTCGGTCGTCACCGCCGTCGGCGGCCGCGACGTCATCATCAAGAAGATCCAGATCGAGCGCGTGCGCGAGCAGCAGGCGCGCGAGCTGATGCGCTGGGAAGCCGAGCAGCACGTGCCGTTCGACATGGAGTCCGTCGAGATGGACTTCCAGATCCTCGACCCCGAGGCGAGCGGCGTGGAGATGAGCGTCCTCCTCGTGGCCGCCAAGCGCGAGCTCATCGAGTCGAAGATGCGCATCCTCACCGACGCGGGGCTCCAGCCCGGCGTGGTGGACGTGGACGCCTTCGCCCTCCACAACGCCTTCGAGGTGAACTACCCGAACGCGATGCAGGGTGTCGTGTCGCTCGTGAACATCGGGCACGAAGTCACCAACATCAACATCCTCGAGGACGGCGTGCCGATCCTGACGCGCGACATCGCCGTCGGGACGCGCCGCGTTCGCGAGGACCTGCAGCGCGAGCGCGGCATCTCCGCCGACGAAGCGCAGCAGCTCATCCAGGGATACGATCGCTCGCCGCACCTCGACGCGGTGCTCGAAGGTCGCGGCGACGAGATCGCCGTCGGCATCGAGCGCGCAGCGGCGTTCCTCGCCACGTCGTCGCGCACGGGCGGGCAGGTCAAGGCCGTCTACACGTGCGGCGGCGGCTCCCGCATCCCCGGTCTCACCAACGTGCTGGCCGATCGCCTTCGCCTCTCAGTGCAGCAGGCGAATCCCCTGACCAACCTGCGAGTTCGTGACGGCGCGATGGAGAATCTCGTCACGGATGAGGTCGCACCGCTCCTGATGCTCGCCATCGGGCTCGCGATGCGTAAGGTCGCCTGAGCCGAGACGCACAATGATCGGTATCAATCTGCTTCCGGGTACGGGACAGAAGGCACGCCGCAGCAGCGGCGGCGGCCTCCCCAAGCTCGACATCGCCGCCTCGATCGCGTCGCTGCGCGAGCGCATCCGCGACCCATGGCTGATCGGCGCCATCGGCGCCACGATCGTCGCCGTGGCCGCGGTCGGCTTGCTCTACACCACCCAGACGCGCCGCGAGGCGGCGCTCGTGGAAGCCGAGCAGCAGGCGGTGCAGGACTCCACCCGCTACGCCTCCGTGCTTCGCGAGCGCGAGCGCGCGGAAGCCAAGCGCGACACCGTGCTGCGCTCGCTCAACCTCATTCGCGCCATCGACGACGACCGCTTCATCTGGCCGCACGTGATGGACGAGGTCAGCCGCGCCCTGCCGCCGTACACCTGGATCGTGTCGCTCGGCTTCACCGGCACCGGCCAGGCGCAGCAGCCGGTCAGCACGCTGCCCAAGGCGCCCGCCGCCGCCGGCAAGAAGCAGCAGCACCACGTGCAGACGGCCATCCCGCGCGACACGGTGCGCATCCGCCTCGTCGGCAACACGGTCGACATCCAGGCGCTCACGCGCTTCATGAAGCAGCTCGAGTCGTCGCCCTTCCTCGAGGACGTTCAGCTCGCCAAGTCCGAGCGCGCCCAGGACAACGGCAAGGAAGTCACGCAGTTCCAGCTCGACATGCTGTACTCACGCCCGGACGCGGAGCTGGTGCGCCGCGTTCCGCTGGCCGTCTCGGTGAGGTAGACCATGGCACTCCTGCCAGCCAGCCAGCGCGATCAGAAGCTGCTCTTCGTCATCATCCTCGCCGTCGGTCTCGCGGGGGTCTACTACAACTATCTCTGGTCGCCCAAGAAGGGCGAGCTCGACGTCACCCAGTCGCACGTGGATTCGCTGGTCATCATGAACCAGCGCGCCAAGTCCGAGCTTGCACAGGGCAAGACGCAGGAGGTCAAGGCGGAGGCCGATCGCTACGCCGCCGACCTCGACGTCATGCGGCGCCTCGTCCCCACCGGGAACGAAGTGCCGGCCCTCCTGGAGCAGGTGTCCACGGCGGCGCGCCGCGTGGGTCTCGACATCGCCGACGTGCAGCCGCTTCCCCAGCTGCAGGGTGACCAGTACGACGCCTACAAGTACCGCCTGAGCGTCCGCGGCGACTATCACGAGATCGCCGTGCTCCTCGCCAACATCGGATCGCTGCAGCGCATCGTGGCCCCGATCAACCTCACGCTCGCCCCGGCGCAGCAGGCCGGGGGGACGAAGAACTCCACCCGCAAGCAGCCCGTGGAGGCGCGCTTCGAGATCCAGACGTACGTCGCGCGCACCGCGCCCACCACCGCGAAGGGCGCCACGCCGCCCTCGGGAGACTGATCGCGATGCGCAGCCTCTTCATCGCCGTCGCCTGCGTCACCCTCGCCGCCTCCACGGCGACGGCGCAGCGCGCCCCCGACATCACCGGCCCGAAGCGCGCCGCCAACCGTGCCGCCGACGCCCAGGACAAGCAGCTCGCGTCCCAGACCGGGCAGCAGGTGAAGCTGCGCAGCGGACCGGCCACCGCGCCGACCGCCGTGCCGGCCACCACCCCTGCGCCGCGGGCGGATGGCACCACCATCGTCGGTGTCGCGCCGAAAGCCACGGCCGCCGTGGCGAAGATCCCGCCCGTCACGCGCGAGGTCTTCACCTACGACGCCGCCGGCCGCCGCGACCCGTTCTATTCGCTGATCCTCACCGATGACCTCCGGCCGCTGCTCTCCGACCTCAAGCTGGTCGGCGTGCTCTACTCGCCCGGAACCGGCCGGAGCGTCGCGATCTTCCGCGACGTCCAGACCAACGCCCAGTACCGCGTGCAGACCGGCGCAGCGCTCGGCCGCATGCGTGTCGCCCAGATCAAGCCGAAGGGCGTGATCTTCACGATCGACGAGTTCGGGCTCAGCCGCCAGGACTCCCTCATGTTGATGACGGATACCACAAAGGTGAGGATTAGATGAAGCCAGTTCTGGCGGTCATCGTTGCCGCGGCGTTCGCGGCCGGGCCAACCGCCCGCACCGCGGTCGCCCGCCCGGCAGCGGGCGAGGTCTCCGCGCTGAGCGTCGTGCCCGCGTCGGGCCGCGCCGAGCTGGTCGTCGGCGTCACCGGTGCCACCCACGTGAGCGAGTTCACGCTCGCCTCACCCAGCCGCATCGTCGTCGACATCGACGGCGTATCCAGCGCCCTGCCCACCAGCGGCTATGACAAGGCCGCGCGCGGGGGCATCTCCGACGTGCGCTGGTCGCAGTTCCGGAAGGGTACCGTGCGCGTGGTCGTCTACCTCGACCACGAGCGCCAGTACCGCATCTGGCGCACGGCCAACGAGGTTCACGTCAGCATCGCCACCGAGCCCGGCGCCCAGATCACGCCCTGGCACATCGGTGCTGGCAAGGCACCCATGATCGCCTCGGCCCCCACGCCGACGAAGTCGGCGGCGCCCACCACCGTCGCCTCGAAGCCGGCCACCTCGCAGCCCACGCCCGCCGCGACTGCGCCGGCTCCCGCCGCGACGAAGCCCGCCGCAACGGCAGCCACGACGAGCGCGCCGGTGACTGCGGCGCCGAAGAGTGAAGCGCCGGTGGCACCGTCACCGACCCCCACGCGCGTGGCGTCGACGACGGCCGAGACCAGGCCGGCTGGCGAGCCGCCGCGCGCCCGTCCCGAGCCGGCCCGCGAGACCGAGCCCGCCGACACCGACCTGCGCAGCATGCGCCCGGTGCAGCAGGCCCAGCAGCGTTCGGCCCAGCCGCGCATCACCGTCACCTACCAGGGCAGCGACATCCGCGACGTGCTGGCGGCGTTCGCCGCCTTCTCCGGCCGCACCATCATTCCCAGCTCGGCGGTACCGCAGGCCAAGGTGGACGCCGAGATCCGTGACCAGCCCTGGGACGTCGCCCTCCAGGCGATCCTCGCCTCGCAGGGGCTCGCCGCCACGGAAGACGCGAACGGCATCATCATCGTGGACACGCAGGAGCGCATCGCCGCTCGTGCCGCCACCGAGCCGCTCGTTACCCGCATCGTGCGCCTGAACTACCAGCGCGCCGCCGCCGTCAGCGAGCAGATCCGCCAGCGCCTCATGCAGTGCATCCCCTCCGAGCGCAGCAGCTCGTCCGCGGCGGGCCAGCCCCCCGCAGCTGGCGCTCCGCCGGCGCAGCCCACCGTGGCCGGTGGCGCCGCACCGGGCGGCTCCGGCTCCTGCGTGGGCCGCGGCAGCGTGTCGGGCGATTCACTCACCAATCGCGTGAGCATCACGGCGCCGAGCAGCGTGGTCGACGACCTCGTGGCCTTCGCCGAGACCCTCGACCTGCGCCAGCCGCAGGTGAACATCAAGGCCAAGATCGTGCTCGTGAACCGCACCGATCTCGACGCGCTTGGCATCAAGTACGATCTCGGCTCGCGCAACCAGTTCTTCAACCGGGTCATCCAGCGCACCGACAGCCTTGGCAACCCGGGAAGCCCCACGGATCCGCCCACCGTGCTCCTCGGCGGCAATACGGTGTCCGCCATCGCGAACGCCTCCGGCCAGATCCAGGGCTCGGCGCTCCAGCTCATCTACTCCACGGCGCTCGGCGGCTTCGACTTCTCCACCTTCCTCGACGCGCTCCAGCAGGTCTCGCTGCTCGACGTCCAGTCCGAGCCGAGCGTGACGCTGCTCAGCAACACCTCCGCCGAGCTGATCTCCGGTTCGCAGGTGCCCTTCGTGCCCACCGCGGGCGGCGCGGGTACCTCGCTCACCGGCCCCATCACGGTGGAACGCGTGCAGACCGGCGTCACCCTGCGCGTCACGCCGAGCGTGACGAACAACCGGCAGATCATGATGAAGGTCGAAGCCGTCAACTCCGGCGCCACCTTCTCGCCGAACGGGACGCTGATCGACAACAACAGCACGTCGTCGACGCTGCTCGTGCCGGACGGGCAGACGGTCGTCATCAGTGGCCTCACCCAGACCACCGTGCAGCTCACGAAGTCCGGCATCCCCCTGCTCGTCGACCTTCCGGTCATCGGGCGGCTGTTCGGCTACACCAATCGGCAGGAAACGCGGCGAGACCTGCTGGTGCTGATCACCCCCCACATCGTCGATGAAGGCCAGCAGTCCACCGAGGCGGGGCGGCGCTAAGCCGCCCCGTGGAGCACATATGACCTTCCTGCGTATTCCCGCGCGGCTTGCCGCGCTCGTCCTTGGCGGTCTCCTGGTCGCGAGCTGCGACTCGCGGCTGCCCACCACTCCTGGCGGGGGCAGCGGCAGCGGCGGCGATCCTGGTGATCTCTCCGCGCCGACCATCAAGTTCGCCCTGTCCGCCGGCACCAACAACGTCGTCGACCTGGGGGCGTCGCTCACCGTCACCGTGACGGCCACCGACGACAACGGCGTGCAGACGCTGAACACCACGCTGAACAACGGCGCCACCGTCATCGGCGCCGATACGTCCACGTTCAAGCCCACGCAGAAGACGAGCACCCGCAGCCTCGCCGTGCCGATGTCGGGCCGCAAGGATGGGGACCGGATCGTCATCCGCTCCACCGCGGGGGACGCGTCGCTCAACTTCAAGACCGACTCGATCATCGTCACCATCGCCGACACCACGGCGCCGAAGATGACGATGTCCTCGAAGGCGGTCGCGAACAACCCGAACATGAAGGGCGGCGACTCGCTCGACGTCCAGGTGACGGCGAGCGACAGCTCCGGCGTCCAGCAGGTCGGCTATCGTGTCTATCGACTCGGCGGCGCCGACAGCACCACCGTCCAGTTCGGCGATTCCGTGAGCGGCGCCGCCGGCGCCACCGTGGCCCAGGGCTCGTTCAAGCGCCTGCTCCAGGCGTCCATGAACATCGGCACCTACCGCATCGTCGGCTTCGCCACCGACAACTCCGGTCGCGTGACGAACCCCGGCCCGACGCTCCAGTTCACCATCGTGGACGCCGAGGCGCCCACGCTGACGTTCGTCGCGCCGGCTGCCGGCGCCACGCTCAACATCGGTGACCAGCTCTTCGTCCGCGTGAACCTGCACGACAACGTGGGCCTGAAGACCGTGAAGTTCTACGCCGTCTCGCCGCGCGGTGACATCGCCCTCGGCACCGCGGACACCGTGATGCGCTACGACACGGTCACCGCGCCGCAGAACGGGGCGCTCTTCCGCACCGGCCTCACCGACACGCTCGACCTCAGGCGCTACCTGTCGCCGCGCACGCCGGTGGACACGCTCCCCGGCAAGCTGCTCGTCTACGGCGTCGTCACCGACATGGCGGGCAACGTCACGCGCGACACGGTTTCCATCACCATGACCAAGGGCCCGAACGTGACGCTCCTCGCCCCGATCCAGGGCGACAGCCTCACGCGCGGCACCAAGCTCCGCATCTCCGTCTCCGCCACGAGCGGCGTCGGCGTCACGAACCTCGGCTTCGACGTGAAGTCCGGCACGAGCGGCCCGGTGTGGCCCACGCCCGTCGTCGCCACGTACGACACCACCATCTCGCCGGCCAACAAGAACGCCGGGCCGTTCACGGTGGACATCGACATTCCGCCCGATGCCCCGTCGAAGGGCATCCTGACCATCGCCCCGCACGCCACGGACGTGAACTTCCAGCCGGGTGTGCCCACGCCGCAGGACTTCGCCGTCCGCGTCGGCGCGGCGCCGCCGCCGCTCGTGCGCCAGACGATCGCCGCGCGCGTCGAGCTGACCGACTCGGTGACCGTCTACGCCAGCGGTGCGGCGCTCACCCAGGTGGGCTACGTCATCCGCGACGTGGAGAGCCCCAACACGCGGGTTGATTCGAACGCGGTCACGGCCAACTCGTCCAGCTTCGGCCCGAAGGGGATCACCTTCAACCTCGCCACCAAGTGGCAGGGCAAGCGGGTATCCATCTCGGCCTTCGCCAAGGACAGCGCCGGCAACATCGGCTGGGCCGCGCCGGCCAGCGTGAACACGCCGGTCACCGATACGACCAAGATGGCGCGCGACACGGCGCTGGTCGTCTACGGCCGCACCTACGCGCTTCCCACCGCGCGCAATGGCCTCATCGCCGACGTGGTGGTGGACCAGCCGCGCGGCAACGTCTTCCTCTCGAACATCGGGGCCAGCCGCCTCGAGGTCTGGCAGGAGGCCAGCCGCACCTTCGACCCGACCGGCATCTTCGTCGGCTCGCAGCCGTGGGGCATGACCATCTCCCGCACCAACGGCGACACGATGTACGTCGCCAACTCGGGCGGCACGAACCTCAGCCGCGTCTACATCGGCGCAGCCTCGCCCTCGGGCATGAAGGAAGACCTCGCCCACCGCATCGACACGCGTATCTCCCTCCTCTACAAGGTGACCGAGGCGCGCGACGCGGCGACGGGCAAGATCCGCCTCACCCTCAAGGGACCGATCCTCTTCTCCGACCGCCCGCAGTACATCCAGCAGGCGGCGGGGGCGAACGGTCGCCTCTACCTCTCCACCAAGCCCACCACGGCTTCGGGGCAGCGCGGCACCATCCGCTACCTCGACACCGCGGCCCCGGCGCCGGACCAGCGCTTCATCCTGGCCTTCGCGTCGGCGGGCAGCGACCCGAACTCGTACCTGATCGCCAACATCGACGCGGCGAGCATCACGCCGGCGCCCGCCAACAGTTCGGCGAGCGACGTCCTCACCCTCTGCGACCACGCGTCCGGATCCACGGATCCGCAGACGTGCGCCAGCAGTGACCAGGGCATCGCGGCCACGGTGGCCGCGCTCCAGGCCACCGTGCCGCAGTCCGACGTGGATGCGCAGGTGAACCTCGACGAGACCTCGCTCGGCCTCACCGACACCACCTACGCCGCCGCGAGCGCCAACGGCGAGTGGATTGCCTTCGGTGAAGGTCACCGGTCGCCCTACTCGCGCGCGTTCCTCCTGCGCGACGATGGCACCAACCCGAACGGCTACACCTACGCGTCGCCAAGCCTCAACATCCAGGACCTCATCAACAACGCGTCGGACCAGATCTTCGGCCTCGCGCTCGACAAGACGGGGCAGACGATGGGCCTGCATGGCGCGGAGACGTATTTCGCCAAGGTGAGCCAGCCGTTCACGCAGCGACTCAGCGGCAAGTACGCCACGTTCGGTCAGGGAGGCGGCATCGCCTTCCACCCGAATGCGGACGGCACCAGCACGCCGCAATCGGACCGCCTCACCTTCGTTGCCTCCAGCAACGGAACGATCGAGATGGTGGACCTCGCCTACTTCACCTCGCGTGGCACCCTCGCCACCAAGGCCAACCTCTACGGACCGCTCCGCGCCTCGCTCCCATTCCCGGGTGACGATCCGTCGGTGATCCTCAAGCTCTTCGGCCTCTCCGCCAACGGCCTCGTCGTCATCGACGTCACCGCGGCGGACATCCAGCCCGGACCATGACCGGGCGCGTGACGCCAGTGTAGTTTCAGCAGTGCAGCGAGCCCGGCATCCAGCCGGGCTCGCGTCTTTCCACCAGTTCCGCTTCCCGCTTCATGCTTCGCTTCACGACCGCCGGGGAATCCCACGGCCAGGCACTCGTCAGCATCCTCGAGGGAATGCCCGCCGGCGTGCCCCTGCTCGCCGCTGACGTGGACGCCGAGCTCGCGCGCCGCCAGCAGGGCTACGGCCGCGGGCGACGCATGCAGATCGAGCGCGACACCGCCGAGCTGCTCTCCGGCGTGCGCGCCGGCGAGACCATCGGCAGCCCGATCGCGATGCTCATTCGCAATCGTGACTGGAAGAACTGGCAGGAGATCATGGACCCCGCGCCGCGCGAGGCCGACAGCGAGGCGCCTCGCCGGCGTCACGTGACGCGCGTGCGACCGGGCCATGCCGACCTCACCGGCATCCTCAAGTACGACCGCACCGACGCGCGCGACATCCTCGAGCGCGCCTCGGCGCGCGAGACCACGGCGCGCGTCGCCGCCGGCGCCATCGCCCGCAAGCTGCTCTCCGAGCTCGGCGTCACCATCGGCAGCCACCTCGTGCACCTGGGCGGCGTGGACGCGAGGCGACCCGACGTGCTGCCGGCGAAGCTCAACGAGGCTGCGGATGCCTCACAGCTCCGCACCCTCGATGCGGATGCCGAGCGCGAGATGATCACGCGCATCGACGTCGCCAAGCGCGCCGGCAACACCCTCGGCGGCATCTGCGAAGTCGTCGTCGACGGCCTGCCGGTAGGCCTCGGCTCACACGTGTCGTGGGACCGCAAGCTGGACGGTCAGCTCGCCGGTGCCATGATGTCCATTCCCGCCGTGAAGGGGGTGGAGATCGGCATGGGTTTCGGCACCGCGCGCGTTCCCGGCTCGGAGGTCCACGACCAGATGTCCCCCGCGCCCGGTCGCACGCGCGCCGGCAACGTGCAACGCGCGACCAACAATGCCGGCGGCCTCGAAGGAGGCATGACCACCGGGGAGCCGCTCGTCGTGCGCGTCGGCATGAAGCCGATCAGCACCCTCATGCGCCCCCTCGCCACGGTGGACGTCGCCACCGGCGAGCCGGCGCAGGCCGTCGCCGAGCGCAGTGACGTCACCGCCGTCCCGGCGATGGGCGTGATTGCCGAGGCGATGGCCGCGCTCGTCCTCGCGAATGCACTGCTGGAGAAGTTTGGCGGCGATTCGTTACCCGAGATTCGGAGGAATCTCGATGGCTACCTTTCTCACCTCGCGTCCCGGGTCGGCGGCTGATCCGTCCCTCCCGCACCTCGTCCTCGTCGGCCTCGCCGGGGCAGGGAAGACCACCGTCGGCCAGCTCCTCGCTCAGGCGCTCGAGCGCAGCTTCCTCGACTTCGACGTCGAGATCACGCGCCGCTGCGGGATGAGCGTGCCGGAGATCTTCGGCCAACGCGGCGAGCCCTGGTTCCGTGAACAGGAGACCGCCCTCACCCGCGACCTGGCGGAAACGGGCGGGATGGTCCTTTCGCCAGGCGGGGGCTGGATCCTGGGCGACGAGAATCGCGCCCTGCTGTGCCCGCGGGCACGGCTGATCTACCTCAAGGTGAGCCCGGAGGTGGCGCTGCACCGGATGGGTGCCGCCACGGCGAACCGGCCTCTCCTCAACCGGCCCGACCCGCGAGGCGAGCTGGAGAAGCTCCTCGAGGCCCGTCGCCCCCTGTACGAGCTTGCCGAGCTGGTGGTGAGCGTGGATCGCCTTGACGCGCAACGCGTTACGGAGCGAATCCTCGAGAAGCTGCAGCCGGCCTGAGCCGTCGCGGAGGAAATTTGCCCTCCCCCGTTGACGCGGCCACTACCTTAGAGTGATTATCGCCGGTCCCGGAGTGTCGGCTGATGTGCTGCCGCTCGCTCCGGGACCTGTCGTACCGGAGGTGCCGTCATGGACCCAGCGCACATTCCCGGTGTCGAACGGATTGATATGATGACGCTCGGCGCGACGCAGCGCGTAGGCTGCCACCGCGACGGCGTCCACAGGAGACTTCGATGATTCGCGTTCTCGGACCACACGAGCGGGGCCGCTTCGCCCCCGAGGCGTGGGGACACCTGCTGGCCCTTTCCGGTTCCGGAGCGCTCGACCCCGCCGAGCTCGAGCAGGTGATCGAGCGCGCCATGGTGCAGTTCGACGGCCGCATCGCCCTCGACGACCTGCGCGCGCTGATGGAGGGGGCTGGCTTTCCGGAGCAGGGCCCCACGGCGGAATCCCAGACCGTACACTAGAGCCAATGGCTGCAAAGAAAACCACAACGACCCGCCGCACCGCCGCGAAGAAGACCACCGCGAAGCGCGCCACGGCGAAGAAGTCCCCCGCGCGGGGCCGCAAGGCCGCGCCGCTCGAGGAGGAGTATCCCCCGGCGCCGGCCGGCACCACCTCCCTCGTCATCGTCGAGTCCCCGGCCAAGGCAAAGACGATCGGCAAGTACCTCGGCCGGGGCTATCGCGTGCGCGCCACCGTCGGCCACATCATGGACCTGCCGGCCAAGAAGCTGGGCATCGACATCGACAAGGGCTTCGAGCCCGAGCTGGTGCCCATCCCCGGAAAGGAAAAGACTATCGCCGAGCTGAAGAACGCAGCGAAGGACTCGCGCGAAGTGTTCATCGCCACCGACCCCGATCGCGAGGGCGAGGCGATCGCGTGGCACGTGGCCGAGCAGATCCGCCCCCGGCGCGGCCAGGCCGTGGTGCCCGTGCGTCGCGTGCTCTTCCACGAGATCACGCGCGACGCCGTGCAGAACGCCATCCAGCAGGCGGGGGAGATCGATGACCGCAAGGTCGAGGCGCAGCAGGCGCGTCGCGTCCTCGACCGGCTCGTGGGCTACAAGGCCAGCCCCGTGCTCTGGAAGACGGTGAAGAAGGGTATTTCGGCCGGGCGTGTCCAGACCGTCGCGCTTCGCCTCATCGTCGAGCGCGAGCGCGAGATCCGTGCATTCACCCCGGTGGAGTACTGGACCATCGAAGCGCAGCTCGAGAAGGAAGGGCAGCGCTTCACGGCGCGCCTCCACCAGATCGACGGCAAGAAGGCGGAGATCGGCAACAAGACGGAAGCCGATCGCATCCTGGACGACCTCGATGGGCGGAAGACCTTCCCCGTCACCGAGGTCAAGCGTCGCGAGCGCCGCAAGAACCCGCAGGCGCCCTTCACTACCTCCACGCTCCAGCAGGAAGCGGCGAAGAAGCTCTCCTTCGGCTCCAAGCGCACCATGCGCGTGGCGCAGGACCTCTACGAGGGCATCGACATCGGTGCCGAGGGCCAGGTCGGCCTCATCACGTACATGCGTACCGACTCCACCCGCATCGCGGAGAGTGCGGCCACGCAGGCGCGCGAGTACCTGCGCACCCTGTTCGGCAAGGAGTACCTCGCCGGCAGCATCCAGCTCTACGGCGACGGCAAGTCGAAGAACACCCAGGACGCGCACGAAGGCGTGCGTCCCACGGACCCGACGCGCCGCCCGGACGACATCCGCCGGCATCTCTCGCCCGACCAGTTCAAGCTGTACCAGCTCATCTGGCAGCGCTTCATGGCGTCGCAGATGGCGCCGGCGGTGTTCGACACCACCACGGTGGACTTCGACATCGCCGCGAAGGAGCAGCCGCAGATCGGGCGTCGCTCGTACCTGTTCCGCTCCACCGGCAGCATCATCAAGTTCCAGGGCTTCCTCGCGCTGTATCGCGAGACGCGCGAGGAGGGCGATTCCAAGGCGCTCGAGGACGAGCAGGCGCTCCCGGTCGTCGTCGTCGGCGAGAACGTGCCCGTGAAGGCCATCACCCCGTCGCAGCACTTCACCGAGCCGCCGCCGCGCTTCTCCGAAGCCAGCCTGGTCAAGGAGCTCGAGCGGCTGGGCATCGGCCGCCCCTCCACCTACGCGAGCATCATCAGCGTGCTCGTGGACAGGCGCTACGTGAACCTCGAGCAGCGCCGCTTCTTTCCCACCGAGCTCGGTGAGACGGTGGAGAAGGTGATGGTCATGCAGTTCCCCGACATCTTCAACGTCGGCTTCACCTCCGGCATGGAGCAGGAGCTGGACAAGGTGGAGGACGGTGAGCTCGGCTGGCGCGCAGTGCTGAAGGAGTTCTGGGGCCCGTTCGACAAGTCGCTGAAGAAGGTGGACTCCGGCGCCCTCATCGCCGCCGCGCACGACCTGTCGGCGATCGCCAACGAGAAGTGCCCCGACTGCGGCGGCCGGCTCGAGCCGCGCGGCGGCTTCTTCGGACCCTTCCTCGCCTGCGAGAACCACCCGAAGAAGTGCAAGTACACAAGGCCGCTGAAGGGCGAGAAGGCCAAGCCGAAGATGACGGACATCCCTTGTCATCTCTGCGGCGCGCCCATGGTCGTGCGCTCGGGGCGCAGCGGCGAGTTCCTCGGCTGCTCCACCTTCCCGAAGTGCCGCGGGACCCGCTCCATGCCGACCGGCGTCTTTTGCCCCAAGGACGGCGGCGAGCTCGTCGAGCGCCGCTCGAAGAAGCGCGGCACCGCGTTCTACGCCTGCTCCAACGAGGAGTGCGACTTCGTCGTCTGGAACAAGCCCGTGAAGGAGACCTGTCCCGAGTGCGGCTACCTGGGCGCCGAGATGAAGTTCACCAAGGCCCGCGGCGATTTCCGGAAGTGCCTGAAGTGCGGCAACGAATGGGACGTGGCAGCCCCGCCGGAGACGGACGTGGAAGTACTGGCGGGATGAACGGGTGGACCGATGGACCGATGGACCGATGGATCGGTGGACCGATGGACCGAACGGTCCTCCGGTCCTCCGGTCCTCCGGTCCTCCGGTAGTTTCCAGCATGTCCTCTCCCATCCACATCATCGGCGGCGGCCTCGCCGGCTCCGAGGCCGCCTTCCAGCTCGCCGAGCGCGGTCACGAGGTCGTCATCCACGAGATGCGACCAGTGGTCAGAACGGAAGCACATAAGTCAGACCGCCTCGCGGAGCTCGTCTGCTCCAACACCTTCAAGAGCACCGAGACCTCAAACGCGCACGGCCTCCTCAAGGCCGAGATGCGCCTGCTCGGCTGCATGATCCTCCAGTGCGCCGATGAGGCGCGCGTCCCCGGCGGCAGCGCCCTCACCGTGGACCGCGAAGTCTTCTCCACCGCGGTGCATGCGCGCGTCACCGCGCATCCGGGCATCACCGTCGTGCGCGAGGAGGCCACGTCGCTTCCCTCGCCCGGCATCGTCGCCACCGGGCCGCTCACGTCCAGCGCGCTCGCCGAGTCCATTCGCGCCCGGCTCGGCGTGGAGTCGCTCGCCTTCTACGACGCCATCGCGCCCATCGTGAGCGGCGACTCCATCGACCGCGACGTCGTCTTCCGCGCCTCGCGCTACGGACGCGAGACCATGGAAGGGCAGGAGGAGGGTGCGTACCTCAACTGCCCGATGACGCGCGAGCAGTACGAGGCGTTCATCGATGCCGTCACCGCCGCCGACCAGGCCACCGCCCACGAGTTCGACGCCGTGCCGTACTTCGAGGGGTGCATGCCCGCCGAGGAGATGGCGAAGCGCGGGCGCGAGACGCTGCGCTTCGGGCCCATGAAGCCGGTGGGCCTCGTCGATCCGCGCACGGGACGCGAGCCGCACGCCGTGGTGCAGCTTCGCATGGAGGACCGCGATGGCCGCATGTGGAACCTCGTCGGCTTCCAGACGCGGCTCCGTTATCCCGAGCAGGCGCGCGTGTTCAGGCTCATCCCGGGGCTGGAAAATGCCGAGTTCCTCCGCTTCGGCAGCATTCACCGGAACTCGTACCTCAACGCCCCCGCCGCCCTCGCACCACACCTCGCGCTGAAGGACGATCCGCGCGTGCTGTTCGCCGGTCAGCTCACCGGCGTGGAAGGCTACACCGAGAGTACCGCCACCGGGCTGCTCGCCGGCGTGAACCTCTCCCGCCTGCTCGCCGGCGAGGAGCCGGTGCTCCCGCCGCCCACGACGATGCTCGGCGCCCTGTATCGTTACCTGCGCGAGGCCGACCCGCGCCACTTCCAGCCGATGAACGCCAACTTCGGCCTCGTGGACGAGCTGCCCGGGCGCGTGAAGGACAAGCGTCGCAAGAGGGAGATGCTCGCCGAGCGCGCGCTTGCCGACATGGAAGCGTGGCGCGACGCGAACCTGCGCGTGGCGGTATGACCGGAGGACCGGAGGACCGAAAGGCCGGAGGACCGGAGGACCGAAAGGCCGGACGACCGGAGGACCGGAGGACCGAGGTTGACGTCGAGCTTCCCGGCGACGTCGCAGAGTACCTCCGGCACCTCGAGAAGGAGCGCGACGTCTCACCCAACACGGTGAAGGCGTACGCGCGCGACCTGCGCGACTTCGTCGCCTATCTCTCCGGCTACTATGGCGCCGAGGAGTGGAGCTGGGAGGGCGTGGACCGCCTCGCCATGCGTGGCTTCCTCGCGCACCTCCAGCGCCGCGGCGTGGGGAAGCGCACCATGGCGCGCACGCTGAGTGGCGTGCGCGGCTTCTATCGCTGGATGCACCGCAACGAGCTCGTCGAGGCCAACCCGGCCCGCGCCGTCGGCGCGCCGAAGCAGGAGAAACACCTGCCCGGCTACCTCGATCGCGCCCAGATCGACCTGCTTTTCCAGATGGCGGAGGCGCGCGCCATGGAGGGCGACTTCACCGACGTCCGCAACCTCGCCATCCTCGAGCTTTTCTACTCCACCGGCATGCGCCTCTCGGAGCTGCAGGGGCTGAGCATCGGCGACTTGGACCTCGTGAGCCAGCAGGTGAAGGTGCGCGGCAAGGGGCACAAGGAGCGCATCATCCCCGTCGGCGACCACGCGGTCCTCGCCCTGCGCAACTACGAGGCGAAGCGCGACGACCTGCTGCGCAACGTGGGAAGGCGCGGCGAGCGCGCGGCGTACTTCCTGTCCCGCACCGGGCGCCGCATCGGCGTGCGCATGGTGCAGAAGGTCGTGTCCGGGTTCCTCGAGCAGATCGACGAGGACGCCGGCCTCTCCGTGCACTCGCTGCGGCACAGCTTCGCCACCCACCTGCTCGACGCCGGCGCCGACCTCCGCGCCGTGCAGGAGCTGCTCGGCCACGCGTCCATCTCCACCACGCAGATCTACACCCACACCAGCGTGGAGCGGCTGAAGGACGTGTACCGCAAGGCGCATCCGCGGGCATGAAGATCGCACCTGAGCACGTTTGACCAGCGGAGCTCACGTGCGACTCGAGACCATCCCCCTCATCATCGGCGGCGTCATCGCGCTCATTGGCCTGGCGCTGCTCGTGGACGCCTGGACCGCCGAGCACGCGCCGGGCATGCGCGAGCGGCGCCGCTCCCCGCGTACCGAGCGCAGCCTCGGCGGCGAGGCGACGATCGGCCTCGGCGTGCTCTGCATTGCCGCCGCCATCATCGGGCGGGATACCTGGGACTACGTGAACGTGGCCGTCATCGCCGGCGCCGTTCTCATCCTCCTCGGCGCCTGGGCGAACCGCCGCTACCTTCGTGATCGCATCACCAATCGCGGCGCCCTGCGGCGCGCCGAGACGCCGGCGGAGATGCGGAAGAACGAGCGGAAGGATCCGGATGACCGGATGACCGGATGACCGGTCGGTCCATCGGTCCACCGGTCATCCGTCCGTTAGTTTCCAGTCATGTCCCCACTCCCCCGGATCCGCGCTACCACCATCCTTGCCGTCCGGCGCAACGGCACCGTTGCCCTCGGCGGCGACGGCCAGGTGACCGTCGGCGAGACGGTCATGAAGTCGAAGGCGACGAAGGTGCGCGCCATCGGCGACGGAAAGCTCCTCGCCGGTTTCGCCGGCTCCGCCGCCGACGCGTTGACGCTGTTCGAGAAGTTCGAGGAGAAGCTCCAGCGTTACCCCGGCAACCTGCCGCGCGCCGCCGTGGAGCTGGCCAAGGAGTGGCGCAGCGACAAGGTCCTGCGCCGCCTCGAGGCGCTGCTCGTCGTCGCCAACGCGCAGCACGGCTTCGTCATCTCCGGCAACGGTGAGCTCATCGAGCCCGACGACGGCATCCTCGCCATCGGCTCCGGCGGGTCGTACGCCCTCGCCGCCGCGCGCGCGCTCGCCACGAACACCGACCTGAGCGCCCCCGACATCGTGCGCAAGAGCCTCGAGATCGCCGGCGAGATCTGCGTCTACACGAACACGAACATCACCGTGCTCGAGGCGCACTGACATGCCCTCGCCACGCACCCAGCAGGCCCTCGCGCGCCTCGCCGACCTCACGCCGCGCCAGATCGTCGCCGAGCTCGATCGCTACATCGTCGGCCAGGCGGACGCGAAGAAAGCCATCGCCATCGCCCTGCGAAACCGCTGGCGGCGACAGCAGGCGCCGGAGAACATCCGCGACGAGATCTCGCCCAACAACCTGATCCTCATCGGTCCCACCGGGGTGGGGAAGACGGAGATCGCCCGTCGCCTCGCCAAGCTCGCCGGCGCACCGTTCATCAAGGTGGAGGCGTCGAAGTTCACCGAGGTCGGCTACGTCGGTCGCGACGTGGAAGGGATGATCCGCGACCTCGTGGACAGCGCCATCGAGATGGTGCGCCAGGAGCGCGAGAGCGAAGTCGAGGACCTCGCCAACGAGAAGGTGGACGAGCGGCTGCTGGACCTGCTGCTGCCCGCTCCGGTGGCGGAAGGCCAGAAGGCCGGAAAGCCGGAAGGCGAGAAGGCCAATGGTGTTCCCACCTCCCGGCCTTCCCACCAGCCCGCCTCCCCGGGTCTCTTCGTCGTCTCCTCCTCGGGCGACGTCAAGCAGGAAGCCGCGACCGACGCCGCCGACGCCGCCACCGACCGCTACAAGCGCACGCGCGACAAGCTCCGCCAGCTTCTCCTCGACGGCCAGCTCGACGGCCGGGAGGTCGAGGTCGAGGTGACTTCGGTCAGCCCGATGTTCGAGCAGTTCGCGCAGCCCGGCGCACCCGAGAGCATGGAGAACTTCACCGAGATGCTCAAGGAGATGATGCCGCAGCGCCGGAAGAAGCGCACCGTCAAGGTGAACGAGGCGCGGCGGATCCTCCTCGAGCAGGAGTTCGACAAGCTGGTGGACATGGAGGACGTCACCAGCGACGCGCTGGAGCGCGTCGAGTCGCTCGGCATCGTCTTCCTCGACGAGATCGACAAGATCGCCGGGGAGAAGAGCCAGATGGGCGGCCCCGACGTGTCGCGCGAAGGCGTCCAGCGCGACCTGCTTCCCATCGTCGAGGGAAGCAACGTGCAGACGAAGTACGGCATGGTGAAGACCGACCACGTGCTGTTCGTCGCCGCCGGTGCGTTCCACGTCAGCAAGCCCTCCGACCTCATCCCAGAGCTGCAGGGACGCTTCCCGATCCGCGTGGAGCTGAAGTCGCTCACCGAGCAGGACTTCGTGCGCATCATGACCGAGCCTGAGAATGCGCTCACCAAGCAGTACGCCGCCCTCGTCGCCGCCGAGGGCGCGACGCTCGAGTTCACGCCGGATGGCATCGCCGAGATCGCGCGCATCGCCGCCACGGTGAACTCGCGCATGGAGAACATCGGCGCGCGACGCCTGCACACGGTGATGACGACGCAGCTCGAGGAGACGCTGTTCGACCTCCCCGACGTCGCCGACAAGCGCATCGTGGTTGATGCCGAGGTCGTGCGTGAGAAGCTCAAGGCCATCGTCGAGGACGAGGACCTGCGGAAGTACATCCTCTAGAGGGACCGATGGACCGATGGACCGAGGGACCGAGGGACCGGCGGGCGGTGAAACTGGAAGCACACCCGCCAGGCGAACTTCATCGCCCGCCTGACGAGTGTGCCTCCCCCACGAACGCATCGTCGCGTTCGCAGAACTTTCGACTATCGGTCTCTCGGTCTCTCGGTCTTTCGGTCTTCCGGTCTTTCGGTCTTCCGGTCCTCCGGTCTTCCGGTCCTCCGGTCCTCCCGTCCTCCCGCCCTCAGGCGATCGCCAGCTTCGACTCCCGCCCCCTGAAGCTCCGCAACATCCCCGCGAGCTTCACCGCGTGCGACGCCAGCGCATCGGCCGACATGCGGAGCTGTGTCGCCCCGGTGGCCGTGCGACGCGTCGTCTCGTCCACCGAGCCGAGCGCCGAGCCGAGCACCATCAGCTCGTCCGCCTGATGCCGCGCCGACACCGCGAGCTCGCGCACCATTGCCGCGCTGTCGTCGATGCTCGGGCCCAGCTTGCCGAGGAGCGCCGAGCTCCGTCCCGCTGACGCCGAGCCCGCGGTCGAGAGCTGGTTGATCTCCCGCGCCGCCTTGCTCGCCTGCTGCGCCAGGATGCGCACCTCGTCGGCGACGACCGTGAATCCGCTGCCGCCCACGCCGGCGCGTGCCGCCTCGATCGCCGCGTTCACCGCCAGGAGCCCGGCGTCGGTGGCGATGCTGTCCACCACCGAGGCCTCACGCAGCACCGCCGTGAGCGCACCGAGTGACTCCTGCAGCACGGCCGACCCTTCCTGCACGGTGGCCGCGCTTTCCGCCGCGCGGTTCTCCACGCTCTGCGCCCGTGTCGCGGCGCCCTGCATCGTGGCCGTCATCTTCGCCAGGCTGTCGGCGGTGCGGCGCACGCTCTCCGCGCCTTCGTTCGCGCCGTTCACGACATGGTTCGCGGCATCGTGCATCCGCTCCGCCGTCGCGGCGATCGCCGCGCTCGCCTCCTCGACCTCGCCGAGCAGGCGCACCAACCCGTTCGTCATCTCCTCGTGCGCCCGGCCGAGCACGTCGTGCGACGAGCGCGGGGTCACCGTGGTCGTGAGGTCGCCGTCAGCGATCCGGCGCGCGGTGGAGGCCAGCTCCTCCTCGTATTCGGCCACGCGTCCCAGCGCCACGATCACGCGGTCGGCGCGAGTCGGGCCCGCCAGGCGGCGCGTGCGCCCTTCCGCCAGCGCCTCGGCGGCGGCCGCATGCTCGTTCATCGTGTGTCCGATGCGGAGCAGGGCCTGGTGGAGCGAGCGGAGCTCTGTGTCGTCGGTCGGCGGCAGGTCGATGTCCGTCCGGCCTTCGGCCAGCGCACGGGCCGCGCTGGTCGCGCGACGGAGCGCGGTTCCGTTCGCGTCATCGATGCTCCTGCCGAGCGAGAGCAGGAGCACTGCCCCGATCAGGGCTAGCAGCGTCATGATGATCCAGCTCGCAACCTGGACACGGCGCGCCGACGCCGCCTGCTCGGCGATGTCGCGCTCCGTGGCCGCGATGTCGGCGCTGAGCATGGCGCGCACGGCGCGCATCCCCACCATTGCCAGCTCCGCGCTCGACGTCATGGCGTCGTCGCCCGACGGCAGCTGCTCCGCCGCGCGGCGGGCCTGGACGTACCAGGCGGCGAATCGCTCGTCCACCGAGCGCATTCCCGCCGCGTGGCCCTCGTGCAGCCGCGCCGAGGTGGCGAGCACGTGGAAGCGCTCGGCCAGGCTGTCGGCGCGGCTGAAGCGCGCCACGTTGCCGGCCAGGTCGGTGCCCTGGATGGCGTCCCGCGTCGCTCCAAGGATGTCCCGCAGCTCGCGCGACTCGCGGAGGGCGGGCACGCCTTCCTGTTCGACCTGCGCCAGTTGCTGCGACACCATCACGCCAGCTCCTACGCCCACGATCAGGAGGAGGGCGAGGGAGACGCAGGCCAGGTGGGCCAGCAGGCGGATCCGTTCACTGGCGGGGCGCTCGTCCAGCACCCTCGACCAGGCATTCGATAACCTGTTGAAGTGCATCATGTTGGGTTCCTCGCCTCCGCTTCGTCGCGGGGGGCAGAGGGTCGCATCGTCGCGACCGTGACACTCGGCCAGCCGACTGCCGGCCTCCATTTCACGACCCAAATACCGAACTTTTTACCGCTGGTGTCAAATTACAAAGCAGTAATGGAACTACCCGGAGGACAGCTGGACCGAATGACCGCTCGGCCCTCCCGGTCCTCGTCCTCCGGTCCTCCGGTCCATCCACCCACCCCGGTCGCTTCTCGCCATCCCTGGCCCCGGTTAGCTTCACGCCACCGGCGTCTCCCCGACCACGAGCCCTCATGACCGCTTTCGCTGCCCCCGCCACGACCGAGCATCGCGATTTCCTCGCGATCCCGGACTTCTCCACCGCCGAGCTGCTCGCCCTGTTCGATCTCGCCGAGCGCATGCGGAAGGGGGAGTACAATAAGACGCCCCTCGCCGGCCAGACGCTGGCGATGATCTTCATGAAGTCCTCCACGCGCACGCGGGTCTCCTTCGAGGTGGGCACCTACCAGCTCGGCGGCCACGCGCTGTTCCTCAGTCCGCGCGACGTCCAGCTCGGCCGCGGCGAGCCCATCGCCGACACGGCGCGCGTGCTCTCGCGCTACGTGAACGGCATCATGATCCGCACCTTCGCCCACCAGGACGTCGAGGAGCTCGCCCGCTACGCCAGCGTCCCCGTCATCAATGGGCTGACGGATCTGCTGCATCCCTGTCAGATCCTCGCCGACCTCCTGACCGTCCGGCAGCACCTCGGGACGTGGGAGGGGAAGAAGGTCGCCTGGATCGGCGACGGCAACAACATGGCGAACTCCTGGATCAACGCCGCGTACCGTCTCGGCTTCGAGCTCGCGCTCGCCTGCCCCGAGGGCTACGAGCCCGCCGACCACCTGCTCGAGCGCGCGCGGAAGGCCAACGCGAAGATCACCCTCACCCGCGACCCGAAGGAAGCCATCGCCGGCGCCGACGTCGTCAACACCGACGTGTGGGCCAGCATGGGGCAGGAGGACGAGCAGAAGAAGCGCGAGCGCGACTTCGCCGGCTACACCGTGGACCGGAAGATGATGTCGCGCGCCGCGGCTGACGCCATCTTCCTCCACTGCCTCCCCGCGCACCGTGGCGAGGAAGTCTCCGCCGAGGTGATCGAAGGGCCGCAGAGCCGCGTGTGGGACGAGGCGGAGAACCGGCTTCACGTCCAGAAGGCGATCATGGCGGTGCTGATGGGTGGCGAACGGCTCTCCTGATCCGCGGGGAAGTGTGCCGGTCTTCCGGCACACTTCTCGCCAATTGCGGCAGGCAGAACCGTAGCAAAAGGACCACATCATTGAGCACCGATGACGCGGGCAACGACTGACACGGAGGGGGCAGGATCGCAGGAGGGGGCAGGTGAGACGGTACGCAAGGCGGCCACCGGGATTCCGGGCATCGATGCCATCACCCGTGGCGGCTTTCCCGAGGCGCGCACGACCCTCATCCTCGGCGGGCCCGGGGCCGGCAAGACCGTGCTCGCGCTGGAGTCCATGGTGAACGCTGCCCGGCTGAACCACGAGCCGGGCATCTTCGTCGCCTTCGAGGAGAGCAGCCGCCAGATCATCGCCAACGCCGCCACCTTCGGCTGGGACCTCCCCTCGCTCGAGCGCGAGAAGCTCTTCTTCCTCGATGCGCGGGTGTCGCCCATGACCATCCAGTCGGGCGACTTCGACATCACCCTCATGCTCGCCGGCCTCGAGGTCAAGGCGCGCGAGATGGGGGCGCGGCGCATCGTCCTCGACGGCCTCGACGTCCTCCTCGCCCTGCTCGACGACCCGGTGCGCGAGCGGCAGGAGGTCTACCGGCTGCACGACTGGCTGCAGAAGTCCGGGCTCACCGCGGTGATCACCGGCAAGGCCACCGACGTCGATCGCCACGGCGCCGAGCGCTACGCGTTCATGCAGTTCATGGTGGACGCCGTGATCCTCCTCCATCACCGCATGGTGGATCGCGTCTCGCTGCGCGGGCTCCGCGTGGCCAAGTACCGCGGCACCGGGTTCGACGAGGGAGAGTTCCCCATGGTGATCTCCCCCACCGGCATCCAGGTCGCCACCTTCGGCCCGGCGATCCTCGGGCACGACGTGTCCACCGAGCGCGTGTCCACGGGCATCCCCCGCCTCGACAACATGCTCGACGGCGGCTACTACCGCGGCTCCTCGGTGCTCGTCTCCGGCGCGCCCGGCGTGGCGAAGACCACCCTCGCCGCCTCCTTCGCCCGCGCCACCTGCGCGCAGGGTGAGCGCATGCTCTTCGTCAGCTTCGACGAAGCGGCCACGCAGCTCGTCCGCAACCTGCAGTCGGTCGGCATCGACCTCGCGCCATTCGTCAGCGCCGGCCTGCTGCGCATTCACGCCGTGCGCTCGGAGTCGCGCAGCGCCGAGGACCACCTGATCGAGCTGCAGCGCATCATC
>DASURL010000132.1:0-10903 GCA_036280075.1 Gemmatimonadaceae bacterium | reverse complement strand
CCGGGGATACCTGGAGGTGGAGACGCCGGCATTGCAGCCGCTGTACGGCGGCGCCGCGGCGCGCCCCTTCACGACGCACCACAACGCGCTCGACATGCCGCTCTTCCTGCGCATCGCGGACGAGCTGTACCTCAAGCGGCTCATCGTGGGTGGCTTCGATCGCGTGTACGAGATCGGCCACGATTTCAGGAACGAGGGCATCGACCGGACGCACAATCCGGAGTTCACGATGCTCGAGTTCTACCAGGCGTTCGCCGACTATCGCGAGATGATGGACGTCGTGGAAGCGCTCATCACGCACGCCGCGAACGCGGTGCGGGGCGTGCCGGGCGTCGGCGAGAAGACGCCGGTGCTGCGGCCGCCGTTCGCGCGCATCGAGTGGGTCCCGTCGCTCGCGAAGGCGCTTGGCAGGGACGCGCTCTCGATGACCGAGGACGAACTGCGCGTCGAGGCGCGCCGCCGAGGGGTGGAGAAGACGGACACGATGAGCCGGCCCAAGCTGCTCGACGAGCTGTTCGGGTCGCTCGTCGAGAGCCAGCTCGAGGAGCCGACGTTCGTCATCGACTATCCCGTCGAGCTTTCGCCACTGGCGAAGCCGAAGCGCGGCGACCCCCGGCTGACCGAGCGGTTCGAGCTGTTCGCGCGCGGGCGTGAGCTGGCGAACGCGTTCAGTGAGCTCAACGATCCGCTCGACCAGCGTGCGCGGTTCGAGACACAGGCGCGGCTGCGCGCGGCCGGGGACCTCGAGGCGTCCGGGGTGGACGAGGACTATCTTCGCGCGATGGAGTACGGCATGCCGCCGATGGGCGGGGTCGGCATCGGGGTGGACCGGCTCTTCATGTACCTGACCGACACCGCGAACATTCGCGACGTCATCCTCTTTCCCACGATGCGTCCGGAATGAGCCGCCTCGAGCTTCGCATCGCTTTCCGGTACCTGCGCAGTCGGCGCGGGTCGCGGCTGCTGTCGCTGATCAGCATGATCGCCATCGGCGGCGTGGTGATCGGCGTGAGCGCGCTCATCGTGATCATGGGCGTGATGTCGGGACTGCAGAACGACCTGCGGGAGAAGATCCTCATTGGCAGCCCGGACGTGCGTGTCCTGAACTACGGCTCGGACATGGTGCTGAAGGACTGGCAGCCGGTGCTGGCCCGGGTGCGGAAGGATCCGGACGTGGTGGCCGCCGCGCCGTTCGTCCTCACGAAGGCGCTGGTCGGGGCGGGGCACAAGTACAGTGACGGCGCGTACGTGATGGGCATCCTGCCGGAGGGCGAGGGCGGCCCGCCGGTGACGAGCATCCGCGATCACGCGACGGCCGGTGACTTCCGCTTCGCCACGACGGATGGACAGCACCGCGGAGCCGTGCTCGGCTCGAAGCTCGCGAACCGGCTGGGCGTCTATCCGGGCGTGGATTCCATCACGCTCACGACGGTGGGCAGCGAGGTGAGTCCGGTGACGGGCACGCCGATCCCGCGCGAGGTGCGGCTCGAGGTCACGGGCATCTTCGACACCGGGATGTACGAGTACGACAACGGCTACGTGTACGTCTCGCTCCCCGTCGCGCAGGAGCTCGCCGGGCTCCACGGCGACGTGACCGGATTGGAGCTGCGCACGTCCGACCGGTGGAAGGCGCACGAAGTCCAGGGCCGCCTCGCCACCGAGCTGGGCTATCCCTACCGGACGGAAGACTGGCAGCAGCAGAACGGGTCGCTGTTCCAGGCGCTGAAGCTGGAGAAGGCTGGCATGTCGCTCATCCTGATGCTCATCATCCTCGTCGCGGCGTTCAACATCGTCGGCACGCTGACGATGGTGGTGGCGGACAAGACGAAGGAGATCGGGATCCTGCGCGCGATGGGCATGCCGGCGGCTTCCATCCGGCGCATCTTCCTCGCCCAGGGCTTCATGATCGGCATCGTCGGCACGGCGCTGGGTCTGGCGCTGGGACTGATCGCGGCCGTGGCGCTCGACCAGGGGCGGCTCATCAAGCTGGACCCGCAGGTGTACTTCATCGACCACCTGCCGGTGGCGAGGCAGCCGCTCGACATTGCGACCACCGTGATCGCCAGCCTGCTCATCGCCGCCGTGGCGACGATCTACCCGGCGGTGCAGGCGTCACGCCTGCTGCCGGTGGAGGCGATGCGCGAGTGACGGCGATCGAGGCGCGGGGGCTGGGGAAGAGCTACGTCGGCGGTGATGGCGGCATCATCACCGTGCTCGATGGCGTGGACCTCGCCGTGGAGCGCGGGGAGATGGTGGCCATCATCGGGGCGAGCGGCGCCGGGAAGAGCACGCTCCTCCACCTGCTCGGTGCGCTGGACAAGCCGACCACGGGTGAGGTCCTGATCACCGGCCGCGCCCTCAGCGGGCTCGACGACGACGCGGTCTCCGCCTTGCGGAATCGGACGGTCGGGTTCGTCTTCCAGTTCCACCACCTGCTGCGCGAGTTCACCGCGTTGGAGAACGTCATGATGCCCCTGCGCATCGGCGGCATGGACGACGTGGAAGCGCGTCGGCGGGCGCTGGCGCTGCTCGACCGGATGGGGCTTTCGGGGCGGGCGCACCACCGGCCGGCGCAACTGTCCGGCGGCGAGCAGCAGCGCACGGCGGTGGCCCGGGCGCTTGCCGCGGATCCCGCGGTGCTGCTGGCCGACGAGCCGTCGGGAAACCTGGATCACGGGAACAGCGAGCGACTGCACGACCTGTTCGCGGAGCTGACGCGGGAGCTGGAGATCGCGATGGTCGTGGTGACGCACAACCGCTCGCTCGCCTCGCGGGCGGACCGGGTGCTGCAGCTGGAGGAAGGCAAGCTCACGCGCATCGAGCTGCCGGAGGTCGTGGCCTGATGCTCTGCGACAACTGCCACGAACGGGACGCGGTGGTGAACGTGACGACGGTGGAGAACAACGCCGTGCGCCAGCTGCACCTGTGCGAGCAGTGCGCGGCCGAGCGCGGGGTGGAGACGTCGTCGGCGGCCATGAAGCACCCGCTGGGCGCCTTCCTGCAGGCGGTGCAGCAGCAGTCGGTGCCGGCGAGCGCCGACGCCGGACGGTGCACCTTCTGCGGGCTCACGATGAAGGACTTCCGCGCGACGGGCCGGTTGGGCTGTGCGCGCTGCTACACGACGTTCGAGCCGAGCATGCGCGAGCTGCTGCGCCGGGTTCATGGCAGCGCCCGGCACATCGGGCGGCCGTATCACGCGCCGCAGGACGAGCTCCTGGAACGCGCGTCGGTGCTGGGCGAGCTGCGGGAGAAGCTGCGTCGCGCCATCGAGCAGGAGCAGTTCGAGGTCGCCGCCGAGCTGCGCGACCGGATCAAGGTGCTGGAATGACGCTCGATCTCTCGCTGTTGCCGGATGGCGGGGTGCGCTGGCTGGACGCGTCGGGAAGCCACTCGGACGTCGTGCTCTCCACGCGGGTTCGCCTGGCGCGGAACGTGGAGGGCTACGCCTTCACGGGGCGCGCGCGTGACGGCGAGCGTCTCCGCGTGCTGGCGCAGGTGCGCGACGCCCTGCGTGCCCTGCCCGGGATGGCGGGGAGCCTGGTGGTGCGCGTGGACGAGCTCGATCCCGGGGAGCGCGCGCTGCTCTTCGAGCGGCACCTGGTGAGCAAGGAGCTGGCGGGGCTCGAGCCGCAGCATCCGCTGCGCTCCGGGGCCGCCGTGTATCTGTCGGACGGCTTGAGCGTCATGATCAACGAGGAGGATCACCTGCGCCTCCAGTCGCTCCAATCCGGATTCGAGCTGCGCGCCGCCTTCGCTGCGCTGGACCGGGTTGACCGCGACATCGGTGCGCGGGTCCCTTTCTCGTACCACCCCGAGTTCGGATTTCTCACGGCGTGTCCGACGAACGTGGGAACCGGAATGCGGGCGTCGGTACTGATACATCTACCGGGCCTCGTGTTGACGAAGGAGATCGGCCGCGTGCTGGCCGGGCTCCAGCAGATGGGATTGACGTACCGCGGGCTGTATGGGGAGGGATCGGAAGTGGTGGGGAACTTCTTCCAGATCTCGAACCAGACGACTCTCGGCCGGTCGGAGGAGGACCTGCTCGACCAGCTCGTGCGCGTGGTGGGCCACGTGATCGAGCGGGAGGAAGAGGCGCGACGTGTGCTGCTTCGAGATGCGGGCTATATTATCGAAGACAAGCTGTGGCGCGCGTACGGGACCCTGCGATATGCCCGGAGCCTCACGTTCGATGAGGCGATGAACTACTTGAGCGGCGTGCGACTCGCCGTCGGACTGAAACTGATCCGCGGCCTCAGTGTATATACCCTCAACAAGCTCCTGATCTTTTCGCAGGCCGCGCATCTGTCGGCCGCGGAAGGGCGATCGCTGACCGAGAGCGAGACGAACCTGGCGCGCGCACGGTATGTGCGGAAAGCGCTGGAGGACGAAGCAGGAGCGGTCGGCTAGCAGCACGTCCACCCCGGGTCCTCTGAGGGACTGTATGAACGGCTACAATTTCACTGAGCGGGTGCGGAAGGTTCTCGCGATGGCGCGCGAGGAAGCCGCACGTCTCCACCACGAGTACGTGGGGACGGAGCATATCCTGCTTGGCCTCATCCGGGAGGGTGAGGGGGTTGCCGCCACCGTGCTCCAGAACCTCTCGGTCGAGCTGGACGAGATTCAGCAGAAGATCGAGGAAACCGTGAAGAAGGGGAAGGCGGCGCAGACCACCGGCCCCGATCTTCCCTATACCAGTCGCGCGAAGAAGGTGCTCGAGCTGGCGATGAGCGAGGCTCGTGAGCTGAGCCACTCGTACGTCGGCACGGAGCACCTGCTCCTCGGCCTCCTGCGGGAGGAGAAGGGGATTGCCGCGCAGGTCCTGACCGACGCCGGGGTCAACCTCGAGGCGGCGCGGGCGGAAACGCTGCGCATCCTCGGCACGGAGATGCCCCAGCAGCAGGGCGGCGCCGCGGCCACGGCCGGCGCGCAGGCGGCACCCAGTGCGCCCAAGGGGGAGAAGAAGTCCAAGACCCCTGCGCTCGACCATTTCTGCCGCGACCTCACGCAGCTCGCCGCCGAGGGGCAGCTCGATCCGACGATCGGGCGTGCCAAGGAGATCGAGCGCGTCATGGAGGTGCTGACGCGGCGCAAGAAGAACAATCCGGTGCTCATCGGCGAGCCGGGCGTCGGCAAGACGGCCATCGTCGAGGGGCTGGCGCAGCTCATCGCCAACGGCGAGTGCCCGGAGTCGCTCCGCGACAACCGCGTGCTGTCGCTGGACATGGCGGCGGTCATCGCCGGCACCAAGTACCGCGGCCAGTTCGAGGAGCGGCTCAAGGCCGTCATGAACGAGATCGCGCAGAACAAGAACGTGATCCTGTTCATCGACGAGCTGCACACGCTCGTCGGCGCCGGCGCGGCCGAGGGTGCCATCGACGCCAGCAACATGCTGAAGCCCGCGCTGGCGCGCGGTGAGCTCCAGTGCGTCGGCGCGTCGACGCTCAACGAGTACCGCAAGTACATCGAGAAGGACGGCGCGCTCGAGCGCCGCTTCCAGACGGTCGTCGTGGATCCGCCCTCCATCGAGGAGACGGTGGAGATCCTCAAGGGCCTGCGGAAGAAGTACGAGGACCACCACAAGGTCACGATCCCCGACCCCACGCTGCTCATCGCGGCCAAGCAGTCGGAGCGCTACATCACGGACCGCTTCCTCCCCGACAAGGCGATCGACGTGATCGACGAGGCGGGGGCACGCGCGCGGCTCGCGGCGCAGGCGCCGCCGCCGGAGGTGGCCGCGCTCAAGGCCGACCTGGAGAAGGTGAACGTGGACAAGGAAGCCGCCGTCCGCGACCAGAACTTCGAGCGTGCCGCGTCGCTGCGCGACAAGGAGCGCGAGATCCAGGGCGAGATCCGCAAGAAGCAGGAGGAGTGGGAGCAGCGCCGCCAGTCCCACCGGCCGGTGCTGGGCGAGGAGGAGATCGCCTTCATCGTCAGCCGCTGGACGGGCATTCCCGTGACGCGCCTGCAGGAGGCGGAGACCAGCCGCCTGATGCGGATGGAGGACGAGCTGCACCAGAACGTGATCGGGCAGGACGAGGCCATCAAGGCGCTCAGCCGGTCCATCCGTCGCAGCCGTGCGGGGCTGAAGGATCCGAACCGTCCCATCGGCTCGTTCATCTTCTGTGGCCCCACCGGTGTCGGCAAGACGGAGCTCGCACGGTCCATCGCGAAGTTCCTGTTCGCCGATCCGTCGGCGCTCATCCGCGTGGACATGAGCGAGTACATGGAGAAGTTCTCCGTGTCGCGGCTCATCGGTGCCCCTCCGGGCTACGTGGGCTACGAGGATTCCGGCACGCTCACCAAGGCGATCCGCCGCAAGCCGTACTCGGTCATCCTGCTCGACGAGATCGAGAAGGCGCATCCGGACGTGTTCAACATCCTGCTGCAGGTGCTGGATGAAGGGCACCTCACGGACAACTACGGCCGCGTGATCGACTTCAAGAACACCGTCGTCATCATGACGTCGAACGTCGGTGCGCGGGACATCACCAAGGGGAAGGGGCTCGGCTTCGCCACCGGCGATACCACCACGTCCTTCGAGCGGATGCAGGAGAAGGTGAAGGACGAGCTCAAGGTGGTGTTCAACCCGGAGTTCCTGAACCGCCTGGACGACGTGATCGTGTTCCACCCGCTCACGCGCGAGCACATCGCCCAGATCGTGACGGTGCTGCTGAAGGACGTGCGGAAGCGGCTGGCGGAGGAGGAGCTGACCCTGAAGCTCACCGACGCGGCCACGGAGCTCCTCGTCAGGAACGGCTACGACGAGAGCTACGGTGCACGGCCCCTGAAGCGGTCGATCCAGAAGTTCATCGAGGATCCGCTCTCGGAGAAGATCCTCCTCGGCGAGTTCGCGCGGGGAGACGAGATCGAGGTGGACGCCGCGGCGGACGGGACCCGGCTCGATTTCCGGGTGCTCTCGAGTGCCACGAAGGCGTAAGCGGGACGCGTAGCAACCCGCACCTGGCCGGCCGGGTCCAACCCAAGGGGACCCGGCCGGCCTTTCTCTGTGTATATTGCCGTGATGACTCGCATTTTTTCCGTCGCCGTGGCACTGCTGTGCCTCGGCGCGACGGTGCAGGCGCAGGAGCCCGCTACGGCGGGGCGCTGCGCCACTCCTGACTCCATCGCCTTCCGCGGCGCCTCGCGCACCTCGGATGCGGCACTGCGCGCCGAGACGGGGCTGGTCCCCGGACCGGTGAACTATCGCGACCTCGACCGGGCCATCAAGGCGCTCTATGCCATGGGGCAGTTCGAGGACGTCCGCGCCACCTGTGAGCTGAGTCCGGACGGCCAGCGCGCAACGCTCGTGCTCACGGTGCGCGAACGGCCGCTCCTGGGCGCGGTGGACGTGCGGGGCACCGACCGGCTCTCCGCCGGCACGGTGCGCGACCGCGTGGACCTGCTCGTCGGCCGTCCGCTGGATCCGGCGCAGGTCGCCCGCACCATGCAGCGCATCGACTCCCTGTACCAGGCGGCGGGCTACTACCTGGCGCGGGTGACCCCGGAGACGACCTTCGTGGACGGCAAGATCAGCCTCGTGTTCCAGGTGGACGAAGGACACCGGCTCGCCGTGTCCGGCGTGGACATTCAGGGGAACCATGGCGTGTCCGACAAGAGTGTCGTCGGCGCGATGGCCACCAAGCCGGAAGGATTCCTCTGGTGGAAGAAGGGCGAGCTGGATGCCGACAAGTACGCGGCGGACGTCAGCCAGAACATCCCGGCCTACTACGCGTCGAAGGGCTACATCGACGCGCAGGTGCTCGAGGACACGCTCAAGGTGGACCGTGGCCGCGGCAAGGCGCTGGTGGACATCAAGGTGAACGAGGGGCCTCGCTACCGGATCGGGACCTTCGAGGTGACGGGAAGCCGGCACTTCTCCAGTGAGGACCTGAAGCAGTTCTACCCGTTCGACGACCAGCCGTTGAGCCTGACCGGGGCGGTGAAGGGGCTGCTGAAGGCCGGCCGTGGCGGGGACGACGACCTGTACTTCGACGAGGCGAAGTGGGACGACGCCACGCGGAAGGTGGGCGAGGCGTACGCGAACGAAGGCTACATCTACGCCAACGTCCGCCCCGTCGTCACCCGCGTGAAGAGCGGCCCCGACTCGGTGCCGACGGTGAACCTGCGCTGGGAGATCGACGAGCGGCAGCCGGCGATCGTGAACCGCGTGGAGATCCTCGGGAACGACATCACGTCGGAAGCGTGCATCCGGAACCAGATCTTCGTCGTGCCGGGCGACGTGTTCCGGCGTGATGCGCTGATCCGGAGCTACCAGAGCATCGGCAACCTGGGCTTCTTCGAGTCGCCGCTCCCCACGCCGGATACCCGTCCGGCGAACGACAATGGCGACGTGGACGTCATCTTCCACGTGAAGGAGAAGCGCACCGGCAACGTGAACTTCGGCGCGTCGGTGGGCCAGGGCGCCGGGGTGGGTGGCTTCATCGGCTTCGACCAGCCCAACCTGTTCGGCCTCTGCAAGCGCGGCTCGCTGAACTGGCAGTTCGGGCAGTACATCAACGACTTCAGCCTCACCTACACCGATCCGTTCATCAAGGGCTCGCAGATCTCGGGCACGGTGACGGCGTACCACTCGCAGCAGCGCTTCTACGTGAGCGACGTGGGGCGGCAAACGCGCGTCGGCGGCCAGGTGCAGTTCGGCTTCCCGCTGATGGGCTCGCGCTTCTCGCGCATCTTCGCCTCGTACGGCGCGGAGAAGGTGAGCTACGGCGGCACGGGACTCGTGAGCACGATCAACTGCGACATCATGATCTGCGCGCGCTCCACGCTCGGCCTCACCTTCGATCACGACACGCGCATCGGCCTGCCGTTCCCGACCGACGGCGGCCACCAGACGATCACGGGGCAGGCGAACGGCTTCTTCGGGGGCGCGAAGTACACGCGCTACACGGGGGAGATCCAGCATTTCGCGTCGCTCGCGCACTTCGGCGGCAGCGTGCTCGGCGCGGAGCCGATCGTGCTCTCGCTCGGCCTGAAGGCGCGCGCGGGTGCGGTGTTCGGCGACCCCGGCGGGTTCTTCGTGTCGCAGAAGTTCTCGCTCGGCGGCGTGCAGTACGGCGAGCCGTTGCGCGGGTACGAGGAGTTCTCCATCACGCCACAGGGCTACGACCCCACGGCGTCGGTGAGCCAGGCGCGGGCCAATGCGTTCGGCAGCGCGTTCTACACGAACACCGTCGAGCTCGGGCTGCGGTTCAACCAGCAGATCTACCTCGATGCCTTCTACGACGCGGGCAACGTCTGGGCGCGTCCGCAGGACTTCAACCCCACCCGCCTCTTCCGTGGCGCCGGCTTCGGCGGCTCGGTGGTCACCCCGCTCGGACCGCTCGGGATCGATCTGGGGTATGGATTTGATCGGGTGGATGCGCAGGGCCGCAAGGCACCCAAGTGGCAAATGCACTTCAAGCTCGGACAACTCTACTAACCTTCGGAGTCTCAATGCGTCTGTTCCGCCGCGCGATCCCGCTCGCGCTCGTGTTCCTCACCCTGGCGAGCGCCGGTGCCTCCGCGCAGGGTCAGAAGATCGGCTACATCCGCTCGACGGCGATCCTGGACCAGGCGCCTGGGCGCGAAGCCGCGCAGGCCCAGTTCGAGAAGGACGCGCAGGTCTACCAGGCAGAGATGAAGCGGATGAGCGACTCGCTCGATGCGATGGTCGCTGCCTTCCAGAAGTCGCAGGCCTCGATGACCGCATCGGCGCGCGACGCGAAGCAGAAGGAACTCCAGTCCAGGAATGCGGAGTACCAGCGTCGCTCGGCGGACCTCCAGCAGAAGGCGCAGCAGCGGCAGGGCGAGCTCGTCCAGCCGATCCTCGACAAGGTGAAGGCAGCAATCGAGGATGTGCGGGTGGAGGGTGGCTACTCGTTCATCCTGAATGCGGACGAAGGTTCCGCCATCGTGGCGATGGACAAGAATCTGGACCTGACGGACCGGGTGCTGGCCAAGCTGCGCGCTGGCGCGGGCACGGCGGCCAAGCCGGCCACGCCGGCGCCGGCGGGTGCGCCTTCGGGCGTGACACGTCCGCAGAATCCTCCCGTCATCTGACGTGACGGACGGTACGTCAGCGCTCTCCGGCGGCGGTGAGGGTCTTCGGACCCTCACCGCCGCCGCTATCGCTGAGGTGGTGGGCGGTAGGTTGCAAGGCGACGGTTCCGCCGTGGTCAGCGCCGTGGCGCCGCTCGACCGCGCCCAGCGACACCACCTGACCTTTCTCGCCAGCGCGCGCTACGGCGCCCTGTTCGCCGAGTCGGAGGCGGGGGTGGCGCTCGTGTCGCCCGAGCTCGAGGACCTGCCGGGCAAGGTGCTCGCGCGGGTCGTCGTGCCGGCGCCGCACGACGCCATGCTGAAGCTGCTCGCGTCGTTGTATCCGCCTCCGCCCCCGGACTCGGGGGTGCATCCCACAGCGGTCATCGGCCGCGGTGCGCGGCTGGGAGACGCTGTCTGGATCGGCCCGTACGTCGTGATCGGCGCGGGCGCGACGATCGGCGATCGCACGCGCATCGAGGCGAGCGTCGTCGTCGGCGACGGCGTGGCGATCGGCGCCGACTGCCACCTGTATCCCGGAGTCTGTCTGTACGCCGGCACGAGCGTAGGGGACCGCGTGCGACTGCACGCGGGAGTGCGGCTGGGAAGCGACGGCTTCGGCTACGTGTTCCGCAATGGCCAGCACGAGAAGATCCCGCACGTGGGGCGGTGCATCGTGCAGTCCGACGTCGAGATCGGCGCCAACTCCACGGTCGATCGTGGCAGCATCGACGACACGGTGATCGGCGCCGGCACCAAGATCGACAACCTGGTGCACATCGCCCACAACGTGCGAATCGGTCGGCTGTGCCTGATCATGGCGCAGGTAGGAGTGGCGGGCTCCGTTCGTGTGGAAGACGGC
>DASURL010000131.1:0-36185 GCA_036280075.1 Gemmatimonadaceae bacterium | reverse complement strand
GCATCCCTGAAGAACCGTCAGACGAGCAGGCCGCCGCAGGCGGCCGAGCGGGTCCGACCCGGTTCAGAAGAACCGGGCCACCACGTCCTTCACTCCCGCCACCACGTCGTTGAACGTCGTCATCACGAAGATCAACAGGATCGCCACCAGCCCGAACCGGAGGATGTACTCGCGCGTCCGCGACGTGAACGGGCTCCCCTTCACCGACTCCGCCACGTTGATCAGGATCTGCCCCCCGTCGAGGATCGGGATGGGCAGCAGGTTCAGCACGGCGACGTTCACGCTCAGCAGCGCGATCAGGGTCAGCAGTGTTTCCAGCCCGCTGCGCGCGGCCGCGACCGACGCCCGCGTGATGGCGATCGGGCCGCCGAGCGTGCGCACGGACACCTCGCGCGTGATGAGGCCGTGCACCACGTCCACGATGCTCGTCGCCACGCGCCACGTCTGCGCGGCGCCGGTGCGCACCGAGTTCGCCAGTCCCATCGGCCGGCGCGACGTCACGTCGGCGAAGGTGATGCCGATGCGGCCGACCGTCTCCGACACCCCCGTCTCCGCGTTCTTCGTCGTCGTGGAGTCCGGGGTGATCGTGATCGCCACGGCGCGACCGCCGCGGTGCACCTGGAAGGGCAGCGGGACGCCGGCGGCCGGCGTGACCTTCTCCTGCAGCTGCGACGAGCTCGCGATCGGTGCGCCCGCGATCGACACCACCGTGTCGCCCGGCTGCAGCCCCGCCCGGCTGGCGGGCGTGCCTGGCGCGACATCCCCGATCACGGGCGGCATGTAGAAGTCGAGCGCGCCGATCAGGTCGTCCGCCCTGGGACCACCAGGCGCGCCGAGGGGAACTGTCGCCTGGGCGCGCTGCGTGCGCAGCGTGACGGTGCCCGAGTCGGCCGCGACGATGCGATCCGCCATGTCGCTCCACGACGCCACCGGCTGCCCGTTCACGGCGAGGATCGTGTCGCCGGCCTGGAGCTGCGAGAGCTCCGGCGCGCCCTTGAGCGGGTGCACCGCGCCGACGACGCGCGTGGCGATGTAGGGCTCGCCGTAGACCGCCGCGACGAAGATGAGCGCGACGAGGGCGAGCAGCATGTTCATCGTCACGCCGGCGATCATGATGAACAGTCGCGCGGCGAGGCTCTTCGACTCGAACCAGCGATGCTCCGGCACGGGCTTCGGCCCGAAGGGAAGCATCGCCTCGGGATCATAGCCCGGGTCCCCGGGCTTCAGCGCGTCGCTCTCCTCGCTTCCCCCCTCGATGAACGCCGCCTCCGCGTCGTGCCGCGAGGCCATGCGGACGTAGCCGCCGAGCGGCAGGGCGGCGAGCACGTACTCCGTCTCTCCGCGGCGATGACGCCAGAGCGCGGGCCCGAAGCCGATGGAGAACCGTGGCGCATAGACGCCGGTGAGCTTCGCGGCGATGAAATGCCCGAGCTCATGGACGAAGATGACCAGGCCGAAGACGATGATCGGCGCGAGGATGGCTAGCATCGGAAGAGCTCCTGCACATGCCGGCGCGCGAGCGCGTCGGCTTGAAGTATGGCTTCGCGCGAGCCGCCATCCGCGCCGCCGTGGCGGCCGAGCGCACTCTCGATCGCACGCGGAATGTCACCGAACCGGATGGCGCCCTCGAGGAAGAGGGCGACCGCCGCCTCGTTGGCCGCATTGAACACCGCGGGGGCCGCGCCACCGGCGCGGCCGGCGTGCACCCCGAGCGACAGGGCGGGAAAATCGTCGCGGCGCACCGGCTCGAAGGTCAGGGGAGAGAGCTCGACGGGGTCGAAGGGAGGTACCCCGGTGTCCGGCACACGATCCGGGAAGGTGAGGGCATACAGCACCGGCAGCTCCATGCTGGGCACTCCCATCTGCGCGAGCACGCTGCCGTCGATGAACTCCACGAACGAGTGCACGACGCTCTGCGGATGGACCACCACGTCGATCCGGTCGTACGGAACGTCGAACAGGAAGTGCGCCTCGATCACCTCGAGCGCCTTGTTCGCGAGCGTGGCACTGTCCACGGTGATCTTGCGCCCCATCTGCCAGGTGGGATGCTGCAGCGCATCGGCGAGCGTCGCCCGGTCGATCTGCTGGCGGGTCCAGCGCCGGAAGGGGCCGCCCGAGGCGGTGAGCACGAGGCGCCGGATCTCGCCGCGTGGACGGCCGGCGATGCACTGGAGGATGGCGCTGTGCTCGCTGTCCACCGGCACCAGCTCCCCGCCGCCGCGATGCGCCGCCGCGCGCACGAGATCCCCGCCCATCACGAGCGATTCCTTGTTCGCCAGCGCGACGCGGCGTCCCTGCTCCAGCGCCGCGATCGTCGCATCGAGGCCAGCCGCCCCGACGACGGAGTTGATCACGATCTGCACCCCGTCGCGCGTGGCCGCGTCGACGAGGCAGCGCTCGCCGCACGCCCAGTCCTCGCGCGTCGTGCCCTCGCCCTGGCGCACCAGCCCGACGAAGGCCGGACGGAACCGGTCGGCCTGCTCGGCGAGCAGCGCGCCGTTGGAGAAGGCCGTGAGCGCCACGACGCGGAAGCGCTCCCGCTGGCGCTCGAGCACGCGCAGTGCCGTCGTTCCGATCGATCCCGTGGAGCCCAGGATCGCGACCCCCGTCGGGCTCACCGGAAAACGGGAAGCGTGAGCCAGCCGACGAGCAGGTACGCGACGGGAAGCACGAAGATGAGGCTGTCGAAGCGGTCGAGGATGCCGCCATGGCCAGGCAGGATGCGCGAGCTGTCCTTCACCCCGGCCTCACGCTTGAGCAGCGACTCGAACAGGTCGCCCGTCTGCGCCGCCACGCTGATGATGCCGCCGAACAGGAGTGCTCCCCACGGCGTGAAGCCGAGGTGCGCGGCGGGCGCGAGCACGTAGCGCGCGTACAGCCAGGCCACGAGCATGCTGGCCACGAGCCCACCGACCGCACCCGCGACGGTCTTCCCCGGGCTGACGCTCGGAATCAGCTTGCGCCCTCCGATCGCGCGTCCGGTGAAGTACGCCCCGATGTCGGACGCCCAGGTCACCACCATCGGCATGATGAGGAGCACGGCGCCGGGCGCGATGCGGAGCGTGCCGACGCCGACGTTCAGCGTACGGGCCCCGACCACGTCATAGCCCATCACCGTGTCGTGGTAGCGAAGCGCGTACCCGAAGCCGAGCATGCCCGCCGTGTAGACGACGCCGAACAGGGTGCTCGCGGCCGACGAGAGGGGACGTCCCTCCACGCCGCGCAGCCAGATGGCGGCGGCGGACGTGGCGAGGAAGACGAGCGCCCACAGCGCGGGCTCGACGGTGAACACGCCGAGGTAGCTGGCGTGAATCGCGAGCGGGATCAGGCCCGCCACGGCGATGCCGACGTCGCCAAGCGGGCGCGCCCCGGCGGCGCGCGCGATGCGGTAGAACTCCCAGGCGCCGATCGCGCTCACGATGGCGAGCAGCGCCGCGAGCGGCGCGCCCCCCGCGATGACGATCCACAAGGCGAGGGGCGCGGCGACGACGGCGAAGAGGACGCGGAGCGCGAGCTCGCTCATGCGCGTGGTGGGGAAAGGACGAGCGCCGTCAGACTTCCATGATCTCGGCCTCTTTGGCCTTGATCATGGCATCGATCTTCGCGATGTAGTCGTCGTGGACCTTCTGCAGGTCCTTCTCCGCGTGCTTCACGTCGTCCTCGCTCACTCCGCTCAGCTTCTTGAGCTGGTCGCGGGCGCCGGTCCGCGCGTGGCGGACGGCGATGCGGCCATCCTCAGCGAGCTTGTGCACGACCTTCACGAGGTCCTTGCGACGCTGCTCGTTCATCTGGGGGAGCGGCACGCGGATCACGCCGCCCTGCGTGGACGGCTCGAGGCCGAGGTCCGACTCGCGGATGGCCTTCTCCACCACCTTCACCTGCCCCTTGTCGAAGGGCGTGACGAGGATGGTGCGCGGCTCGGGCGCGGCGATGCTCGCCACCTGGTTCAGCATCATCTGCTGGCCGTACATCTCGACACGCACGGTGTCGAGCATGCTGGGCGACGCCTTGCCGGAGCGGACGGACGCGAACTCGCGCTTCACGACGTCGAGGCCCTTGTCCATCGTGGTGCGGCAGTCCTTCAGGATCTGTGGGATTGTGCTCATCGTACGAGGGTGCCGACGCGCTCGCCCTGTACGGCGGCGGCGATTGCGCCCGGACGGTGAATGTTGAGCACCACCAGTGGCAGCGCGTTCTCCTTGCAGAGGGTGACGGCAGTCTGGTCCATCACCTTCAGCTCCCCGAGCATCACGTCGCGGTAGCTGATCTCCTCGTAGAACACGGCGTTGGGGTCCTGCTTGGGATCGGCGGAGTAGACGCCGTCCACGCTGGTGGCCTTGATGATGACCTGCGCCTTGATCTGGATGGCGCGCAGGACGGCGGCGGTGTCGGTGCTGAAGTACGGGTTGCCGGTGCCGGCGGCGAAGATGACGACGCGCCCCTTGTCGAGGTGCGCGAGGGCGCGGCGGCGGATGTAGGGCTCGGCGAGCTCCTCCATCCGGATGGCGGTCATGACGCGCGTCTCGATGCCCTTCCGCTCGAGCAGGTCCTGCACGGCAAGGGCGTTGATGACGGTGCCGAGCATGCCCATGTAGTCGGCCCCCACGCGGTCCATCCCCATCCGCGAGAGCTGCGAGCCGCGGACGATGTTGCCACCGCCGATCACGAGCCCGAGGCCGACCCCGACCCGCACCACCGCCTGGATCTCCTCGGCGATGCGGGCCATCGTCTCCAGGTCGAAGCCGAAGCCGCGCTGACCGGCGAGCGCCTCGCCGGAGATCTTGAGCAGTACGCGCGGGTAGCGGAGCTCGGCCACGAGCCCTTACTCCTCGCCCAGCTGATACCGCGTGAAGCGCTTGACGACGATGTTCTCGCCGACCTTGGCCGACGTCTCCTTGATCAGGTCGCCGATCGTCTTCTTCGGCTCGCGCACCCAGGCCTGGTGGACGAGGGCAACGTCCTTGTAGTACGCCTGGACCTTGCCGTCAACGATCTTGCCGATCATCGCCTCGGGCTTGCCCTGCTCGCGCACCTGCTGCTCGAAGATGCGGCGCTCGGCCTCGACCTTCTCCGACGGGACGCTGTCCTTGTCGATGCCCAGCGGCGCGGCGGCGGCGATGTGCTCGGCGATCATCTTCGCCAGGTTCTTGAAGTCGTCGGTGCGCGCGACGAAGTCCGTCTCGCAGTTCACCTCGACGAGCACGCCGACCTTGCCGTTGTGGTGGACGTAGTGGCCGATCACGCCTTCGGTCGCCGCGCGGCCGGCACGCTTCTCGGCCTTCGCGATCCCCTTCGTGCGAAGGTGCTCGATCGCCTTCTCCATGTTCCCCCCCGTCTCCTCGAGGGCCTTCTTGCACTCCATCATGCCGGCGCCGGTGCGGGCGCGCAGCTCGGAGACGTCCTTCGCCGTGAATGCCGCGGTCGTAGTCATCGTATCATCCCTGCTGTCGTGGAAACGCCGCCGGACGGGCCGGCGGCGTCTGAATGGTAACCAGAACGGCGCCGGAGCGCCGGAGGGACGGTGCCCTCCCGGTGCCGCACTTACTCCGCGCTCTCCTCGGTCGCCTCGCCTTCGGCGCCTTCGGCGCCCTCGGTCCCCTTGAGGTGCGCAGCGATCGCCTCGGGCCGCGCGCGACGGCGGCGCGGACGACGGCGGCGACGCTCGTCGCGATCACCCGCAGACTCGGTGCCGCGCTCGGAGCTGTAGGTCATCGTGCCCTCGGCACCCTCCTCCGCCTCTTCACGCTGCGGCGCGGCCAGGCGCGCCTCGGCGATCGTGTCGGCGATGGCGTGCGTGATCAGCTCCACCGAGCGGATGGCGTCGTCGTTGCCGGCGATCGGCACCGTGATGAGGTCGGGATCGGCGTTCGTGTCCACGATGGCGATGATCGGGATGCCGAGCTTGTTGGCTTCGGCCACGGCGATCTTCTCCTTCTTCGCATCCACGACGAACATGAGGCCGGGCGTGCGGGTCAGCGTCCGGATACCGTTGAGGTACTTGGACAGCTTCTCCTGCTCGCGCGTCATCATGAGGCGCTCCTTCTTCGTGTAGTTCTGGAACTCACCGCCCTCGGCGCTCCCCGCCTCGAGCTCCTTCATGCGGCGGAGCTGCTTCTTCACCGTCTGGAAGTTGGTGAGCAGGCCACCGAGCCAGCGCTCGGTGATGTACATGGCGCCGCAGCGCTCGGCTTCCTGCTTCACGATGCCAGCGACCTGGGGCTTGGTGCAGACGAAGAGGACGCTCTCGCCACGCATCACGACGTCGCGCACGAGCTTCTGCGCGATCTCGAGCTGGCGGAGGGTCTTCTGGAGGTCGATGATGTGGATCCCGTTGCGCTCGGCGAAGATGAAGCGGCGCATCTTGGGATTCCAGCGGCGCGTCTGGTGTCCGAAATGGACGCCGGCCGCGAGGAGCTGCTCGAGCGTGGGCTGGCTGGTGCTGCTGGTCTGGGTCTCTGCCATGGAAGTAACGAGTGGTTTGATCGTCGGCTCCCGTCATCGGCCCTGGCCACCGGTAAACCGGCACCGGCCAGGGCCTCGGGAAGCTTGAGTGATGAACTTCGACTGCGCTGTTTCGGTCCTTCGGTCCTTCGGTCCTTCGTACTAGCGCTTCGAGAACTGGAACCGCTTACGGGCCTTCGGACGGCCCGGCTTCTTGCGCTCCACCGAACGGGCGTCGCGCGTGAGCAGGCCGAGGTCCCGCAGCTTGCGGCGGTGCGACTCGTCGATCTTCACGAGCGCGCGGGCCACGGCGAGGCGCAGGGCGCCGGCCTGGCCGGTCTGGCCACCACCGGTCACGTTCGCCTTCACGTCGTACTGGCCGAGCTTGTCCGTGGCCGTGAACGGCTGCTGGATGGCCGTCACGAGCGCGGGGCGCGGGAAGTAGTCACCGAGCGTCCGTCCGTTGATGTCCCACTTGCCCGAGCCGGGCTTGAGGTACACGCGGCAGACGGCCTCCTTGCGGCGGCCGATGGTGTGCGTCGTCTGGTCAGCCATGGATTACTTCGCCTCGCGCTTCGGAAGGGTCAGCGTCTTGGGAGCCTGCGCGGTGTGCGGGTGCTCGGCGCCAGCATAGACGCGAAGCTTGCCACGCAGCGACTGACGGCCGAGCGCCGTCTTGGGGAGCATGCCGTACACGGCCTTCTCGATCACGCGCTCCGGGTGCTTGGCGATCATGCTGGCGAACGGCGTGAACCGCTCGTGGCCCATGTACCCGGTGTGGTGGAAGTACCGCTTCTGCTCGGCCTTGCGGCCTGTGACGCGCACCTTGGAGGCGTTGATGACGATGACGCCGTCGCCGGTGTCCATGTGCGGGGTGAAGATCGGCTTGTGCTTGCCGCGGATGATGCGCGCCACCTCGGTGGCGAGGCGCCCGAGGACCATGCCCTCGGCGTCGATGACATACCAGTCCTGCTGGATGTCGCTCGGCGTCGCGCTGAACGTTTTGACCATGACCTGAACACTCGAAATGGGACCTGCGCCTCACCGGTGCGTAATGCAACCCGGGTCTCGGCCGCCACTGAAGGCGTTTTTGGACAGACTCGGAAGCTAACCAGGGCCGTAAGCGTGGTCAACACTTGGACTTGGAGCTACGTTCCGTAGGTGCTGCCCACTCCCCGCCGCCTCCTGCTCGTCGACGCCGACGCGTTCTTCGTGGCGGTGGCGCGTATGGTGGACCCGGACGGGGCCGGCAGGGCGCCGCTGCTCATCGTCGGTGGTGCGCCGGGAAGCCGCGGCGTGGTGTGCTCGGCGTCCTATGAAACGCGGAAGTTCGGCGTGCGCTCGGCGATGCCCATCGCGCGCGCGCTGCGGCTCTGTCCCGATGCCCTCTGCGTGCCCGTGCCACGGGGCGCGTGCTCGCGCAAGCACCACGAGATCCGCACCGTGCTCGACCGCTTCGCGCCCGCCGTGCAGGCAGCGAGCATCGACGAGTGGTACCTCGATCTCGAGGGTACGGACGCGCTCTACCGTTCGGCGTCCCTGGACGAGATCGCTCACCGTATCCGCGACGCGGTGCACGCCGAAACCGGACTGACGGTCTCCATCGGTGGCGGCACGTCCAAGCTGGTCGCCAAGCTCGCCGTGGAGAAGGCGAAGCCGAAGACGGGCGCCACGGGGGTGCACATCGTTGCCGCCGGAGCCGAGCTCGAGTTCATGCGCCTGCACGCGCTGGCGGACATTCCCGGCATCGGCCCGAAAAGCACCGTGCGGCTCGCCGAGCGGGGGCTGCGCACCGTGAGCGACGTGCTCGCGCTGGACGATGCGGCGCTCTCACGCCTCGTGGGGGACTCCGACGCGCGATGGCTCGCCGAGCGCGTGCGCGGAGTGGACCACGGCGGCGTCGCGGAGCGTGAGGAGGCGCGGAGCATCAGCCGCGACGAGACCTTCGACACCGACCTGCACGACGACGTGCTGCTCTCGGGAGAGCTGACGGAGCTGGTCAGCCGCGCCGGCGCCGACCTGCGGGCGGATGACCTCGAGGCTCGCACGATCACGGTCCGGATCCGCGACGCCGACTTCCGCACGCGGCAGGCGAGCCGCACGGTGGACGAGGCGTTGTCCTCGGATCGTGCCCTGTTCGCGGTGGCGCGCGAGCTGCTGCGCAAGCTGCGGAACGATCGCCACGTGCCGGCGAGGCTGCTCGGCGTGGGGCTGTCCAACTTCAGCGCACCGCCGGCGAAGCAGCTTGGCCTGTTCGACGCGCCGCGCGTACCGATGGAGACGGAGAAGGACCGCGAGCTGTCGCGCGCCGTGGACGCCGTGCGGGCCCGCTTCGGCCGCGACGCGATCGGCGCGGGACGGAAGCGCTAGCGACCGGCCGGCTCGGCGACGAAGGCGAGCCAGCGTCCGTCGGGGCTGACGGCCAGGCGGCTGATGCCCTTCGCCGGGAATGGCGGTGCCGAGGCGACAGGCACCCAGGCGCTCCCCTCGCCACTCACCCCGTTCCAGCGGAGGATCGAGCTGCCCTGCGCGGACAGCAGCGTGCCGTCGGGAGCCCAGGTGTAGAACTCGTTCCCCTCCGGGAGCCGCACCAGCCGCGAGACCGCTCCGCCCTCGAAGGGCTGCGCGACGATCCACGGCGTGGACGTGCTGTCCAGCTGCACGAAGCTGTACCATCCCTGCGCCGGCACGCGCTGGATCGTGCGGCCGATGTGCGTGGCGCGAACGTCATCTTCGCTGCCGTCGCGTCGCACCACGTGCAGCGTGCTCGGCGTGCCGAGCACGTACACCGCCAGTCGAAACTGGTCGAGCCAGGCGTGGTAGCCGATGGGCGCGAGCGACTCGAGCACGACCTGCGGGTCCCTCCCGTCGAGGCGGAAGCTCCAGAGGCGCTGGGTGGAGTCCCGTTCGACCCGCACCACGCTGAACCTGGTGCTGCCGGGCATCATCGTCGGCGAGTATTCGCTCTCGGGCGTGCTCGTGATGCGCACGCGACGCCCCGTGCGGAGGTCGTAGCGCCAGATGTCCGCCTGTCCCGTGGAATCGATCGCCGTGTAGAGGAGGGCGGTGGCGTCGGTGAGGAACGCCGGCTGATTGTCGTAGCCCGGTCGCCGCGTGATGTTCTGCGCCGCGCCAAGATGCAGCGAGTCGCCTGTCCGCAGGATGCGCGCGAGGAAGATGTCGCTGTTCGGGGGCGCAGCGGCCCCCTGCCCCATCGCCTGTGGCACGATGAAGGCGAGCGCCGCGAGCGCACCGAGCACCGTGCGGAGCGTACGCATCAGTCCAGCTCCAGGAGCACGGCTCCCTTCTCGACTGCCGTTCCCGGCGTGACGAGCACGGCGCGAACCGTCCCCGCGGAGGTGGCTCGCAGTTCGTTCTCCATCTTCATCGCCTCCATGACGACGACTCCCTGCCCCGGCTGCACCTGGTCGCCCACCTCGGCCGACACCCGAACGATCATTCCCGGCATCGGCGCGACGATCGGCGCCGGCCCGGCGGCGGCGGCGGCCCCCGCCGTCAGCTCGCGGATGGTGCGAGCGCGTTCGTCCAGCGCCTCCGTCTCGAACCGGAAGCCATCCAGCCAGAGGGTGTAACGCCCTCGCGAATCTCCGCTGCGCACCACGACGCGCCGCACCTCGTTGCCGAGGCGAAGAAGGCTCACGGGGGTTCCCGCGACGGACGACAGCGAGGCGCGGTGCGTCTCCCCGTTCACCGTGACGGTGTCGCCGTCCACGAGCACCTCGACTTCCTCGTCGCCCAGCTTCACGAAGTACTTCACGCGGCCTCCGGTACCAGCTCGCAGACGGTCTCCACGTGCGCCGTCTGCGGGAACATGTCGTAAGAGCGCACCGATGCAAGCCGGAAGCGCGTGAGGCGGGCCAGGTCGCGACCCAGCGTGGCCGGGTCGCAGCTCGTGTACAGCACGGCGCCGGGCGCCCGCTCCACCTGCTGGAGGGCGTCGGTGACGCGCGCATCCAGGCCGCCGCGCGGCGGGTTGAGCATCACGACGTCCGCGGGCAGCGCCGCAGCGATGTGGTCCTCCACCCGCCCGGCGATGGCCGTCGACGGCTGACGCAACTGCTCGCGCAGGCGCGTCACGGCGGCGGCATCGAGCTCGATCGCCACGACCTGCACGCCATCGTTCACCAGCGGCAGCGTGGTCGCGCCCAGTCCGGCGTATCCGTCGATCACCTTCTCGGGATGATGGCCGCGCGCGAGCGCCAGCACGTGGCCTCGCAGCCGATCGGCGACGCCGGCATTCACCTGCGCGAATGAGGCCCCGCTGGCCGCGTCCGCTCCCCGGCGCACGAGAAGCCGGGTTCGTCCGCCCTCGGGACGCCACCACAGCTCCGTGACCAGCGGCGCGGCATCCAGCACCGCCTCCGGCTCCCGCCATGTCCGGCCGCCCTCCACCACCACCGATGCTCCGGCGTCGAGCAGCCGCACGGCGACGCGCAGCGCGCGTTCCCTCGGCAGCAGGTGGAACGCCGGTCGCAGCTGCGTCCATACCGCGAGCACTCGCTCGTCGGTGATCGGACAGTCGCGGAGGTCGAACACGGCGTCGGGATCGTCGTACGGGTGCAGCCCGGCGATCCACCGACCGCCTTCCCGACGCAGGTGGAGCGTCAGCTTGCGACGATAGCGCCACTGCCCATCGCTGGCCTCCACGACCGGGTTCTCCACCTGCCGTCGTCCGATGCGCCGCAGCGCATCGCCGACGATGCCGCTCTTGGCGGCCAGCTGCGCCTCGTAGCCCAGGTGCTGGAGCTGGCAGCCGCCGCAGCGGTCGTCGGTGTAGTGCGGACATGGGGGCGCCACGCGCGCTGGAGCAGGCCGCTCGAGCGACACGAGCTCACCGCGGGCGAAGCGCCGCGCCCGCGTCAGGCGGACCATGGCGACGTCGCCCGGAGCGGTACGCGGCACGAAGACGGCCATTCCCTCGCTGCGGCCCACGCCATCGCCGCCCGCCGCGATGCTCTCGATCTCGACGCGCGCGAGCGGCTCCGTCACCGCACTGCTTCCTGCCGCGCGACGCGCAGCCAGGTGCTCGCGGGCGCACGAGAGCCGTCGGGCGTCGCGGGGGACTCGGAGGACGCGGCGACCCGGCGGGTGGAGCGATCCCGATCTGCCATGAGCGCGGCGGCGATGGCGGCGCGAATGACGCTCTCCCGATCCGGCCGCTGGTGCAGCAGCTCGTCCAGGTGCTTCTCCAGCCACTGGATGTCGAACGCGCCGCGCTGGAAATCGCCGTTCTCCATCATCCGGAGGTGGAAGTCACGCGACGTGTCCACGCCGTCCACGGTGAGCTCGAGGAGGGCGCGGTGCATGCGCTGGATGGCGAGCTCGCGGGTGGGGGCGTGCACGATCAGCTTCGCGAGCATGGGATCGTAGAACAGCGTGATCTCGCTGCCCGTCTCGATGCCGCCGTCCCACCGTACGCCGGGACCACTCGGCAGGTGCAGGTAGCGCACGTGTCCGGTGGACGGGAGGAAGCCGTTCGCCGGATCCTCGCTCGTGATGCGGCATTCGATGGCCCAGCCCTTCGGCGCGATGTCGTCCTGCACGAAGGGGAGCTGCTCGCCCGCCGCGATCCGGAGCTGCCATTGCACGAGGTCGATTCCCGTCACGAGCTCGGTGACCGGATGCTCCACCTGGATGCGCGTGTTCATCTCGAGGAAGTAGAACTCGCCATTTGCATCGAGGAGGAACTCGCAGGTGCCCGCGTTCGTGTAGCCCGCGGCCGTCGCCGCCGCGACGGCCGCCGCCCCCATGCGCGCCCGCAGCTCGGGCGTCACCGCCACGCTCGGCGCCTCCTCGATCATCTTCTGGTGCCGCCGCTGGATGGAGCACTCGCGCTCCCCCAGGTGCAGCATGGTGCCGTGCTGGTCGCCGAGCACCTGGATCTCGACGTGTCGCGGACCGACGATGTACTTCTCCACGTACACCGCGTCGTCGCCGAAGGCGTTCTTCGCCTCGCGCTGCGCGGCCTGCAGCGACGACGCGAGATCGGCACGCTGGTGCACCACGCGCATTCCCTTGCCCCCGCCACCGGCCGCCGCCTTGAGCAGCACCGGATAGCCGAAGCGTTCCGCGACCTCCGCCGCTTCGTCGGCATCGCGCAGCGCCGTGGTGGTGCCCGGCACCACCGGGGTGCCCGCCTTGATGGCGAGCTCGCGCGCCGCCGTCTTGCTCCCCATGGCGGCGATGGCTTCCGCCGGCGGGCCGACCCAGACCAGCCCGGCGGCGCGCACCGCGCTCGCGAACCACTCGCGCTCGGACAGGAAGCCGTACCCGGGATGAATCGCCTCCGCGCCGGTCTGCTTCGCGGCAGCGATGATCGCGTCACCCTTGAGGTAGGACTCGCTGGACGGCGCCGGCCCGAGCAGCACAGCCTCGTCGGCCTCGCGCACGTGGGGCGCCTGGGCGTCGGCGTCGGAGTACACGGCCACCGCCTTCACGCCCAGCTCGTGGCAGGCGCGCACGACGCGCAGGGCGATCTCGCCCCGATTCGCGATGAGGACCTTGCTGAACATCAGAGGGGAATGTTCCCGTGCTTCTTGGGCGGGTTGCGATCGCGCTTGGTGCGCAGCGTGTCGAGCGCGTCGACGAGGCGCACGCGCGTGTCGCGCGGGTCGATGATGTCATCCAGGTAGCCGCGACCAGCCGCCACGTACGGATGCGCGAACTTGTCCCGATACTCGTTGATCTTCGCGTCGGTGGCGGCGACCTCGTCGTCGCTCTCGGCGATCTCCTTCCGGAAGAGGATCTCCACGGCGCCCTTCGGACCCATCACCGCGATCTCGGCGGTGGGCCAGGCAAGGTTGACGTCGCCCCGGATGTGCTTGGAGCTCATGACGTCGTACGCACCGCCGTACGCCTTGCGCGTGATCACCGTGAGCTTCGGCACCGTCGCCTCGCAGTAGGCGAACAGCAGCTTGGCTCCGTGCCGGATGATCCCGTGATGCTCCTGCGCCACGCCGGGCAGGAAGCCCGGCACGTCCTCCAGCGTCACGAGCGGGATGTTGAACGAGTCGCAGAAGCGGATGAAGCGCGCGGCCTTGACACTCGCGTCGATGTCGAGCACGCCGGCGAGCACCGCCGGCTGGTTGGCGATCACGCCGATGCTGTGGCCGCCCAGGTGCGCGAACCCGCAGAGGATGTTGCCGGCGAAGCCCGGCTGCACCTCGTAGAAGCGCCCGTCATCCACCAGCAGGCGGATGACGTCGTGCATGTCGTACGGCTTGTTCGGGTTGTCGGGGACGATGTCGAGCAGCGCTTCGTCCCGCCGGTCGCGCGGATCGGTGCCCGCACCGCGCGGGGGCTCGTCCAGGTTGTTGCTCGGGATGAACTGGAACAGGTCGCGAATCGCCTGCAGGCACGCGGGCTCCGAATCGAAGGCGAAGTGCGCCACGCCCGACTTTTCGGTGTGCGTGTCCGCGCCACCGAGCTGCTCCATCGTCACGTCCTCGTGCGTCACGGTCTTCACCACGTTCGGGCCGGTGACGAACATGTAGCTCGAGCCGCGCACCATGTAGGTGAAGTCGGTGATCGCGGGCGAGTACACCGCGCCCCCCGCGCACGGGCCAAGGATGGCGCTGATCTGCGGGACGACGCCGCTCGCGAGGGTGTTGCGCAGGAAGATGTCGGCGTAGCCGCCGAGGGAGACGACGCCCTCCTGGATGCGCGCGCCGCCGGAGTCGTTCAGGCCGATCACCGGCGCCCCATTCCGCACCGCGAGGTCCATCACCTTGCAGATCTTCTCGGCGAAGGCCTCGCTGAGCGAGCCCCCGAAGACGGTGAAGTCCTGCGAGAAGACGTAGACCAGGCGCCCATCGATGCGCCCATAGCCGGTGACGACCCCGTCGCCGTAGATGCGCTGCTCCTCCAGCCCGAAATCATGCGACCGGTGGACGACGAACCGGTCCAGCTCGACGAAGGAGCCTTCATCGAGCAGGAGGTCGAGTCGCTCGCGCGCCGAGAGCTTCCCCTTGTCGTGCTGCGCGCGCAGCCGCTTCGCCCCGCCACCAAGCTCGGCCTCGGCCGATCGGCGCTCGAGGAGCGCCAGCTTCTCTCGCATGGTCATAGGATGCAGAAGCTAGCGGCCGTCGCGGGCGCGTTCCAGCGCGCGCGCCCGATCAGTCGCGGCCGGCGGCGCCGATGATGAACCGCTGGCGCAGCGTCGCGCGGAGCACTTCCACGTCGGTGCCCGCGCCACGGAAGGCGATGTAGCCGTCCGGACGCACGAGGTAGATTGCCCCCTGCGCCGCGCCGTATCGCGCGTGGGCCGCGCCGCGACGATCCACTTCGCCGATCGCCGGATGGGCCGGATCGAGGCGGACGATCACGGGACGCACGAGCGGTCCGTAGCGCGCCTCGATCTCCTCGCTCATCGAGGCGAACCGCTCGAGCAGCGCCGTCGAGCGTCCCGCGAAGAGCAGCAGCGTGTGCCGGGGGCCGTGGAACAACTCGGCGAGCCGGTGCGAGGGCGCGAGCTCCACGTCCGGCGCGCGGTCGCCCGCGCGCGGCGCCCTGGAATCCAGGCGCGACGCGCCGTGGGCCTCGACCGACACCGGGCTCTCACGGTAGCGGATGCCCGTCTGCGACACGAAGCGGGCGATTCGCTTCCGCACGACGGGCAGCTGCAGCGCGCGAATGGCGAGGGTGGGCAGAAGCTGCCGGACCGTGCGGCCGAAGCGCCCCCCACCCGCGGCGAGGGCGAAGAAGCGATCGGTCACCCGCAGCAGCGTCTCTCCGACGGGGCGGCGCTCCGCGTCGTAGCTGTCGAGCAGCGTGGCCGGCGCATCGCCGCGCGCCACGAGTGCCAGCTTCCAGCCAAGGTTCCAGGCGTCCTGGATCCCCGTATTCATCCCCTGCGCGCCGACCGGGCTGTGGACGTGCGCCGCGTCGCCGGCGAGGAAGCTGCGTCCCCGGCGATAAGTCGGCGCTCCCTTGCGGTGCAGCCGGTACCGGGTGAGCCAGTGAGTGTGCAGCAGCTCCAGCGGTTCGGCGCGCGGCACCCGTGGCAACGCCGCCTGGAGCGCGTCGACGAATTCTGCCGGCGCGAGGGAGCGCTCGTCCATCCCGCCGGTGGCGGGCTGGATGAGGATCACGCGGAAGTGGTGCGAGCCGGGAAGTGGAAAGGCGAGCAGGACTCCGGTCGCGCCCGGACAGATGGCGATCTGCCCGTCGGGGAGCGGCCAGCGGATGTCCACGTCGCCGAGCAATCCTTCGTCGGGATAGGTGCTTCCGACGAAGGGGATGCCGGACAGCTCGCGCACTGCGCTGTGCAGGCCGTCGCAGCCGACCACCCAGTCCACCGACTCGGACTCATCGCGGCCATCGGCGTGGCGAAGGGTCACCTCGGCCGCCGGCCCGCGGTCGGCGAGGGCGACGAGCTCGACGCCACGTTCCACCGTGAGCCCGGCACGCGCGAGCAGGCCGCAGAGAATCGCCTCCGTGCGATCCTGCGGAAGGGACACGATGCGGCCGTAGCGGCTGTCGATCCAGGCCGGATCGATGCGGAGCGTGCCGCGTTTCCAGGAAGGCGAGAAGAAGCTGATCTCGTCCACCACGAGCGCCTCGGCGAGCACCTCCTGGACGATGCCGAGGTCCTCGAACAGCTCGAGGGTGCGCGCCTGGAGCACGACGGCGCGCGAGCGGTCAGCGGGCGGCTGGGGAGCCCGGTCGATGATCCGGGGGCGCAGCCCGTGACGCGCCAGGACGGCCGCCATCGTGAGGCCTGTGGGACCCGCCCCGACGATCAGGATGTCGGCCATGCGTCTCTCCGAGGTGTGGATGATTCGTTGTACGCCTCGCCGCGCCGATGGTCATCCCACGAACGAAACGAGCCCGCGCGGAATTCCGCGCGGGCTCGCTTCATTTTCCGTGACGCGACTCACTCCTCGTGGTTCATCGCGTCGGCCGGGATCTCCATGATGTCACCGTCATCGGTGTGGATCTTGGAGGGGGTCTCCGGACGGGGCGGCTGCTCCTCGGGGATGTTCACCACGCTGAGCACGATGCGGCGATGGATCGGATCCACCTCGAGCACGCGCGTGTCGAGGTTCATCCCCTCGTACACCACGTCAGCCGGGCTGTCGACCGGGGCGCCGCCCTGGCCGAGCTGCGAGATGGGCACGAAGCCCTCGATGTCGTTGCCGATGTCGACGACGACGCCCTTGTCCATCAGGCGCACCACCTTGGACCGCATCTCGGTGCCGACCGGGTAGGTCTCGCCGATGCGCAGCCACGGATCCTCCTCCGCCTGCTTGAGGCCGAGGCTGATGCGCTTGTTCTCGGAATCGATGTTGAGGATGACCACGTCCACCGCGTCGCCCTTCTTGACCACTTCCGACGGGTGCTGGACGCGCTTCGTCCAGCTCATGTCGGAGATGTGGATCAGGCCATCGATGCCCGGCTCGATCTCCACGAACGCGCCGAAGCTCGTCAGGTTGCGGACCTTGCCGTTGATGCGCGTGCCCACCGGGTACTTGAGGGGCAGCACGACCCACGGATCCTGCTCCGTCTGCTTCATGCCGAGCGAGATCTTCTCCTCGTTCGGATCGACCTTGAGCACCACCGCCTCGATCGTCTCGCCGATGGAGACGAGCTTGCTGGGATGCCGGACGTTGCGCGTCCAGCTCATCTCGCTGATGTGCACGAGACCCTCGATGCCCGGCTCGAGCTCGATGAAGGCGCCGTAGTTCGTGATGCTGACGACCTTCCCCTGGACGCGCGTGCCGACCGGGTACTTCTCGGCGACGTCCTTCCACGGGTAGCTCTGGAGCTGCTTGAGGCCGAGCGAGATGCGCTCACGCTGCCAGTCGATGTCGAGCACCTTGACCTCGAGCTCCTGCCCGATCTGCACCATCTCCGACGGGTGCGAGATGCGGCCCCACGACATGTCGGTGATGTGGAGGAGCCCATCCACGCCACCGAGGTCGATGAAGGCACCGAAGTCGGTGATGTTCTTCACGACGCCCTTCCGGACCTGGTCCTTCTCCAGCTCCTTCATGAGCTTCTCGCGCTTGCCGGCCCGCTCGTTCTCCAGGATCACGCGGCGGGAGACGACGATGTTGCGGCGGCGCTTGTTGAGCTTGATGATCTTGAACTCGAACTTCTGGCCGAGGAGCTCGTCGATGTTCGGCACGCGACGCAGGGCGATCTGCGAGCCGGGGAGGAACGCGTCGACACCCATGAGGTCGACGACCACGCCACCCTTGATCTTCTTGACGAGCGTGCCTTCCACCGGCTGCTCGTTCTCGTAGGCGAGACGGATGCGCTCCCACACGCGCATGAAGTCCGCCTTCTTCTTCGAGAGGACGACCGATCCTTCCTGGTCCTCGAGGTGCTCGAGCAGCACCTCGACCTCGTCGCCGATCTTGAGATCGGGGAAGTCCTTGAACTCTTCGAGCGGAACGCTGCCTTCCGACTTGAAGCCGATGTCGAGTACGACGAGGTTGTCGCGAATCTCCAGCACGTGCGCCTTGACGATCTCGCCTTCGTCGATGGACGCCATCGTGCCGTTGTACATCTCCATCATCGCTTCGAGCTCGTCGGACGAGTAGCCCTCGTCGTCAACGAGCTCGGGACGCAGGTTGGCAAGCGGACGAAGGACTCCGCGCTGCGCATCGCGCTTTTCGCGCGCGGTCATTGCCGTGCCGGTCGGGGTGTCGAGCTCAGTCATACGTGAAGAATTGTCTCCCAGTCGCGGATTTTGCTCGCCGCGTCGAGTCAGAGGTGGTGGTGCGTTTCAGGCGAACCTGAAAATATACGGACCCACCTGGGGAGCGTCAACCTTAACTGTCGGCCGCTCGCTGACTTACGGCCCGCGCCAGTGCCACGATCCGCTCCACCTGCTCCGCCTGGGTCAGGTAGGTCGTGTCCAGCAGCACCGCGTCCTTGGCCTGGACAGTCTGGGTGGCGTCGCGGGCATCGCGCTGGACGATGACGTCCGTCTCGGCGGCAATCTCCTCGTCGGTGGGCCGCCGACCCAGCCGCTGCGTCAACCGCCGCCGAGCTCGCTCCCACGGATCGGCAACGAGGAACACCTTGAGCGGCGCCTCGGGGAACACGGCGGTGCCGATGTCGCGGCCGTCCACTACCACGTCGTGCGACTGGGCCGCCTCGCGCACCCGCTCGTTCACCCAGCGGCGGGCCGCGGGCACCTGGGCCACTCGCGACACGTGCGACGTGACCAGCGTGCTCCGCAGCTCCTCTTCCACCGACGTCGAGTCGATGAGCGCCGTGAAGGCCGTTCGCTCGGGGCGGAGCGAAATGCGCTCTCCCTGCGCCAGGACCAGGGCCGGAGTCCAGCGCTCGGGGGGAGATCCCTGCCGCAGGAGCGCCGCGGTGAGGGCGCGGTACAGCGAGCCGGAGTCGACGTGGCGGTAGCCGAGTTCCTCCGCGACCCACTGGGCGGTGGACGACTTTCCCGATGCGGCGGGCCCGTCGATGGCGATCACCATGCGCACCGGTGTCACGAGATCACCCGCTCCAGGTCGGCCCAGAAGCCGGGATACGAGACCGATACGCAACCGGGGTCATCCACCACCACCTCGTTGCCCGGGAGCGCGCCAAGGACGCCGAACGCCATCGCCATCCGGTGATCGCCATGCGTCGTGATGCGGCCCCGGAGCCGAGGGGCCGTGCCCCGGACCACGAACCCGTCCGGCAGCTCCTCCGCCTCGGCGCCGAGCGCGCGCAGGTTCGCCACGACGACGGCGATGCGGTCGCTCTCCTTCACGCGCAGCTCGGCCGCGCCGGTCACGCGGGTCTCTCCCTCGGCGTAGGCGGCGAGGCAGGCGAGCAGTGGCAGCTCGTCGATGAGCGTCGGGATCGCCTCGTCCCCGATGGCGATGCCGCGAAGGGTGGCGCCGGCCGAGACGCGTACGTCCGCCACCCATTCGCCGCTCTCCCGCACCGAGCCCTCGAGATCGATCGCCGCTCCCATCTCGCGCAGCGCGGCGAAGAATCCGGTCCGCGTCTCGTTCACGCCGACGTGGCGCAGCAGCAGCTCGCCGGAGCCCGAGAGCGCCGCGAGCGCCGCGAAGAACGCGGCCGACGACGGGTCGCCGGGCACCTCGAGGTCGAGCGCGCTCAGGCGCGCCGTGGGAAAGAGCAGCACCGCCTCGTCGTTCGTCCATACCTCCGCGCCCATGGCGGCGAGCATTCGCTCCGTGTGGTCGCGCGACCGCGACGGCTCGCGCACCGTCGCCTCCACCCCCGCCGTGAGCGCGGCGAGCAGCACGCAGCTCTTGACCTGCGCGCTCGCGATCTCGCTGTGCAGGTCGATCTCGTGGAGCTTCGCACCGTGCACGGTCATCGGCAGCCCACCGTGCGCCGGGAGCTCGACGCGAGCGCCCATCTGCTCCAGGGGGAGCTTCACGCGGCGCATGGGACGGCGGCTGAGGCTCGCGTCGCCGGTGAACCGCCCGGTCAGCCCCGATCCTGCCACCACGCCGGACAGCAGGCGCGCCGACGTGCCGCTGTTCCCGCAGTCGAGATCCGTCGTTGGCGCACGCAATCCGTGCAGCCCCAGACCCTCGATCTGGAGTGACGCATCGAGCGGCGGGATCCCGGCGCCGAGCGTGCGGAGCACACCGGCGGTGGAGTGCACGTCCGCCGAGGGCAGGATGCCCCGCACCCGCGACCGTCCTTCGGCGAGCGTGGCGGCGATGAGGGCGCGGTGCGAGATGGACTTGTCACCCGGCACGTGCAGCTCGCCGGTGACGTGTAGTGCGGTGGTGCTCAGCGGAGCCATCCTTCGAGCGCGGTGGCAAGGTCGGTTCGTTCGTCACGGTACTTCACGATCACCGGCGTCTGGAGCGACAGGCCCTGCTCCGCGCCCCAGCCTGCCGCCACCCGGCGCGCTCCGGGAACGACGACGGCGCCTTCGGGAATCTCGAGCGGCTGCTCGGCGGTGCCACGATAGACGCGCTGCGTCACCAGGTCATAAACTGGCGTACCGCGCGTGAGCACGACGCCGGCGCCCAGCACGGCGCCCTTGCGCACCACCGTCCCCTCGTAGACGCCGCAGTTGCCGCCGACGAGCACCTCGTCCTCGATGATCACGGGCGCGGCGTTCACCGGCTCGAGCACACCCCCGACCTGCGCGGCGGCGCTGAGGTGCACGCGCTCCCCGATCTGCGCGCACGAGCCGACGAGCGCGTGGGAATCCACCATCGTTCCCGCGCCGACCCACGCACCGACGTTCACGTAGCTGGGGGGCATACAAACCACACCTGACGCGAGATGGGCCCCGCGTCGCACCGAGGTGCCCCCGGGGACCACGCGAACGCCGTTCTCGAGGGTGAGCGGCTGCGGCGGAAAGGTGTGCTTGTCGAAGAAGGCGAAGCGCGGCTCCCCATGATGGCCGCCGATGGACATCTCGACGATACGCCCCACGCGGAATCCGAGGAGAATCCCTCGCTTCACCCATGCAACGGCGTGCCACCTGCCCTGGTCGTCACGCTCGGCGGCGCGAACTTCTCCCCGCTCGAGCGCATCGAGCAGCGTCTCCACGAGCTGCCCCGCCTCGGGGTGCACCGCCTGGCCGGCGGGGGTCTCTGCGTAGCCGAGGATGCGGGCCGCGAACTCCTGGTCGATCGCGGACGAACGCCTGCTCACAGCACTCCTGCGCGCTCGAGCGCGTCGCGCACCGCCGCGGACTTGCTCTCGGCGAGGGGCACCAGGGGAAGGCGCAGGCGGTTGTCCATGCGCCCCATCACGTTGAGCGCGAACTTGACGGGCACCGGGTTGGACTCGATGAACGCGGCGCGCATCCACGGCAGGAGTCGCTGGTGGATGTCGCGCGCCTTCTCGAAGCGTCCCGCGCGCGCGAGCCGCACCAGCTCGGCGGTGAGGCGGGGCGCGACGTTCGAGATGACGGAAACGAGGCCGTCGCCGCCGAGCGCGAGGATCGGCAGGGTGAGCTCGTCGTCGCCGGAGAGCACCGAGAATCCCTCCGGCCGGCCGACGATGATGTCGGTGATCTGGGGCAGCAGGCCGGAGGCCTCCTTGACGGCGGTGATGCGCGGATGCCGGGCCAGCTCGAGCGTCGTTGCCGCCTCCACGTTGCTGGCCGTGCGACCCGGAACGTTGTACAGCACGATCGGGATCCTGACCGCCTCCGCAACCGCCTGGAAGTGCGCAACGATGCCGCGCTGCGGTGGCTTGTTGTACATCGGCGACGAATGGAGCAGGTGCGTCGCCCCGAGCGACTCCATCTCCTTCGACAGGGCAACCGCCTTCGCCGTGTCGTTGGAGGCGGCACCCGCCACCACCGGCACGCGGCCGCGTGCCTGCTCGACGGTGATCTCCACCACGCGGCGATGCTCGGCGATCGAGAGCGTCGCCGCCTCGCCCGTCGAGCCGCATGGCACGAGGAAATCGATTCCCTCGTCGATCTGCCAATCCACCAGGGCGCGAAGCGCGCGCTCGTCGAGCGCGCCCCCTGTCGTGAAGGGCGTCGCGAGGGCGGTGCCGCAGCCGGTCAGCCTGGAATCGCTCATCGCTGGGGAGAGGTCGGAAGGTCGGAAGAGGCGATCACGTCGTCCATGGTAAATATGCCTGCGCGCCCGACGATCCACCGGGCCGCGGTCAGGGCGCCTTCGGCGAACACCCGCCGGTCACGAGCCTCGTGCACCAGCCTCACCTGCTCGAAGGGTGCGTCGAAGATCAGCTCGTGGGTGCCGGGCACGGACCCCGTGCGCACGCTGGTGATGGGGATGGGCGCGCCGCGGGCCGCGCCGCCGATCCGCGCGAGCGCGGCGGCAGTGCCGGACGGCGCGTCCTTCTTCGCGGCGTGATGGATCTCCACCAGGTGCGCGTCGAAGCTGGAGAGGCCCGCAAACCGACGCGCCGCCTCCTCCACCAGCCGTGAGAAGACGGCGACGCCGAGCGAGAAGTTCGGCGCGGCGAGCAACGCGCCGCGCCGGGCCGCTACCGCTTCCCTGATCGCCGGGAGCTCGTCGTACCAGCCGGTCGTGCCCGTCACCACCGGACAGCCGGCCTCGAGGCACGCGCGGACGTTGGCCGTGGCGGCGGCAGGCTCGGTGAACTCGATCGCGACCGCCGCGCCATGGAGCGTCGCCGGCGAGATGGCCTCTCCGCGGCCCAGGCGGGCCACGACGGTGAAGCCCCGCTCCGGGGCGAGCTGCTCCACGGCGCGGCCCATCCTGCCGAGGCCGATGACGGCGAGCGGCAGCGTGGTCACGAGCGCGCGCCCTCCGCCTCGAAGAACGCCGCGTGCAGGCGCTGCATCACGGGCGTCACCTGCTCGCCGTCGAGAACGATCGTGAGGTTGATGCCGCTCGCACTCAGCGAGAGCATGTGCACCCGCAGCCCGCCGATGGCGGAGAGCGCGGTCGCCATCGCCGCGCCGCCCTCGCTCAGGGCGCTGCCGACAATGGAGACGATTCCCCGGTTCCGCTCGATGGACACGTCGCCGAGCGCGCGCAGGTCCACCACGAGCGCTTCGAGCCGCGACGCGTCGTCGATGGTGACGGACACGCTCACCTCGGACGTGGAGACCACATCCACCGACGTGTGGTGTCGCGCGAAGACGTCGAACAGGGCGCGCATGAACCCTTCGGCGAGGAGCATGCGCGGGCTGCGCACCTTCACCACCGTCACCCCGGTCTTGCCGGCGATGGCGGTGACGTTGCGCCGCGGCGCGTCGAAGGTGATCAGCGTCCCCGCGCCATCGGGGCGGCGCGAGTTGAGCACCCACACCGGAATCCCGCGCATGACGGCGGGCGCGATCGTGTTCGGGTGCAGCACCTTGGCGCCGAACGACGCCAGCTCCGACGCCTCCTCGAACCCGACGCGCTCGATCAGCCGCGCGGCCGGCACGACGCGCGGATCGGCGGTGAGCATGCCGTCGACGTCCGTCCAGATCTCGATCGCCTCCGCCTGCAGCGCGGCGCCGACGAGCGAGGCGCTGTAGTCCGAGCCGCCGCGGCCGAGCGTCGTCGTGACCCCCGTGCCCTCCGCCGAGCCGATGAAGCCGCCCATCACCGGAATGCGGCCGGCACGCACCACCGGCATGACCAGTCGCTGTGCGGCCTCGCTGATGGCGTCCACCTGCGGCTCGGCCCGCGTGTGCGCCCCGTCGGTGATCATGACCTGGCGTGCGTCGAGGTGCTCGGCAGGGAGGCCGAGCTTCCGGAACGCGGCGACGACCAGCACCGATGAGAGCTGCTCTCCCAGGGAGGCGATGGCATCCAGCGAGCGCGGCGTGAGGTCGCCCAGGGTGGTCAGCGCCTCCGCCAGCGAGGCCAGCTCGTCGAACATGGCCGAGAGCTCGGTGGACACCTCCACCGCCTCGGCGTGGCCGGCGAGCAGCTTCTCCGTCTGCTCGAGGTGGCGCTCGCGCAGCCCTTCCACGCCGCGCAGCGCGCCGATGAGCTGTCCGCGCGCCGATTGCTCGGCGATGCGCAGCAGCTCGTTCGTCGTGCCGCCGAGCGCGCTCACCACCACCACCGGCTTGCGATCGCGACGTCCGGCGATGATGCCGGCGGCACGGGCGATCGCGTCCGCGTCGCCGACGGACGTGCCGCCGAACTTGCAGACGATCACGCGACGCCCGCCCGCCCGCTGGCGACGAGCAGCTCGGCGTTGAGCACCGATGCACCGGCCGCACCGCGCACCGTATTGTGGCCGGATGCGACGAGCTTGATAGAAAAGAGAGGATCCTCGCGCACTCGGCCGACGGTGACCGTCATGCCACCGCCCCGATCCGCGTCCCGTCGCGGCTGCGGCCGATCCGGCTCGTCCGTCACGACGAGCGCGCGCGCAGGCGCGGTCGGCAGTGCGCGGCATGACTCGTCGCCGGTCCAGTCGCGCATCACCGCAATCGCCTCGTCGGGCGTGACCGTTCGCTCGAAGTCGAGCGACATGCAGATGGTGTGGCCGTTCTCCACCGGAACCCGGTTGGCGTGCGCGCTGATGCGCGTCGCGGCCGGCACCACGCGATCCCCGTCGAGGGTGCCGAGCATCTTGAGGATCTCCGTCTGGATCTTCCCTTCCTCGTCCTTGATGAAGGGAATCACGTTGCCGAGGATGTCGAGGGAGGCGACGCCCGGATAGCCGGCGCCGGACACTGCCTGCATCGTGCTCACGAACATCCTGGTGATGCCGAACGCCCGGTGGAGCGGCGCCAGCGCCATGACGGCCACGATGGAGGAGCAGTTGGCGTTCGTGACGATGGCGCCGGTCCAGCCCCGCTTCCGGCGCTGGACGTCGAGCAGCGCGAGGTGGTCGGCGTTGACCTCGGGGATCACGAGCGGCACGTCGTCATCCATGCGGAAGCTCTTCGCGTTGCTCAGCACGAGCCGCCCGGCCCGGGCAAATGCGGCCTCCACATCGCGGGCGACGGATGCGTCGAGCGCCGAGAAGACGAGCGGCGCGCTGACCGCCGCTGGATCGCAGGCACGCACCGTCATGTCGCGCACGGTGGCCGGGACCTGGTCCGCCCCGATCCAGTGCGCCGCGTCCGCATAGCGGCGCCCCGCGGAGCGCTCCGACGCCGCCACTTCCGCGAGCTGGAACCAGGGGTGGTCGGCGAGCAGCCGAATGAACATCTGTCCGACCGCACCCGTCGCACCGAGCACGGCGACGGGAATCCGCTCCGAAGGAGTGCGCGGGCTCACGACTGCAGCAGGCTGCGCGCGATGCGCTCGTAGGCATCGACGGCCGCGCGCAGCTCGTCCACGTCCACGAACTCCTCCAGCGTGTGCGCCACGTGGATGGAGCCGGGCCCGAACAGCAGCGGCGTCCCCCACCGGCTGAGCAGCGGGATGTCGGTGGTGTACGCCACGGGGGCGGTCTCGAAGCCGTCGATGACGTGGAAGTGCTGCGCCGGGATGTGCGAGCCCCATTCCAGCTCCGCCTTCCCGTCGGCCCATCGTGTGATCGCCTCGCGCAGCGGGGTGACGTCGCCGACGAGGCGGAACATGAGCTCCGATTCGCAGAGCGCGGGGATGATGTTGGCCTCGGTGCCGCCGCGGATCGTGCCGATGTTCACCGTCGTTTTCCCCAGCACCGGATCGGTGGGCAGCGGCAGCGAGTGCACGGTGGGGAGCAGCGCCAGCATCGGCTCGATGGCCGACACACCGAGCTCGGGATACGCGGAATGCGCCGCACGACCTCGGGTGCGAACGACGACGCGCTGCGAACCCTTCGCGCCGGACGCGAGCTTGCTCTCCGTCGGTTCACCGTTGACGAGGAACCGGCTCGTCGCCGGCAGGTGGTTGGCGGCACGAGCACCATCCGAGCCCTTCTCCTCGCCGACGACGAACAGGAGGTCGACGCGAGACTCTCCCCCCTGGGCGAGCCGCTCGGCAGCACAGAGCATTGCCGCTGCGATCCCCTTGGCGTCCGAGGACCCACGACCGTACAGGCGATTCCCCTCCATGCGCGGCGGGATGTAGGGCGGCACCGTGTCGAGGTGGGTGGAGAAGGCGACGCCCCCACCGCCGCGCGACGCCCAGACGTTGGCACGCCCGCGCGTGACTTCCTGGGTGGTCACGTTCCACTCGCGCGCGACGAGCCAGCGCGACACGAAGTCCACGATCGCCTCCTCCGCACCGGTGGAGGACTGGATGGCGAGCAATTCAGCGGCGAGGGCGACGACGTCGGTCATGGGCAGAAAGTAGCCGGGGGCAAAAGTGGTCGCCACTCGTGTCCCCGGCGACCACGCGCGTGCTGGCGCATGCGCGTGGCGATCGTGCACTCGATCAATACTGCGCGCGCGGGGCGGCGTCGGCCGCGCGGGTGCTGCTGGCCGGGCGCAGGTCGAGACCGGTGGTGTCGCCCTGGCGCACGTATTCCACGAACAGCTGCTGGGCGAGTCGGTTCGCATCACGATTGTAGTCGTCGTGATGACGCTCACCCTGCTCGCCGATCTCGGCGAGCCGCTGGATGCCGAGCTGACGGCCCGCTTCGCGGAAGGTCTTGAAGGTGTCCTCGCTCTGGCGTGACGCGACGATGTCGCCGACGAGCCGGAGGAAATCGCTGCCGCGTGCCGCGTCCGCGAGGTCGCGGGCCGCACCGAGCGCGCGCCCGAGCATCTCCTTGGCGACGCCGGTGGCCCCGCCAAGCTCACGCTGATAGTCCTCGAGCATCTGCTGGTGCGCGGAGGCCCGCGGGATGAAGGTCGCGCAGAGCGTGCGGAAGCGCTCGTCCTCCGCCTGCGACTCGTGGTCCTTCAACCCCTCGAGGAAGGTGCGGTGCTGCATCACCGCGTTGTTGACCTGACTGCGAAGAAAATCGATCCCGCGATCCATTGACGCCTCACTGTGTGACTGGGCGTCAGCGGAGTCGCACAAGGCGCGCCAGCGGTGGGACGCTACAGCTCGCCCGCGAGGACCTGGCGACGGATCTCGGAGTAGTCCAGCGGAAGTGCCTGGGCTCCCTCGACGGCGAGGTCCTCGACCGCGTTGAGGAGCGCCCGCTTGAGACGGCGGCCACCGTCGCCGGAGGGCAGCGTGCGGAGGGTGGCGGCAAGCAGGGCAGGATTGGTGAGGTAGTCGCTCACCGTGGGCGCGACGGTCAGCGCGGGCGCCTCCGCGGTGGCCTGGCTCTGATGCAGCTCGACGCCATTGTAGAGGGCGTGGGTATCCACGGAGAGCGCGAGGGCGAGTCGTTCGCGAAGCGAGCTGGTGAGCTCCGACTTCCCGGTCATGACCCGCCAGAGCTGCTGGCGTGAGGTCCCGGCATGGCGGGCCAGGTGCTGCTTGGAGATCCCCCGCTCGATGCGGAGGATCTCCAATCGCTTGCCGAGCGAAGTGAGCTCAGGCGCTCCCTCCGGGAGAGTCGATTCACGCAGAACTTCTGTTGACATACGTTACGACTACCCCTAGATTTCCGTACCGAAAGGAACCCGAAACTACGCGACGTCCGTTGCACAGTCTAGGAGCAGAAGTGGCGAAAGTCAAGAAAACGGCGGCAGTTACGGGCGTTCGTAACGTGAAGGCAAGCAAGAAGGCAAGCAAGACGACGACGTCGAAGATCGCCAAGTCGAAGGTCGCCAAGTCAGCGGCGAGATCGAAGAGCAAGCGGACGAAGAAATCCACGACGACGACCAAGTCGAAGTCCATGTCCAGGGTCAAGTCGATCTCGAACGCCAGATCGAAGGGACGGAAGGCGCGCACGCAGGCGTCGCCGCCCGCCGTGCGCGTGGCGGTGAAGCCGCTCGAGCCCCAGGCCAAGTGCGGCGCCGGCACCTCGGTGTTGTACCTGTTCCGGGTGGACGAGACGGTGGACGGCCGGACCACGGCGCACCTGGTGTTCTACGATCGGCATGGGTGGTACTGCGAACATGGCCGCACTTGCCCCGCGGTCGGGCACGCGAAGAAGTATCAGGGGCACATGGCGCGAGCCTCGTAAGCTCGCATTGGACCGACACGAACCGGCAGGATGAGAGAAGGAGAACAGGACATGATCGCACGACACGAGACCCCGCTCGACAAGCACGACATCTGGTCGGCGCTTTCCGCGCCCCTTCCCCCCGGCGTCATCTCCTGGCGACAGGATGGGCGCCCCGTCTCCCGCGACGGCCGCCACATCGCGCGCTTCGTGGCCTACATCGAGGCGAACACGGTGCGCGAGCGGCTGGACAGCGTCGTGCCCGGCGAGTGGGACCTCACGCTGGAGCTGCTCCCGCCGGTGGCGGGGCTGGACGAGGATGCGAATCAGGGTGCCTGCTCCTTCAAGGCGCGCCTGCAGATCCTCGGCGTCATCCGGGAGGACGTGGGCACAGGCAAGGACTACAAGCAGGCGGCGACCGACGCGTTCAAGCGCGCGGCGGTACGCTTCGGCATCGCGCACGAGCTGTACGCGTACGAGCAGAACTGGGTCCAGATGGACGGCGACGGCAAGTATGCCAAGCCAGTCGAGGATCCCGCGGTGGCGTATGCGCGTCGCTACGGCAAGACGAAGCCGGCGGTTGTGAAGCCGGTGCGCGCCGCCAAGACCGCGCGGACCGAGCAGGTGGCGGATCTCTCGCTCGCCAGCGATGCGGTGGCGCCCGCCGACACCGCGCCAGCGCCGGTCGCCGCCAGCGGTCCGCTCGCGCTCGACGAGCAGAGCTGCCCGAAGTGCGGCGGCAGGATGTGGGACAACCGCCTCACGAAGCGCAACCCGAAGGCGCCGGACTTCAAGTGCCGCGATCGCTCCTGCGACGGCGTGATCTGGCCACCCAAGGGGGAGAAGGCGGAGCCGGCGAAGGCGGAAAAGCACGCCGAGGAAACGGAAGAGATTCCCTTCTGACGCAGGCGCACTCCAGCCCGGGCAACGAAACGGCGCGTGACCGACTGGTCACGCGCCGTTCTGCATTGATGGGTGGTGCTGGATGCCGGGACCGGGGATCGAACCCGGAAGCCCTTGCGGGCACAAGATTTTAAGTCTCGCGCGTTTGCCAGTTTCGCCATCCCGGCGCGTCGGAACGAAAAACGGGGGAGCATCCGCTCCCCCGTCATCGTATCCAGAGCGGGAAACGGGACTCGAACCCGCGACCCCAACCTTGGCAAGGTTGTGCTCTACCAACTGAGCTATTCCCGCGATGCAGCGAATATAAGTGTCACGCGCGCGCGTCGGTAGTCGCGCATGCGTGCTGCTACACGGCCAGGCCGAGCGCGTGGACCGCGTACCATGCGGTGGCCGCGAGGAGTCCGGACAGGGACGCGTCGCCGCCATTGGCGATCGCGACGCCGGCTTCGTCAACCACCTCCGCGGCGAGGCCGCCATCGAGGGGCGCTCGGCGCAGCCACTGCAGCACCGCGTCGCCGCCCGGACCGAGCAGGCGCGCGATGCGCCGCACCAGCAGCTCGTCGTCGGCGGGAATCGCCTTGACCGTCCGCCGGTAGAGCGAGTCGTCGCGCCCGATGGCCTCGTAGAGCGGCAACCAGAGGGCGCTGGCGGCAGGGACGTCCTCCGCACTGGTGTGGCCGGCGAGATCCACCGACGCCGCGAGGGTCGCCTTGGGGTCACGGTCGGCGGCGAAGTGCCGGCGGATGGCCGCGCGCACCGCGGCCGGATCCTGCACCGCGCTGGCCGACTGCTCGTCGAGCGTGCGACGCAGGACGTCGAGCGCCAGGGCGGCGACGGCGTTGCCGTGCAGCGTGAAGGGATGTGCCGAGGGACGACCGTCGGGCAGGACGTCGGTGGAGTAGAGGGGCACACGCTGGTCGCGCCGCTCGCGGAGGTCGTCCGCCGCCCCGTACAGCGCGTCGCCGATGGCCGGCTCGTCGACGATGGCATCGTCCCCCGTGTCGCGCAGGTAGCGGTCCACGGCGAGCGGATAGGCCGCCACGCCTTCGAGGGCGAAGCCGGGCTCGAACATCGTCCCGTCCAAATAATGCACGCCGCGGCCGGGCGCGTACGCGTGCAGCTCGCACATCCGCAGCAGGACTTCGCGCGCGAGCCCGGGGTCGGCGAGCTGCACGGCGGGGAGCACCCACATGAGCGCCTCCCAGTCGCGTACCGTCACGCCGGCGCCGTGCCATGGGACACGCGTGCGGACGACGTAATAGTGCGCGTCATCCAGCGCGCGCCCGACCGCGTAGAAGTACGCGAACAGCAGGTTGCGGTTGATCAGCCGGTCCACTGCCTCGCTGCCCGTGCTCTGCTCGAGCTGCTGGAGCGCGTCGCGGGTGCCGGCGAGGAGCGATCGCCAGCCGCGGCGCTGCAGCACCGCCGCCGTGGCGATCGCGCCATCGCGCTCCGGGCCGGCGCCCAGGTAGAACGCGACCTGCGCCTGGTCGCGAGGGGGGACCGACATGCGACGAACGAGCGAGAAGCTCGCCCCCGCCACCTCCGCCACCGCGTCACCGTCGGTGCAGAGCGCGAGCGCGACGAGGCCCGGCTGCGCGCTCCCCTCGAGGAGGATGACACCGTCTCCGAACGATGACACGCGCGAGTCGTCCGCCGCGGCGCGCGGGGTTCGCACGCGAAGCTGGCGATGCCCGAGCGTGCCACGAATGCCGAGCGAGACCTGGTGCTCGCGGCCGCCGCGGTTCTCCACGCCCAGCGCGTAGACGGCCCCGGCGACGTCGCTGTCGCGGCCATACGGCGCGAACACGGTCCCCCGCACCACGAGGTCGCCGAGCGTGCAGGTGAAGGTGGGAAGCCACTGCGCCACCCGCTCCCACGCCATCGTTCCGGCGGAAAGATCCTGCTCCACTCCGTCGATCTCGACGACGGGAGTGAGGAGGGCGTCGCCGGAACCGTTCAGGTAGTCGGCGCTGCCCGCGAGCTCGACCGCCGCCCGCGCGCCGCGGTGCAGCATCCCGACCATGTGCACGGCACCATTCGCCGGATGGATGCACGGCAACGCAAGCCAGTGATTGCCAGTCAGCTGCCAGGGGACGGGCGGGAGCGCGAAGCGAGTCACAGGGGAGTGGTCGAAGTTGATGGGCCTGCGTCCCAATGATAACCTTCGCCCCCATGCCGCCGCTCGCCGCTCTCCCCGCTGCCCGTCACGTATGCGGGTGCCTGCTCGTGGTCGTCGCGTCGCTCGCGGCCACGTCCGCCCTGGGCGCCCAGGCGCCGCTCTCCCATACCGAGGACGCTGCGCCGGTCGCCGCCGGCACCCTGCGACTCGGGATCACGACGGCGTGGACCCGCTACGACGAGCGCTTCGCCGCGGCCGGCGGGACGGAGCCATTGAGCGCCGATCTCTCCACGCCCGCCCTCGGTGTCGCGCAGCTTCCGCTGCTCGCGCCGACGGAGGCGAGCCTGCAGGCGCTCGCGGGCGATCCCGCGGTCCGGCTGTCGCTGGGGCGCCTCGAGGTGCGGGGCGGCGCGCGCATCGTCACGACGCCCGTCTCGCTGGAGTACGGGGTGACACGCCGCCTGAGCGTCGGGGTGCAGGTGCCCATCGTGCAGACCCGGCGCGTGGTGCAGCTGCGCGTGAACGAGGACACGAGCGTGGCCGCGAACATGGGGTTCGTGCCGGCGGGATCGCGCGCCGACGCCGCGCAGCGGAACCAGACCCTGGTCACCGCGTTCAGGGACGCGGCCGACCAGCTCGCGACGCTGATCACGCAATGCGCGGCGAACCCTGGCGCGTCCGGGTGCGGGCCGGTGAACGCCGACCCCGCAGGCGCAGCCGCGGCACGAGACCAGGCCCGCGCGTACGCGAATGCCGCCGCCGTCCTGGGCACGGATGCATCGCAGGCGCTGCTGGCGCCTCGTGCGGGGAGCGCACTCGCGACGTCCATCGATGCGCGGCGCCAGGCGATCAACCTGGCGCTGCAGCAGTACCTCGGCGCCGGGGCCGGCGCGAACGCGGGCGTGTTCCTGGCGACGACGAATTTCTCGTACGTCGACCTGCAGGGACGCGGCGGCACGCCGGGCCTGCTGCAAAGCGCCGTCGGCGGCGGCCTGGATTCGCTCCACACCTCGGATCGCCTGGGCATCGGCGACGTCGCGGTCGGTGCGAAGTACCTGCTGTTCGACCGCTTCGCGCGCGGCGACGCGCCCCTGCCCCGGCTGCAGGCGCGCATGCTCGTCGGCGCGGCGATCCGATTCGCCACCAGCCCGGCGGACTCGGCCCGCGACCTCGTGGACATCGCCCCCGGCGAGGGCGCCGGCGTGGAGCTCCATTCGGCGCTGGACCTGATCAGCGGGCGGTTCGGCGGGACGATCGCCGCCCGCTACGTGAAGGCCTTTGCGCGCACCGTCACGGCACCGCTCTATGGCGATCCGGAGGCGAGCTTTCCCTTCCCTGCGTTCGGCCAGCGGAGCCGCACGGCGGGCGACGTGATCGGCCTCGACGTTTCGCCGCGCTATTTCTTCAGTGACTGGCTGTCGGTGGATGCGCACTACGGGCTGGAGCGCGTCGGCGCGACCACCTGGTCCGCGGGAGGCGAGACGCCATGCGCGAATTGTGCGGAGGCGGTGCCGGCGGTGCTGACGACCGTGGGTGCGGCGACGACCGCGCAGCGCCTCGGGGTCGGCTTCCGACTCTCCACGGTGAACGCGTACGCTCGACAGCAGGCGCGCTTCCCGATCGAAGTGTCGTTCGTGCACCTGGAGACGGTGACCGGCGCCGCCGGCCTCCCGAAGGCGTCGCGCGACCAGATCCAGCTTCGGATCTTCTACCGGCTGCGGCGCGCCGACTGACGGCGCGCGGGCGCCGTACGCTCCGGCGCACCGGGCGCGGTGGCGGCGCTCTCCAGCAGCTCGCGTGCATGCGCGCGGCTCACGTCGCTTTCCGGATCCCCGCCGAGCATGCGGGCGATCTCCGTGACGCGCGGCTCCCCGTCGAGCACGGTGACGTCCGCCGTCGTCACGCCGCCGCGCGCGCCCTTGGCGACGAGGATGTGATGATGCGCGCGCGCGGCGATCTGCGGCAGGTGCGAGATGGCGAACACCTGGTGGTAGCTCGCCACGCGGCGCATCGTCTCCCCCACCTGCAGCCCGACGCGGCCGCCGATGCCGGCGTCGACTTCATCGAAGATGAGCGTCGGCACGCGGTCGAGGCGCGCGAGGATGGTCTTCAGGGCGAGCATCACCCGCGAGAGCTCACCGCCGGAGGCCACGCGGGCGAGCGGACGCTCCTCGTGCCCGACGTTGAGCGAGACGCGGAACTCCACCGTCTCCGCGCCCTCGGGCCCGACCTCGCGGGTGGGGATCAGGGCGGCGATGAAATGTCCGTCGGGCATGCCCAGGTCGGGCAGCACTTCGTCCACGGCGACACCGAGCCGTTCGGCGGCGTCGCGACGCGCCTCCGTCAGCGCGGCGGCGCGCTCCTGCACCGTACGCTCGGCGTCGCGTTCCCGTTCCTCGAGCACGCGGAGATCCAGCCCCGCTGAATCCACGAGATCGAGCTCCGCCCGCGCGCTCCGTCCCGCCTCCACCACCTCGCCGAGGGTGGCGCCGTACTTCTTGGTCAGGCGGAACAGGAGGTCCCGTCGACGCCGCACCTCCTCGAGCCGGGCCGGGTCGAGCTCCACCGACGACTCATAGTCGCTGATCTCGCGCGCGAGCGCCTCGAGGTTGTAATACGCGGCGTCGTAAAGCTCCTGCAGGCGCGACAACGCGGGATCGATGCGCTGGATGCTCGACAGCGGCCGCGCGATCTGGGAGAGCTGGGTGAGGAGCGTGCCTTCATCGCCCTCGATGGCGCTGGAGATGCCACCGGCGAGCTCGCGCAATTCCTCCGCGTGCTCGAGACGGCGCGCTTCGTCCTCGAGGCGCACGTCTTCGCCGTCGACGAGCCGCGCCCCTTCGATCTCCTGCACCACGTGACGGAGGTAGTCGGCACGCTTCTCGGCGTCGGCGCGTCGCCGCAGCAGCTCGGCCGTCTGTCGGCGAGCGGCGGACCACGCCTCGTACGCGTCGCGAACCGCGGCGGCCTGTTCGGTGGCGCCGGCGAATGCGTCGAGGATGCGACGCTGGGCGTCGGGGTCGAGCAGCGTCTGCGCCTCATGCTGCCCGTGCAGGTTCACCAGGTGACGGCCGATCTCGGCGAGGATGCCGGCATTGACGGTGGTGCCGTTCACCCACGCCCGGGCCCGCCCCGCCGCCACGATCTCGCGCTTCAGCACGACGAGGGACTCCTCGACGTCGATGCCGCGTTCGTCGAGCAGGTCCACGATCTCGGGCCGGTCGGAGACGTCGAACACCCCTTCCACCGTGGCGCGGTCGGCGCCGCTGCGGATGAGGTCCGTGCTGGCACGCTCGCCGAGCAGGAGGCCGAGCGCGCCGACGATGATGGACTTGCCCGCCCCCGTCTCGCCGGACAGCACGTTGAAGCCGCGCGCCAGCGGCAGCGCGAGCGACTCGATGATGGCGAAGTTCCGGATGCGCAGCTCGGTCAGCATCGTGGCGTCTCGTCCCGCTCGGGCAGTCCGCCCCAGCGCAGCTTTTCGCGCATGGTGGCGAAGAAGCTCCCTTCACCGAAGCGCACGATCGGCACCGGGACCTGCGATCGCCGCACGACAAGGGTCTCCCCGATGGCGAACGTGGTGCCGACCTGCCCGTCCACCGTCACCAAAAGCTCTTCCGGGCCATCCTCCGGTTGCACGAGCACCTCGGCCGACGGCGCGAGCACGAGGGGGCGAAGGGCGAGCGTGTGCGCGCTCACCGGGGTGACGATGATGGTCTCGAGCGTGGGGAAGACGATGGGGCCGCCCGCCGACAGGTTGTACGCCGTGGAGCCGGTGGGCGTGGCGATGACGATGCCGTCCGCAGAGTAGCGCGCGACGCTCTCGCCGTTGGCCTGCACGCGCATCGTGACCACGCGCGCGAAGCCGCCCTTGTGCAGCACGACGTCGTTGAGCGCGCGCCAGTGCGCGCGATCGCGGCCGGCGGCGTCGAGGACGCGGGCGTCCAGCGTCATGCGCTTCTCCACCGTGCAGTCGCCGGCGGCGAACTTCCGCAGCGCTTCCTCCAGCATGTCGGCCGGACAGCAGGTGAGGAACCCCAGCCGGCCCAGGTTGACGCCGAGGATCGGCACGCCGCGGCCGGCGTCGAGCCGCGCCGCGCGGAGGAGGGTGCCGTCACCGCCGAGGGTGAGGAGCGCATCCACCTTGCCGGGCTCGATGATGGGCGCATCGGCGCCGGCGACGTCGCGCAGCGATTCCTCGAACGAAAGGGTCAGCTCGAGGGTGGGCGCGAGGCGACGCAGCGCCGCCAGCACGTCCGGCAGGCCGCCGTAGCCAAGATGCCCGACGACGCCGAGCCGGATCACCCGGTGAGCGCCTCGCTCTCGTGCAGCGCCCGCACCCGGTCGGCGATGCCGGGCGCATCGAGGCCGAGCGACGCCAGCTGCTTGGCGCGCGAGGCCGCGTAGATGATGCGATCGGGCACACCGTGCGCATGGACGCGCACCGAGGCATCGTGGCGCGCGATGACGGCCGTCATGAACGCCCCGAACCCGTTCACCACCGTGCCCTCCTCGACGGTGAGGATCTGGCGGTGATTGGCGAGGATGGCGGCGAGCGTCACCTCGTCGTACGGCTTGAGGTAGCGACAGTTCACGACCGTGACGTCGAGGCCCTCCGCGGCGAGCGACTCGGCCGCCGCAACGCAGGTGCCGACCATCGTGCCGACGGCGAGGATCGCGACGTCCTTGCCCTGCCGCACCACTTCCCAGGTGGCGTAGGGCGTGGGGGGGATCTCCGAGATCGATGGCACCTCGTCGGGGACCACGTCGCGTGGATAGCGCAGGGTGAACGGCCCGTGCTCGTGCTCCACGCCGGCGCGGAGCAGCGCCAGCATCTCGCGCCCGTCCTTCGGCGCGGTCACGGTGGTGTTGGGCACGGCGAGCATGTAGGCGATGTCGTACAAGCCCATGTGAGTCTCGCCGTCCTCGCCAACCAGTCCGGCACGGTCCATGGCGAACACCACCGGCAGCGACTGGATCGCACAGTCGTGGATGATGTTGTCGTAGCCGCGCTGCAGGAAGGTTGAGTAGATGGCGCAGACCGGACGCACCCCCTGCGTGGCCATTCCGGCCGCGAAGGTGACCGCGTGCCCCTCGGCGATGCCCACGTCGAAGAAGCGATCCGGGTGCTGCTTCGCGAAGGCAGCCGTGCCCGTCCCGCTCGGCATGGCCGCCGTGATCGTGACCAGCTTCGGGTTCTCGGTGCCCAGGTCGGCCAGTCCCTTTCCGAACACCGCCGTGTACGAAGGATTCGCGGTGGAAGGCTTCAGCGACTTGCCGGTGGATGGATCGTAGCCCGGCGGCAGCGCGTGCCACTTCTCTCCGGCGGCGTGCTCGCCGGCGGGAAATC
>DASURL010000130.1:0-2567 GCA_036280075.1 Gemmatimonadaceae bacterium | reverse complement strand
CAGCCGAGCACGCGTGCGATCGCGGCCTTCAGGCCCTCGTGGCTGTCGGAGACGCACAGGCGGACGCCGTCGAGGCCGCGGCGGCGCAGGTCGCGTAGGAACTCGCGCCAGAACGCCTCGGACTCGATCTGGCCGACGTCGAGCCCGATCACCTCCCTGCGGCCGGTCTCGTGGACGCCGTAGGCGATCACCAGCGCCTTGGAGACCACGTGCGCGCCGTCGCGCACTTTCTCCTGCTTGGCATCGAGCCACAAATAGGGGTAGGCGCCCTCCAGCGGGCGCTCGCGGAACGCCTGGACGTGCTCGTCCAGGCGCGCGCACAGCCGGCTGACTTGGTCCTTGCTCATGCGCACGCCGAGTTGCTCGACAACGCGGTCGACCTTGCGCGTGCTGACGCCGTTGACGTAGGCCTCCTGCACGACCGCCACCAGCGCCTGCTCGGCGCGCCGGCGCGGCTCCAGAAAGCTCGGGAAGTACGCCGGGCCCGAGCGCAGCTTCGGGATCTGAAGCTCGAGCTCGCCCACGCGCGTATCCCACGATCGCTCCCTGTAGCCGTTGCGCTGACTCGTGCGCCGCTCGGGCGCGCGCTCGCCGTACTCGGCGCCGACCACCGCGGCGACCTCGGCCTCCATCAACTCGGCGACCACCCCGGCCACCGCCTCGCGGATCACGTCGGCGTGCTCTGACGCCATCACCTTGTCGACCGCCTGCGCAGCGGTCATCCTCCGGCCCTCGGCCATCGCGTGGTGCTCCCTTCGATCGGACTGCTGCAATCAGCCCGACGATTCGAGACCCGCGATGGCCGTCCTCTTACTCAGGCGGCCGAGCGGGCTCCCACACCACTTCTACCGACATGACCAGGTTTCGCGGAGCGCCGGGCAGGGTCGAGCCTCGGGTACTGGTTTTGATTAATTGATCTCTGGGATGACCTGAGCCGCGAAGCGGCGAAGCTGGCACGGCCAGGCAAGAGAGTTCTGTTCTCGAGCTCCCCGGGGCGCGAGCATCCCGAGCGTCAGCGCGGTGGCGCAGCGGTTCGGGGCGGATGCTTGGCGGCTGTGTGCGGGCGGATCGTTGCGGTCAGGTGGTGGCGAGCGCGCTCTCGAAGAGTTCCGCCGGTCGGCTCCAGCCGAGCGTCTTGCGGGGCCGGTGGTTGACCTCGAGCGCGACGCGCCGGATGTCCTCGCTGGTGTGGACACTGAGGTCGGTTGCCTTCGGGAAATAATCACGTAGCAGCCCGTTCATGTTCTCGTTGCTGGCGCGCTGCCACGGGGAGTGCGCGTCGCAGAAGAACACGCCGGCGCCGGTCGCGGCGGTGATCTGCTGGTGCATGGCCAGCTCCTTGCCCTGATCCCAGGTCAGTGTCCGCCGCAACCCCGCGGGCAGGCCCTCGAGCGCGTGCGTGATCGTGTCGCGGACACGGTCGCTGGTCGCGATCGCGTCGGGGAAGGCGAGCAGGATCAAGAACCGCGTGGTGCGCTCCACGAGTGTTCCGATCGCCGAGCGGTCGCCGGCGCCCATGATCAGATCGCCCTCCCAATGCCCGGCCTGAAGGCGGTCCTCGGCCTCGGTGGGGCGCTCGTCGATCATCCGCATCGCCGTCAGCCGGCCACGACGCTGCAGGCCAAGCAGCCGCCGCCTGCGGCGCCGCCGCCGCGCCGGCCGGGTCAACGGCACCGCCGGGTCATAGATCGCCTGGTAGATCGATTCCTTGCACAGCCACCGCGACGGCTGACCGACGAAGAGCTCGCGCAGCTCGTGCGCGACCTGCTCCGGGCTCCAGCGCTGACCGAGCAGCCGCGCGACGGTCTCGGTGAGCACGGCATCGCCGGCGATCCGACGCGCCCGCGGCTTACACGCCCGCAGGCGAGCCAGGTGCTCAGCGCGGTGAGGGCGATAGCGGCCATCAGGGTCGCCGTTGCGGCGGATCTCGCGGCTGATCGTCGACGGCGCCCGGCCCAGCTCGCTGGCGATCGCGCGAACGCTCGTCCCCGCCGAGCGCAGGTCCGCGATCTGGATGCGCTCGAACTCCGACAAGTACCGCGGACTCCGCGGCCTTGCGTCCTTGATCTTCACCGGCGCATAGATGACGACCTCCCCGGCGGAATTGCGGACCTGGCGGCCGTAGCGCCAGCGCGTGCCCGTCCGCCGGTTGATCCCCACCAGCCGACACGCCTCGGCATTGCTCACGCCCTGCGCGATCAGCTGCACATAGCGCTGCTGCTTCTCGGCCTGAACCCCGCCCGCCGGCGTCCGCCTCCTGTCCCGCATCCCGACCTCCACAGCCGCGCTCGCGTTGCAACGCTAAGTGGAATCCGCCCGGTCAAGCGCTGACTGAACCCACTCGATCGGGACGGGCTGAGCCGAAGGCGATCGCAAAGTACCGACGATGACGTCGGGACCCTCGACGGCGAGGATCACATTAGGTCGGCCGCGGGACGTCTTGATCGTTTGCCCAACGAGCGACTCGAGGAAGGCCCGTGCATCGTTCACCATGCTCACATTCTCGAGCTTCGTGCCGTCGGCCGTCCCGGTAGCGTGGAGCACCATGGCGCTCATTCGGAGGTTTG
>DASURL010000129.1:0-3632 GCA_036280075.1 Gemmatimonadaceae bacterium | reverse complement strand
GCCGCCGGGCAGCGCCCGGACTAGCCCTCGGTCGCTCAGCCGTCAGTTCAGCTTCGCGCTCAGTTCGATCTGCACATTGTTCTTGAGCGCCCCCGACACCGGGCACCCTTCCTTCGTTGCCGCGGCGATGCTCTGGAACTTCGCGTCGTCGATGCCAGGCACCGTGGCGCGGGTGTTCAGGCGCATGTGGGTGATCTTGAACCCTTCGCCCACCTTGTCGATCGTGCACGCCGCGTCCGTCTCGATGTTCTGCGGCTTGAACCCCGCCTTCTCCAGGCCGAGGCTCAGCGCCATGCTGAAGCACGCCGCTTCGGCAGCGGCGAGGAGCTCTTCCGGGTTGGAGCCGGTGCCGTTCTCGAAGCGCGACGAGAAGTTGTACTGTCCCTGCAACCCCGTCTGTCCCTTGAAGCTTCCCTTCCCGTCCTTCAGGCCGCCCTGCCAGGCAGCGCTCGCGGTTCTCGTCGGCATCGTTCGTCGTCCCCGGTGAAAGTGATCGACCGCCTGCGGGCACGGCGCTTGACGCGTCGTCCCCCACGCGGTTTATGTCCTGCCATGACGCAACCGGCCGCGGAGCAGTCGCTTCCGCCATCCGTGTCGAAGGTGCTGAGCAGGTTCCGCGCCCTCGGCCGAGAAGAGAAGATGCAGGCCCTGCTCCATTATGCGAAGCAGCTCGAGCCCTTGCCCGAGCGCTTCCGCGACCTCGACCGCGCCAGCTTCACGGTACCGGAGTGCCAGACGCGTGTCGACCTCTTTCCCGAGGTCCGCGACGGCAGGCTCTACTTCTACGCCGACGTCAACGCGCGACAGTCGCCGACCATCGCGGCGTTCCTGTCCATTCTCTTCTCCGCGATCAATGGCCAGCCGCCGGAGACGGCGCTCGCCATCCCGAATGACTTCGTGCGGCAGATGATGGAAGGCATCGGCCTCGCCGGCCGCGAGGTGGGACTCAATGCCATGCTCGCCCGCATCAAGCGTCACGCGCGCGAGGCGCGGGACGCCGCCGGCTGACGGCCACCTTCATCCTCCCATGAGCGAACTCCGGACGCAGAGCTACGCGAACCACCGGCGCTACTTCGCGCTGTACCACTACGTGGCGATGCCGATCCTCCTCGCCAACCTCGTCATCACCACCGTCCACGCCGTGCGCGTCCCGTCGGCGTGGAGCATCTGGTTCGTCATCGTGTCGCTCGGCCTCGTCGCCGCCGTGGTCGCCAGCCGTGCCTCCATCCTCGTCGTGCAGAGCCGGCTCATCGCGCTGGAGATGCGGCTGCGCCTCGCCGCCACCCTGCCGCCGGAGCTGCGCGGGCGGATCTCCGAGCTGCGGCTCAAGCAGCTCGTCGGCCTCCGCTTCGCCGGCGACGCCGAGCTGCCGGCGCTGGTGGAGCGCTGCCTGCGCGGCGAGCTCACCACCGCCGACGCCGTGAAGCGCGAAGTCCGCGACTGGCGTCCCGACTTCCTGCGCGCCTGACGCGCGCCGCACCGACTGCATGCAACGACTCCTCAGTGCCTGGGCGTGGGTGGCCGCCGTCTCCACCGTCCTCTTCGGCTTCCTCTACGTGAGCGCGGTCTGGCTCGTCACCGCGCCCTTCGACCGCGGCCGCTATCACGCCGGCCGCGCATTCCGCCAGCTCGCCGTGACGGCGGTGTCGCTCAACCCGCTCTGGGACTTCGAGACCGATGGCGAGGCGCCCGCCGATCCGCGCCATCCCTACGTCGCCGTCTCCAACCACGAGTCCTACGCCGACATCTTCCTCATCAGCCACTTTCCCTGGGAGATGAAGTGGCTGTCGAAGGACACGATCTTCCGCATCCCGGTCATGGGCTGGATGATGCGCATGGCGGGCGACATCCCGATCAAGCGCGGACGGCGCGAGAGCGTGGTGAGCGCGATGAAGGGATGCCGCGACCGCCTCGGGAAGCACGTCAGCGTGATGATCTTCCCGGAAGGCACCCGCTCCCGCACCCCCGAGCTGCTCCCGTTCAAGGACGGCGCGTTCAAGCTCGCGATCGAGGCGCAGGTGCCCATCCTGCCCATCGTCGTGGCCGGCACGCGGCACTGCATGGCGAAGGGGAGCTTCGCCTTCCGCCGCGCGCGGGCGAAGGCCCGCGTGCTCGCCCCCATCCCCACGACGGGGATGACGGCGGCCGACGTGGCCACGCTGCGCGACCGCACCCGCGACGTCATCGACGCGGCCCGCCACGAGCTGCAGCGCGAGCTCGACGCCGCACGCGGCCACGGGCGTCCCACCACGGCGGGATGACCACCGGCGGCCGCACCTCGGCGCCACGCACCGACGCCGAGCTGGAGGACGCGCTCTCGCGTCCCTCGCCGTCGCTCGCTGCCGCCCTGGCGCAGGCGCCGGGCGACATCATCGTGCTCGGCGCGGGCGGAAAGATGGGGCCGTCGCTGGCGCGGATGGCGAAGCGCGCCGATCCGTCGCGCCGCGTGATCGCCGTGTCGCGCTGGTCGGACGCCGCGACGGCCGGCGCGCTGGAGGCGGATGGCATCGAGATCGCCCGCGCGGACCTCCTCGAGCCGCGCGCGCTCGCGGCGCTCCCCGACGCGCCGAACGTGGTGTTCATGGCGGGGCAGAAATTCGGCACCGCCGGCGATCCGTCGCTCACCTGGGCGATGAACGCCGCCGTTCCCGCGTTCGTGGCCGAGCGATACGCGGGCGCGCGCACGGCGGTCTTCTCCACCGGCAACGTGTACGCGCTCACCGCCGCCACCGGACGCGGCGCACGTGAGACCGACGCCCTCGCGCCCGTGGGCGAGTACGCCTGGTCGTGCCTCGCCCGCGAGCGGATCTTCACGGCTGCCGCGCACCGCCATGGCACTCCGGTCGCCATCGTGCGGCTCAACTACGCGCACGACCTGCGCTACGGCGTGCTCACCGACCTCGCGTTGCGCATCGTGAGCGGCGAGCCGATCGACCTCGCGATGGGGCACGTGAACATCATCTGGCAGGGCGACGCGAACGCCCTCGCCCTCGCGGCACTCGCGAAGGCGAGCGCACCGGCGCCGTTCGTGGTGAACGTCGCCGGCCCCGCGGTGCTCCGCGTGGCCGACCTCGCACAGGGACTGGCCACGCGGCTCGATCACGAGGCGCGGCTCGTCGGCACCGAATCCAGCGACGCCCTCCTCAGCGACAGCACGCGCATGCGCACGCTGCTCGGTGACCCGCTGATGCCGCTCGACACCCTGCTCGACTGGGTGGCGGAGTGGATCGCGCGCGGCGGGCGGCTGCTCGGCAAGCCGACGAAGTTCGAGCGGCGCGACGGACGCTTTTGACATGCCATCCGGCTCGCCTCCGTCCGCCGAATCGACGAGCGCGCTGCGCCACCACCTGCTCGCCGGCCAGGTGATCCCGGCCCATCCACTGGCGCTCACCGCGCAGCGCAGGCTCGACGACGCGCGCCAGCGCGGCCTCACGCGCTACTACGTGGACGCCGGCGCGGGCGGCGTCGCCGTCGCCGTGCACACGACGCAGTTCGCCATCCGCGACGCGCAGGTCGGCCTGCTGCGGCCGGTGCTGGCGCTCGCCGCCGAGGAAGCGCGGTCGCGACGTGGAAACTCGCGCACGCCGTTCGCCCTCGTCGCCGGCGCCGTGGGCGACACGCGCCAGGCGGTG